>NZ_SDXQ01000039.1:0-194893 GCF_006964045.1 Arthrobacter sp. TS-15 | reverse complement strand
GCGTTGGTGGGCAGGTGGAGGGGCGGGAGGTCAGTGAGTGTCCGGGCATTGGTGATGCAGCGCAGCCAGCGTGGGGCTTCCCTTTGAGCTGAGCGTCCGTGGAAGCCCTTGGTGGCCAGCAGTTGAGGCACCGTGGTGGGCATGGCCTTGGCTGCGGCCACCAGTGCGGAGTCCGGGATGAGGCGGCCGGGTGCTACGTCGCGTTTGCGCGCCAGTTGGTCCCGCTCCAGCCACAATTCACGGACAGCGGCCAGTTGCCTGCGGTCGCGTATCTGGTGGAGACCGGAGGTTTTCCGCCAAGGATCCACGCGCGGGGCCGACAGGCCAGCGGCAAGTATTCCTGCGAACTCCTGTTCGGCGTATTCGAGCTTGCCGTCGGCTTCCAGTAACTCGATGAGTTCCTCCCGGAGCTCCGCGAGGACTTCGACGTCGAGGGCTGCGTAACGCAGCCAGGGCTCCGGCAAGGGGCGCGTGGACCAATCGGCCGCGGAGTGTTCCTTGGCCAGGCCAAAGCCGAGGAGTTGTTCAATAACTGCGGCAAGTCCAACCCGGGGGAGTCCCGCAAGGCGGGCGGCTAGTTCGGTATCGAAGAGTTTGTCAGGCCACATGCCGAGTTCCGAGAGGCAAGGGAGATCCTGGGAGGCCGCGTGCAGAATCCATTCGACGCCGCGGAGGGCGTCATTGATGATGTTCAGGTTCTCGAAGGGCTCTGGATCTATGAGCCAGGTTCCGGCACCTTCGCGCCGGATCTGTACCAGGAAAGCCCGCTGGCCGTAACGGAACCCGGATGCGCGTTCCGCGTCCACTCCGGCAGGACCCGTTCCGGCCGCGATGGCGGCTGCGCACCGCTCCAGCCCTGACAGGGTGTCGATGACCACGGGTACCCCTTCGCGGGGAGTATCGAGATCGATAATTTCAGGGACGTGGCTGTCGAAGCCGTCTACCTTGATGTGGGTGGTGGGATCAGCAACCGGATCGCCGGCCGTGGTGTTTTCCGGATATTCAGGGGTCATGGTGGCTTAAGCTTACCGATTCCGGCCGCAGCAGGGCGTTGCCGGTCCATTGGGGGTACCCGATGATGCGTTTGTCACAGTCAATTGAGTCTCCTGTTGGGCAACCCGGTGACCCCTGGTGGCAGGGGTGGCAAGCCCGCGAAGGTGCAGACCATGTCGGACCAGGCTTCGAGGTGGGCTTGGACATCCTGGCTGGCGGGTGTCCAGGATGCCCGCAGTTCAATGTCTATGGTGTCCGGCCGCTCAGCCAGGGTGCCGAAGCTTTCGGAAAGAATTCTTGTCGCCGTGCCACCGGCAGCGCGGTAGGGCGCGGCGTGGTTCTCCAAGGCGTCCACCAGCCACGTCCAGGCAACGGAGCCAAGCATGGAGTCGTTTCCCATCTCAGCGTCCATTTGGGCCCGAATGTACGTGACGATGCGGAACTCCCCTTCCCAAACGGCGGAACCGTCGGGGTCGTAGAGGAGGATGAAGCGGCCGGTAGCGAGTTCGTCGTCCTCTTCGCTTGAGGGGCTGGTGCCCTGGCTCGCAGCGAAGGCCTTGGCTGCTGGTCCGTGCACGGGAACCCGGCGGGTGGCGGCAGTAGGGCTGAATACCTCAGCTCCCAGTGCAACTGCGTAGGGAGCCAGCCGGGCAGGAGCGGGGATCTCGTCAAGCCGCAGCTCGCTACGGCATTGTGCTTTTCGTAGTGATCCCAAGGCGAAGAGAAACTCCGAGGGAACCTGTGCGAGGGCGTTCACCATCGCAGATTATGCGTCCGGGACGGCGAATCTGTGCAGGCTCGCCGCCCCGGGTTGCAGGTGTTATGTGTTAGGCCAGCTCGCGTCGGATCGCCGCTACGAAGGCATCGATGTCCGCCTCCGTGGTGTCGAACGAACACATCCACCGCACTTCGCGGCGGGCAGCGTCCCAGTCGTAGAAGGCGAAGGACTCCCGCAGCTTGTCCGCCACGCCTTCGGGAAGTATGGCGAAGACCCCGTTGGACTGTGTTGCCTGGGTTGGCTCCACGCCGTCGATTTCCTCAACGGCTGTCCTTAGGCGGGCGGCCATGGCGTTGGCGTGGGCGGCGGAACGCAACCACAGGCCATCCTCCAGGAGGGCGATGAACTGGGCTGAGATGAAGCGCATCTTCGAGGCCAGCTGCATGTTCATTTTGCGCAGGAACTTCAATCCGTCGGCGGCTTCCGGGTTCAGTGCCACCACCACTTCGCCGAAAAGCAGGCCGTTCTTGGTGCCGCCGAAAGAGAGGATGTCCACGCCGGCATCGCGGGTGAAAGCGCGAAGGGGGACATCCAGGTGGGCGGCAGCGTTCGCCAGCCGGGCACCGTCCATGTGAAGCTTCATGCCCTTCGAGTGCGCATGGTCGGCGATGGCCCGCACTTCATCCGGCGTATAGCAGGTCCCGAGTTCAGTGGTTTGGGTGATGGAGACCACCAGCGGCTGGGCGCGGTGTTCGTCGCCCCAGCCCCAGGCCTCACGGTCGATCAGCTCAGGAGTGAGTTTGCCGTCGCCGGTGGGAACCTGCAGGAGCTTGATGCCGCCCACCCGCTCCGGTGCACCGTTCTCATCCATGTTGATGTGCGCTGTGGAGGCGCAGATCACTGCACCCCAACGGGGGAGGAGGGATTGCAGGGCAAGGACGTTGGCACCGGTGCCGTTGAAGACCGGGAACGTCTCGATGCCGGGGCCGAACTGCTGCTCCAGCACCTCCTGCAGCCGTGCCGTGTACACATCCTCGCCGTAGGAGACCTGATGTCCGCCGTTGGCGGTTGCCAGCGCTGCGAGGATCTCCGGGTGCACGCCGGAATAGTTGTCGGATGCGAATCCGCGAACCGCAGGATCATGCAGTTGAGCAGGATCATGCAGTTGAACCGGATCATGCAGTTGAGCAGGTTCATGCAGTTGAACCGGGCCCGGGGTGTCCGTGGCGCCGTGGATTGCCTCTGTTGTGCTCGTCACTTGTTCATTCACGCTTTCAAGTCTATTTGGGCCGGCAGGATTCTATGTGGCCAGCAGGATGCGCTGGCCGTTGAGGGCTGCGGCCGGTTGTTCAAAGAGTTCGACGGCGGCAGTCGCCAATTCTTCAACATCAGTGAAGCCCGGGAACCGCCTTTCGGGATGGGCCTGCCGCATGGCGGCGTCAACGAGGGCTTTCACCACAAAAATCACCGCTGCACTGTGCTGCTCGGTACTGTGCTGCTCGGTGCTGTGCTGCTCGGTGGGAGCACCAGTGTTTCCGGTGTTGCCGCTTTGCGCCCGCCCGAAGCCGTCGGCTATGGCAAGGGTCCAGGCTTCCGCGGCTGCCTTTGCCGCAGCGTAGCTTGCGGCCGCAGCTGTGGGGGAAGCTGCGGTGGTTGATGACACTATGGCCAGCCGGCCGTGTGCAGATGCTTCTAGTTGGCTGTAGAAAACCCGGGAGACGTTCCGCAGCGTAGTTACAGCGCTGCGCTCCATGGCCTCCCAATCCTCGTCGGTTTGGTCTTCGATGCCCTTTGCTCCGCGCCAACCGCCCACCAAGTGGATGACGCCGTCGACGCCTTCAACACCGAGCCCGGTGAGAGTGGCCGCGAGGTCCCTTACGGACTCCAGGTTGGCGAGATCGCAGACCAAAGGTAGCGCCGCATTGCCTGATTCGGCGGCAGCGGCCTTGATCCGGGCTTCGTCCGAGCCCACAGTGAGCACCCTGTGACCGGCGGCCCCCAAAGCGCGCGTCACGGCGATGCCGGAAGCGCTGCTTCCGCCGGTCACAAGGATAGTCAGTGTGGTCATCAGGCCGCAGTCGCGCCCGTGATGCCCGTGGTGGAGTCAATGATGGGGCGCATTTTCTTCTCCAGTGCTTCATAGAACATGGACAGGGGGAATTCGTCGTCCAGCACCTGGTCCGTGAGGCCGCGGGGCGGGCCATCCAAAGGAAGTGCTTCCGGACCCTTGGCCCATACGGACGCCGGGTGGGGAGTCACAGTGCTCGAAATGAGCTCGTATGCCGCAAGCCAGTGGGCAGCTTTCGGGCGGTCGATGGAGCGCCAGTACAGCTCTTCGATTTTGGCGCCGAGTTCCACCACCACCGCGGCAGCTTCGTCCCAGTCGATAGAGAGTTTGCTGTCCGTCCAGTGGAGAACGTGGTGCTGGTGCATCCAAGCGAAAAGGAGCTGGCCGCCCAGGCCGTCGTAGTTGCGCACACGGCTGCCGGTGATGGCAAACCGGAAGATGCGGTCGAAGATCACTGCATACTGGACCAGCTTCGCATGCTTGCGGGCATCGGGATCGGCCTCTTCGTCCTTTTCAATGCGCACGGATTCACGGAACGCGGTCAGGTCGCAGCGCAGCTCCTCGAGGGAGTACAGGAAGAACGGCATGCGCTGCTTGATCATGAACGGATCGAAGGGGAGGTCGCCGCGCATATGGGTGCGGTCGTGGATCAGGTCCCACATGACGAACGTACGCTGGGTCAGTTCCTGATCCTCGATCAGCTCCGCTGCGTCCTCGGGAAGTTCCAAGGACGTGGTTGCCGCAGCGGCCTTGAGTACGCGGCGGAACCGGGCGGCTTCACGATCGGCGAAGATGGCACCCCACGTGAACGTAGGCGTCTCACGGACTGCCACCGTCTCCGGGAAGAGCACGGCCGAGTTGGTGTCGTAGCCCGGAGTGAAGTCCACAAAGCGGATGGGGACGAACAGCCTGTTGGAGTATTCGCCTGCTTCCAGGCCGCCAATGAACTCGGGCCAGATGACCTCGATCAGGACTGCTTCGACCAACCTGTTGGTGCTGCCGTTCTGTGTGTACATGGGGAAAACAACCAGGTGTTGCAGGCCGTCAACGCGCTGCTCCTGGGGCTGGAACGCCTGAAGGGAGTCCAGGAAGTCCGGTACCCCGAAGCCTCCTTGAACCCAGCGGCCGAAGTCTTCCACCAGGAGCTCCAGGTAGCGGGCATCGTGAGGGAAATGCGGTGCCAGGGCCGAGATGGAGTCTGTAATAGTGGACACCAGGCTTGCCGCCTCGGGGTGCACTGCGGAATCGGCGATGGAGCCGTCCTGTTCCTGGAGCGCCTGGAGGGCGGTGGCTGCTGCCTTCAAGGACATCCACTCAGCGTCGTCGGCGGTGACGCGCTGGGCGATAACGGTGGTGATAGTGGTCATGGAGCTCGGCCCTTTCGAAGAGGTAATTGCTTCTGGGCCGAGCGTAGCAAGCGGGAAGCGTTGCTAATCCAAGAATGGCTTGAGCGTAAGAAACTCTTGGCCATTGGGTGGGTCGGGGCCGGTTGAGGCCTAGTTCTCTTCCGGCGTCACCAGACGCAACGAGACGGAGTTGATGCAGAATCGCTGGTCCGTAGGCGTTCCATAGCCCTCACCCTCGAAAACGTGTCCCAAGTGTGAATCACAATTAGCGCAGCGCACTTCCACCCGATCCATACCCATGGTGCGGTCGTGAAGATACCGGACGGTGCCCTCTGCCAGTGGGGCCCAGAACGACGGCCAGCCGCAATGGGAATCAAACTTCTCCCGGCTGGTAAACAACCGGCTGCCACAGGCGCGACACTGGTAGACCCCTTCGGTGTGGGTATCCCAGTACTCACCCGTGTACGGCCGCTCGGTGCCTGCCTGCCGAAGCACCCGGTACTCTTCGGGCGTCAACTCCTCGCGCCACTGGGCATCGCTCTTTTCCACGGGAACGGCAGCCCCCTCGGGCGCGGAAGTTGTGTTGCTGGTGTTCTCAGGAGTGTTCATGTCTAATGCAACGCTTACGAGTCGCCGATAAATCCCGAGCCCGCATACAAGTGCAGGACCGGAAGGCCCAGCTGGTCCTGTGCCTTATTGGCCCAGTCAGTGTGGAACGTGTCCGCAATCGCATGGGGCCGGGTAATGACCACAGCCTGGGCAGCATCCACCGCCCGGACTTTTGCCACCAAGCCGGCCACGGCACCGCCGTCGACGACCTCGCCGGTAACGCCTCCACCCAAGCCGGCCAGCGCCGCAAGCGATGCTGCCAGTGTCTCGGAGGCCTCCGCACGTTCAGCCTCAGGATCCGGGTGCTGCGCAGTGAGCTCCCGGAACGCCTTGGCAATATCCAGCAGCGACAGATTTTCCAGGAAATCCACCAGAAGGTGCCGTTCAGTATTGGAGGGAACCAAGACAATAAGGGGCGCATCACCGCCGTCGAGCAGTTTGGCGATGTTAACGCGGTCGTCGGGGCCGAGGGGCTCTTCAGTCAGGATGACGATGGGATCACTCATGACTACAGCGTAGTCCCGGCGAACCGCAGACCGCAGACTTTGCAACGCTGACTCGCGCGAATCAATCCCCTCACGGAACGCCGCGCTACCCACACCTGCACCACGCCGCGCCGGGGACCAGCAACAATGGAACCATGGCATCGACTACCCCGCCAGCGAGCGACGCTGCAGACAAGAAACTTTCTCTCCGCACCAAATGGGCCATCGCCGGCTTCCTGGCGGGCGGCACCCTCGCCAGCCTGGTGGGGGCGGGGTCCTCCGCGCTCGCGGTGTATTTCGCCCGCCGCGTCATCACCCCTGCCGCCCGGCACGAAGACCAGGAAGTCCTGGCCGTGATCCGTGGCGACAAGGGGCAAGGCGACAAAGGACAACAGGTTATCCTGGCCGCCACGCCGGACAGCACTATTGACGGCGTGTTCAGCCTGTTCTTCTCCGGTGGCAAAGGCCACGCCAGGATAGGCCGGATCGTGTCCTATTCGCCCGCCGAACAGACCGTGCTGCGCGAGGTTGAGGAAGTTTACAGCGGCAACATCTCGGAGGCGCGCCGTGCATGGTGGAGCGGGGCTACGTATCCGGATCCTGCCGCGATCGGTCTGGCGGCCGAGGATGTGGACATAGAGATCGACGGCGGGGCGGCACCTGCCTGGCTGATCCGCGCCGAAGCGTCGGCAGCGGCGCCGGTCTGCGCCATCATGGTCCATGGTCGCGGAGCAACGCGCCTTGAGGGCCTCCGTGCCGTCCGCACCGCGCGCGAACTCGGCATGGACAGCCTGCTGATCTCCTACCGCAACGACGGCCTGGCTCCTTCCGCGCCGGACGGGCGGTATGGCTTGGGCTCTACGGAATGGCGCGACGTTGAGGCCGCCATCGAGTACGCGCTGGACCGGGGTGCCCAGGAGATCGTTCTGTTCGGCTGGTCCATGGGTGGGGCCATCAGCCTGCAAACAGCGGACCTGTCCAAGCACCGTCACCTCATCCGTGCCCTGGTGCTGGACGCGCCGGTTATTAATTGGGTCAACGTGATGGCCCATCACGCTGAGATGAACAAAATTCCCTACAACGTGGGCCGCTACGGGCAGATGATGCTAAGCCACCCCCTGGGGCGCAGGCTGACCGGGCTATCGGCACCTGTGGACTTGAAAGCCATGGACTGGGAAGCCCGCGCAGTTGAGCTGCGGACTCCCACCCTGCTGATCCATAGCGTGGACGACGACTACGTGCCCTTTGGCCCGTCCGCCAGTCTCGCGGAAAAGAACCCCGAGATGGTCACGTTTGAACCCTTCGACGGCGCCCGGCACACCAAGGAGTGGAACGTCGATCCCGAACGGTGGGAGCGCCTGGTCCGGGCGTGGCTGCAGAGGCAACTGGCTCCCCGGAACAACCCGGGACAGCCCGGCGCCACTGGATAGTCCGGCTCAGGGGCGGGCTTTTGGCGGTGAGGGGTCAGCCTCGATGTTTCTCGCTGGTGCCAATGGGAGCGGTGATGGCCTTGGTGAGCCGGATCAGGTCCGCCGGGCCCAGCTCAATATCCAGTCCGCGGCGGCCTCCTGAGACGAGGACGGTGGTGAAAGCCAAGGCGGACTCGTCAACCACCGTGGGAGAGCTCTGCCGCTGCCCCAGTGGCGAGATGCCTCCCAGAACATATCCCGTGCGTCGTTCCGCCGTGCGAGGGTCCGCCATGACGGCCTTCTTGGAACCGAGAGCTGCAGCTACCGCCTTCAAGTCCAGATTCCCGGATACCGGAACGATGGCCACTGCCAAGCGGCCCTCAACCTCGACCATGAGAGTCTTGAAAACCCGGTCCGGATCGATGCCCAGAACTTCAGCGGCCTCCAGACCGTAACTGGCTGTCCCGGGATCGTGGGCGTAGGGGTGCAGCACATACGGAACGCCGGCCGCTGCAAGTGCTGCAGTTGCCGGCGTTCCCTGTGAAGCCGTTTTCTTGGCCATCGCGTGGTTGTGTCCCTCAGATTTCCAGCCGGTCAGCTTTCCAACCGGCTGGCGGCTGCTACTTTCCGCTTGATGCGCCCCAGCATGGCGGTCATTCCCCGCATACGCAGGGGAGTGATGGCCCGGGTCAGGCCCAGCAACTCAGGCATATCGTCGGGAACGGCAAGAATTTCCTCAGCCGTCAATCCATCCAAGCCCTCGTGCAGAACCCCTGCGAAGCCCCTGGTTGTGGGTGCTTCCTGAGGAGCTTTGAAGAAGAGCCGGTAGGCGCGGGCGCCGCCGTCGGGGTTTTTCTCGGACTCGATAGTGAGAAACAACGGTGACTGGCACTCCACAACCTGTTCCAGCAGCTCAGGGTGGTCCTTCAAGCGCTCCGGAAGGTCCGGCAAGCCCCTCGAAAATTCGAGAAGGAGTTGCAGGCGGTCAGGCTCCGTCAGCGCCTGGAAGTCATCGACGATTTCCGCCAGGGCGGTGGGCAATGTGTTGGTACTCATCACTTCCAGCTTACGCACAACAAGGGGCAATGCATCGTGTGTGCCGGAACACTACGGATGCCTTCACCGAGGATCAATTGCAGAGGTGGCTAGTTGCGGACCAAGGAGGAAGGTACCGAGCCACGCTCAGCACCCTTGACGATGGGAACCCGCACAGCATTGCCCCACTCAGTCCAGGAGCCGTCGTAGTTACGGACGGAGTCGAATCCCAGCAAGTATTTCAGCGCGAACCACGTGTGGCTGGAACGTTCGCCGATCCGGCAGTAAGCCACCACGTCATCCCCGGCCTCCAGGCCAGCCTCGCCAAGGTACAGGGCCTCCAGTTCTTCGCGGCTCCGGTAGGTTCCGTCTTCAGCCGCGGCGCGTGCCCAAGGGATGGATGCGGCCGTGGGAATGTGGCCGCCGCGCAGGGCGCCCTCCTCCGGGTATGCCGGCATGTGCGTGCGCTGTCCCGTGTATTCCTCAGGGGAGCGGACATCAATGAGGGGGTTGCCCAGGTGTGCCAGGACATCTTCCTTGAATGCCCGGATGGGAGCATCGTTGCGCTCCACCTCCGGGTATTCACCAGCGGCGGGCTGGGGAACGTCGGTGGTCACTTCGCGGCCTTCGGCGATCCACTTGTCCCGGCCGCCATCAAGAAGGCGGACGTCCTCGTGGCCGAACAACGTAAAGACCCAGAGTGCGTAGGCAGCCCACCAGTTGGACTTGTCGCCGTAGATGACCACGGTGCTGTCGCGGGAGATGCCCTTGGAAGCAGCGAGGGCGGCAAAAGCGGCGCCATCAACGTAGTCGCGGGTGACCTCGTCATTCAGGTCCGTGTGCCAATCGATTTTGACGGCGCCCGGGATGTGGCCTGTTTCGTAGAGGAGAACGTCTTCGTCGGACTCGACAACAACAAGCATGCCGTCGGAAATGGCGCCGTCGGCGATGGCTGCCGCGAGCCACTCAGTGGACACGAGGCGTTCAGGGTTTGCGTATGCTGCAAACTTATCGTTCTGTTCAACTGGGTAGGACATGGTGATGGCCTTTCACTGACAACGGTCGGAGCCAGGCCGTGGGAGGTGGTGCAGGTGCCGGCCGGGCGTGCTCCAACACTAACCACGGGCAGCCAGGAATGCTTCCCAGCGGTCACACGGTGAAACATGGGCTTGGTCACGTGACGGTTTGGCCAGTGTCCGATGCCGGTATTCTTGCTGGGGACCCAACACCGAAGGAACGGACCACCGTGGTAAAGATCGAACAACTGGCTGCCCGCACACCGGCAGTCTCTGTGGAAGAACTCCTCAAGGGTTTCTACCCGTCTCCTCGATTTGGAGAGGTATCGTTCGACAGCTACCGGCCGGATCCGTCCCAACCGAGCCAGGCTAACGCGGTGAAGCTGCTTTCCGGATTCGCCGACGCCGTGGGATCCGAGGACGGTGGCGGGCTTTTCAAGAAGTTGTTCGCCAAGAAGGCCCCGGCAGCGAGGGCAGGAATCTACCTTGACGGCGGCTTTGGCGTGGGAAAGACACACCTTCTGGCTTCTCTCTGGCACAGGTCGCCGGGGCCCAAGGCGTTCGGTACGTTCGTGGAATACACCAACCTTGTGGGTGCGCTGTCCTTCCGCAAGACAGTGGAAGCCCTCAGCAGCTACAAGCTGGTGTGCATCGACGAATTCGAACTTGATGATCCGGGCGACACCGTGCTCATGTCCAGGCTGATGCGTGAACTGGCCGACGCCGGCGTGAAGCTGGCAGCGACGTCCAATACCCTCCCCGGATCACTGGGGGAGGGACGCTTCGCTGCCGTGGACTTCCAGCGCGAAATACAGGTTCTTGCGGATCAGTTTGACGTAGTCAGAATCGACGGCGAAGACTTCCGTCACCGAGGCTTGCCCGCGGCCCCCGCGCCGCTCAAGACCGAAGAGCTCAAGCACCGGATGCGTGCCGAGTTCGACGGAAAGACCGTGGCCGTTGATGATTTCCGTACGCTCGTCAACCACTTGGCCGCAGTCCACCCCAGCCGCTACCGCCAGCTCATTTCCGGCGTGGAGGCCGTGGTGTGGAGCGACGTCGAAACAATCACCGAACAGGCTGTTGCGCTCCGCTTCGTGGTACTGGCGGACAGGCTCTACGACAAAGATGTGCCGATCCTGGCCAGTGGGGTACCGTTCGACCAACTCTTCACCGAAGAGATGATGACCGGTGGTTACATGAAGAAGTACTTCCGTGCCGTGTCCAGGCTGACGGCTTTGGCACGCGAAGCCCAAAACCACGAGCCTGCCTGATTCAGGCCTGCTGCGCGATTCAACCCTTCTGAACAGGTTCGCGGCTCTTCAGCAGCCAGCGAACCGCTATGCCGCCTGCCAAGGCCCAGAAAGCAGCGCCGATCCCGGCAACGCTCAACCCTGAGGCTGCCAGCAGGAAAGTGATGCAGGCCGGGATGCGTTCCTCAGCTACCGCCAGTGCTGATGAGATGGACGAAGCCAGCGTTCCCAAAAGAGCGAGCCCTGCAACGGTTTCCAGGAGTCCGGGCGGGGCGGCAGCCACCAGGGTGACCAAGGCGGCGGAGGCAGCGGCCAGCACCAGATAAGCGATGCCTGAGACGAACGCGGCGATCCAGCGCCTGCCATGGTCCTTTCCGGCCTCTTCACCAGCAGCCAGGGCTGCGCTGAGGGCGGCCAGGTTGATCGCATGGCCACCGAAAGGTGCTCCGGCGATCGTTCCAGCTCCCGTCACGAGCATGGACGGCCGCCACGGCGTCGTGTACCCAAAGGATTTGAGGACCGCGACGCCGGGAATGTTCTGCGACGCCATGGTCACGATGAAGAGCGGTAGCGCCAGTCCTACCGCGGCTCCGACGGTAAATGCAGGCGTGGTCCACTCCAATCTTGGTAGAAGACTGCCTCCGGATACCTGAACACCGGTGGTTGAGATGTGGATGCCGATGACAGCCAGGGCCACCAGCAGCGATGCCGGAACCGACCACCGTGGTGCGAATTTCATCAGGATCACCCAGCACAACACCACCGGCGCGATGAACAGGGGCGCTGATCCCAAAGATTTGAAGGGTGCAAGGCACAAGGGCAGCAGCACCCCGGCGAGCATCGCCTGCGCCAAAGCCGTAGGGATCTTTGCCATGATCCTCCCCAAGACGGGCAACAGTCCCGTGAGGAGAATCAGTACCCCCACCATCAGGAACGCACCCACAGCAGCCGGCCACCCGCCGTCGACCATTCCGGCAGAGGCGAGCAGCGCGGCACCTGGTGTGGACCACGCGAGTGTTACCGGCATCCGGGACCGCCACGACAACCACAAGATGCCCAGTCCAAAGGTGAGGGTCAGCGCCAGCAGGCCGCTGGATGCTTGCGCTTGATTGGCGCCTACGGCCTTCAAACCCGCAATGACCACTGCGAACGAGGACGTGAAACCGACTAAAGCGGTGACAACACCTGCGGTGACAGGCGGGCCCAGCGTCTCCTTAGGGGCGCGGCTTTGGACGGCACGGGTTGAAGCTGAAGGCATAAGGTCCAAAGTACCTGACCTGGTGGAAGTCTCCCGACCGGTTTCGTGGCTGCCGCCTGGGAAACGCCCAACGCTAGGGGCATCGCTTAAACGCCAAGGGCGCCGCTTAAACGCCAAGGGCACCGGTGGCGCCTCTCGGCGGGACCGGTGCCCCCTTGACGTATCTGGTACGGCGGCTCAGGCAGCTACGGCTGCTTCGGCTCATCCGTGACGGGAGCCTGTCCAGGCTGACCGTCGTTCTTGGCCACGAAGTCGGAAGCGGCATTCTGGACTTTGTCGACGTGACCGGCGTACTTGCCGCCCGTCTTCTGATCCACAAAATCCCCGGCCTTTTCGATGCCATTCTTGATGGCTTCTTCGTTGCCTTGAATGAGACCCTGAGCCTTGCCCTTCAGGTCGTCAATTAAACCCACGGGCACCTCCCTTCCATCGCGGAGCCAGTTCGCTCCTCCGCGTCCGACCCTAACACCAGTTCTGCGGGGTGCCAAGGGTTCTGCGGAGGCCTGTGGACGAACTACGCCAACGGCTTACTTTCAACCTTGTGGCGCGGGCTGTTCGGGTTCATGAGGGAGTGCCTGCGGCCATAGGCGAAGTAGATGATCAAGCCGATGACCAGCCATGCGCCGAACCGGACCCAGGTTTCCCAGTGGAGCTGGAACATGAGGAACGCCGATGCCAGGACGCCGAAGGCGGGGACTGCCGGCATGAACGGCAGGCGGAAGGTGCGCGGGGCGTTGGGCTTGGTGTAGCGGAACACGATCACGGAAATGCAGACCACCACGAAGCCAGCCAGAATGCCGATGTTGGTGAGATCGGCAACTTCCTTGATGGGGAAGACTCCGGCGAGGAATGCCGAGGCAACACCGGCGATCCATGTGACGCGCTGCGGGGTTCCGTGCTTGTCAGTCTTGGCGAACCAGCCCGGGAGCAGGCCGTCACGGCTCATGGAGAACCATACGCGGGTGACACCCAGCAGGAAGGTCAGCATCACGGTGAGGATGGACAGGACCGCGAACACCGAAATGATAGTGGCGATCACAGGCAATCCGACGCCGGTGAATGCAGATGCGAAGCCGGCCGTGGGATCAATGTCCTTGTAGTTCTGCATGCCGGTGAGTACGAGGGTTGCGGCAACGTACAGAAGCATTGCGACGATCAGCGACAGGATGATGGCCTTGGGCATGTGCTTTTTGCCGTCCTTGGCCTCTTCCGCAGCTGTGCTCATGGCGTCATAGCCGAAGACGGCGAAGAAGACGGTGGCGGCACCGGCCAGGACGGGCCCAAAGCCGCTGGGCATAAACGGGTTGTAGTTCTCGGTGTTGATGTAGAAAATACCCAGGCCGATAATGAACAGAATCAGGATGACCTTGATGGCGACTGCCACCAGTTCAAACCGGCCAAACGCCTTGGTGCCACGGCTCAGGATCCAGGTGACCAGGAGGCAGACAAGGATGGCCGGAAGGTTGATGATTCCGCCCTTGCCCTCGTCGGCCGTGGACGTCATCCAGGTGGGCATATGGATTCCGATGCCTGAAAGGAAAGCATCGAAGTAGCCGGAAATGCCGATAGCCACCACAGCCACAATGGCGATGTACTCCAGCAGGAGGTCCCAGCCGATGAACCAGCCGATGATCTCTCCCAGAGCTACATAGCCGTAGGTGTAGGCCGAGCCGGCGCGGGGGATCATGCCGGCAAACTCGGCGTAGGACAATGCTGCTGCGCCGGAAGCGAGGCCGGCGATCAGGAACGAGAAGAGCACGGCAGGGCCAACGCCGGGGTTGCTCTCGCTGCCATGGGCTACCAGCCCGGCCAGCGAGAAGATGCCGACGCCGATAATTCCGCCGACGCCAATGGCTGTCAGCTGCCAGAGGCCAAGACTTTTGAAAAGCCCGCTGTGTTTGTTTTCTTCTTCGATGTCGTCGATGGGCTTGCGCCTCAGGACGGACTGTGAAGCCGTCTGTTGGTTCATGGGGGTACTCCTGCCGGTGGGCGTGGAACGGTGATGAGCTCGCAGTACATTATGCGAGCCGAATCACATTAGATAAAGCGACTTCTTCTGAGGGGTATCGGTTACTTCCATTAATGAATTGGATATCCGCAAAATCCGGGCATAAAAAAAGCAGCTCCTGGGAGCTGCTTTCTTTATTCTGGAGCGGACGACGAGATTCGAACTCGCGACATCCACCTTGGCAAGGTGGTGCTCTACCAGCTGAGCTACGTCCGCACATGCTGCCTGCCGGGTATAAGCCTGGCTGTCAACAACAAACAAGTTGCCTTGTTTTGGTGGGCGATACTGGGATCGAACCAGTGACCTCTTCCGTGTCAGGGAAGCGCGCTACCGCTGCGCCAATCGCCCGTTACCGGGTCCTTCAATAGGAGAGCGGACGACGAGATTCGAACTCGCGACATCCACCTTGGCAAGGTGGTGCTCTACCAGCTGAGCTACGTCCGCACATGCTGCTTGCCGGGTTGATGCCCGGCCTTCAACAACAAACAAGTTTCCTTGTTCTGGTGGGCGATACTGGGATCGAACCAGTGACCTCTTCCGTGTCAGGGAAGCGCGCTACCGCTGCGCCAATCGCCCATGCATCCAGCCAGCTGCTGGAAGACATGGTTTTCACCGAGGTGGGTACGGGATTCGAACCCGTGTATACGGCTTTGCAGGCCGCTGCCTCGCCTCTCGGCCAACCCACCGTGTAAGCAGATTTCCGAAGAAGTCTTGCCTTGACAGTGCCTTGCGAGCGGACGACGAGATTCGAACTCGCGACATCCACCTTGGCAAGGTGGTGCTCTACCAGCTGAGCTACGTCCGCAGTGTCGTTATCGGCGGGCAGCCTTGCAGGCATTCCGTCGCTTTCCGACGAGTAAAAACTCTATAGGAGGTTCCTGCAAACTCCAAATCGGTAGCTTGCTTTTGATCGCAGTGGCGGCTGGATCCTTGTATTCACGCGGATTTGAGCGAATCTCACCGCTGTAATTTCACTGTTGTAGTTCGAGGGCGGCCTGAACATCAGGATCCGTTTTGCATTCCGGCGATGGTCCGTTAGTGTTTTCTATGCACCCGGGCGATTGGCGCAGTGGTAGCGCGCTTCGTTCACACCGAAGAGGTCACTGGTTCGAACCCAGTATCGCCCACAGCCTGTATGCAATGGTTAAACCCCGTTTGGACTGACTGAGTCGGTCCGGACGGGGTTTTTCCTTATTCAGCTGTTTTCCAGTGCAACCCGTATGCCTGCCCGATTTCTGGTTTCTGCGTCACGATTCACGTGCACGCGACACCCATCAGCATGCACGAACAAGAGGAGCCGGAACTGCTCCCGGCCGTCACGGAAACTGCCGCCCGCCTTGTAGATCTCTCAGCGACCGCGCCGATCCTCGCCGGCAAGCTGGCCAGGCTGCCTCCTGAGCAGCTTGCCGTGATCTTTCCGCGGATGAATTCTGTCGGTCCTCTGTGACACAGTCTTTATATGACTGCTCCACTGCTTGCCCACGCTACTGACTACGGCCGGATGTACGCCCGCTCCACCACTGAGCAATTTTCTGTGCCGTCCATCACCACAGTGATCGGACAACAGGCGCATGCTTTGGACGGTTGGTTCAGTTACATGGGCGCAAGCAGCCTGGCTGCAGATCCTGAGCTTCCGGCCATCCTCGGAAGTCCTGCCAGGATTCGTCAGGCCATCAACAAAGCCTCCAAGGCCGCTGAGGTTTATCGGGATGCAGCTGCAGCACGCGGGGATCGTGTTCATACATACTGCGAACAGGTGGCTTTGCGGGCCATGGGGCGGCCGCACCGTCTGGAAGAATGCCGGGAAGACCTCGCCGCCCATGGAGAACAGGCCTTTGCTGCCCGCTTTGATGAGTGGTGGGAACTCTACCGGGTAGAGCCCCTCGCGCCCGAGATCACGGTGTGGAACAAAACGGTGGGTTATGCCGGAACGTTGGACCTCGTGGCCCGGATCAACGGCCGCATCTGCCTGATTGACTACAAAACCAAAGGCACGACCCGCGACGGTACGGTCAAAGCCCTCGATGACAAAGTGGTCATGCAGCTCGCGGCCGGGATGAAGGCAGAGGAAAGTCTGGTGGATCCTGTTGCAGGTGAATGGGAGCCGTGGAAGTACGGCGATAACCCCATGTTGCTGGCGGTAGCTATCGGCGAGACCGAAGTCAGGCCGCAACGGGCCAATCCGGACATCCTCAAGCACCACTGGTGGAAGTTCTGCGCCTTGCGGCGCGTATGGGAGATGTCAGCGGACGTTGTCGCGGCCGGACAGCCGTTGCTCCCTATTGCTCCGCCCGTCTTCGCTTCAGCAGGCGCCGCACCTGCAGCAACATGACCTCAACTAAACTGGCCTAGGCCCCGTAACAACCGGAGCCTGGTTTGACGATCGTGAGGACTGACAGCAGATGGCAATTTTGAGTATCCGAATCATCGGGGATCCGGTGCTGCGCACCGTAGCTGACCCCGTCACCGATTTCGGTCCGGAGCTCGCCAAGCTGGTAGCTGATATGACCGAAACCATGGAAGACGTTGAAGGTGCCGGCCTCGCCGCTCCTCAGGTGGGGGTAAGCCAGCGTGTGTTTACCTACCGCATTGGGGGAGTGGAAGGACACATCATCAATCCGGTCCTGGAAAACAGTGAGGATTTCCAGCCGGACGAAGTAGAGGGTTGCCTCTCCATTCCCGGTTTGGGCTTTCCCGTGCGCCGTTACCGGGCTACCAGGGCTACTGGCGTGGACTTGAACGGGAATCCGGTGTCGGTGGAGGCGGAGGGCATGTTGGCCCGTTGTTTCCAACACGAGACAGATCACCTTGACGGCGTCCTCTATACCGACAGGTTGGAAGGGGACGACCGAAAGGCCGCCCTCCGTGCCATCCGGAACGCCAACTATCACGCCATCACGGAGCAAACAACCTCCCAACGCGCCAACTCCGTGGGCTCCAGTTTCGGCGGCGGTAGTTTCGGAGCTCCCGAGTGAGGGTCCTCTTCGCAGGAACGCCCGCTGTGGCTGTGCCGTCGTTGGATGCCTTGGTTAAGGCTGGCTTCCAGATCGTTGCGGTCCTCACCCGGCCTGATGCGCCCGTGGGCCGCAAGCGCGTTCTGACGCCTTCGCCGGTTGCTGCACGAGCCATGGAACTCGGTATCGAGGTCATTCGAGCGGCAAAGGTCGACGCGGAAACCACGCAGAAAATCGCGGAATTCGCTCCCGACGTCGCCGCAATCGTTGCTTACGGCGGCATTGTTCCCAAGGCCGCGCTGGGTGTACCCACCCACGGCTGGGTCAACCTGCACTTCTCGCTCCTCCCTGCATGGCGCGGTGCGGCGCCCGTGCAAAGATCCATCATCGCGGGCGATGACGTCACCGGGGCGGCTACTTTCCAGCTTGAAGAAGGCCTGGATACCGGGCCTGTATTTGGCACACTCACAGAAACAGTTCGTCCTGAAGATACCGCGGGTGATCTGCTCGAGCGCCTGTCCATCAGTGGCGCGGTACTGCTGAGCCAGACCCTTTCCGCCATTGATGCCGGGCAGGCTGCTCCTCAGCCGCAGACCGGGGAGATCTCCCTCGCCCCCAAGCTGACGCTCGACGACGGTCGTCTCGACTGGCAGCAGCCGGCCCTTGCCTTGAACCGCCGGGTGCGAGGAGTTACCCCTGAACCCGGAGCATGGACAACCTTGGACGGCCAGAGGGTCAAACTTGAACCCGTGACTCTCCGGCCCGATATCAAGGATCTTCCGCCGGGGAGCATCAAGGTGGACGGCAAGTCGGTTCTGGTAGGTACCGGTTCCCATGCAGTGGAGCTTGGCCGGATCCAACCGGCCGGTAAGAAAATGATGTCGCCTGCCGATTGGGCGCGCGGCCTGGCAACACCCGAGAGAGTGGTATTCGAATGAGCGAGTCCGGCCGGCGAGGCCCCAACAACAGCGGGAGCCGGGACGGCGGCGGGGCGGGCAACCGGGACTCACAGGGTAACCGTAGCGCCCGCAGCGAAAGCAAACGCAACGCGCAGGGCCGGGAACGGAACAGGGGACCGCAAAGGGGTTTTACCAATAACGCTCCTTCGCAACGCACACGTCGCGCTGATCCAGCCCGGCTCGTGGCCTTTGAAGTTCTTCGGGCGGTTGCCTCCGAAGACGCCTATGCAAACTTGGTGCTGCCGGCACGTATCCGCGAGCACCGCCTGGACCGGCGCGATGCTGGCTTCGCCACTGAATTGAGCTACGGGGCTTTGCGCGGGCAGGGTACCTACGATGCCATCCTGGCCCGTTGCGTGGACCGTCCCTTGGAGCAACTGGATCCGGCCATCCTGGATGCGCTGCGAATCGGCGCCCACCAGCTGCTCTCCATGCGTGTTCCGGCGCACGCAGCGCTGGATCAGACCGTCGGCCTGGCACGCGCCGTCATCGGAGCCGGACCATCGGCCCTCATCAACGCCGTACTTCGTAAGGTCACTGCCCACACCATGGGCGAGTGGCTGGAGATCGTGCTGGATGACGAATCCGACGAGACCAAAATTGCTGCCCTGCGCCACGCCCACCCGGAATGGATTGTCCGTGCACTCCGCCAATCCCTGGTGAACCACGGTCGCCCCAAATCCGAGATTGATGCGCTCTTGGAGGCCGATAACGCGGCCCCGGTGGTTAACCTGGTGGCGTTGCCCGGTCTTGGAAACCTGGATGAGGCTTTCGATCATGGAGCTACAGCAGGTGAGCTGGTGGAAGATTCAGCTCTTTCAGCCGGCGGGGACTTGGGCCGTTTTGAATCGGTCCGCCGCGGTACTACGCGCGTCCAGGACGTGGGATCCCAGCTGGTTGCCCGTGCTTTGGCTGGAGTTGAGCTGGGCAATTCTCCTGCACAGACTGAACGGTGGTTGGACTTGTGCGCGGGGCCCGGTGGCAAGGCTGCGCTCCTTGCTGCCTTGGCGCACCGCGACGGCGCTACCCTCCTGGCCAATGAGCCGGCACCGCACCGGGCCAAACTTGTTCAGCAGGCACTCTCGGCTGTGCCGCATGAGGCGTGGACAGTGCGGACCGGCGACGGCCGCGAAGTGGGTGCGGAGCAGCCCGAAACTTTTGACCGCGTGTTGGTGGACGTACCTTGCAGTGGACTTGGTGCCCTGCGAAGGCGGCCGGAATCCCGGTGGCGCCGCTCTCCCGCGGACATCGGTGACCTGGGTCCGTTGCAGCGTGACCTGTTGAAGTCCGCGCTTGATGCCGTCAGGCCCGGTGGCGTGGTGGCGTATGTGACGTGCTCGCCGCATCCGGCCGAGACCACAGCCGTTGTTACGGACGTGCTTGCCAAGCGTGAGGACCTTGAACTGCTGGACGCCGGGCAGGCGTTGGACGATGCCAGCCTTACCGGAAATCTTGGTGCAGGTCATGACCTCACGGCCCAGCTGTGGCCGCACGTTCACCAAACGGATGCCATGTTTATGGCACTCATCCGCAAAAAGCCGTAGCTGCCGTAACCCGGTTTCCCATTCCCACCCACCCGAAGGGGCTGCTTTGTCTCAGTGCTGTATCAACCCGAGCATCCTGTCAGCGGATTTCGTCAACCTTGAGGCGGAACTGCAACGGATCAGCAATGCCGATGCCGTCCACGTGGACGTTATGGACAACCATTTTGTTCCCAACCTGACGCTGGGCCTGCCCGTGGTGCAAAGGATCCAAGCAGTCAGCCCGGTTCCGCTGGACGCACACTTGATGATCTCCGACGCCGACCGCTGGGCGCCTGCCTACGCGGACGCCGGCGTCGCTTCGGTGACGTTCCACGCCGAAGCTGCCATGGCGCCGGTCAAGCTGGCCCGCGAACTGCGCGCCAGGGGGTCCAAGGCCGGCATGGCCTTACGTCCCGCTTCACCTGTGGAGCCTTACCTGGACATGCTCAGCGAACTGGACATGCTGTTGATCATGACCGTGGAGCCCGGATTCGGGGGACAGGCATTCCTGGACATTACGTTGCCCAAGATCCGGCGTGCGCGGGCAGCGATTGAGGGGTCGGGGATCGGCGTCGCCATCCAGGTGGACGGTGGTATCACTGAGGAGACCATTGCGCGCGCGGCTGAAGCCGGCGCGAACGTCTTTGTTGCAGGCTCGGCCGTGTACGGGCATCCAGATCCCGCGGAGGCGATCGAGAAGCTTCGTGCAGCAGGTCAAGCCGCTGCTTGGACAAACGGCTGACGAGCGTCACCACATGTTACGAAAATGGCCCGGGAATAGCCTGGACATCTTTGTAGTTGTGGCAGAATAACAAAACACATACGTGCTCCGGGGTCGGTGTAAGTCCGAACCGGCGGTTATAGTCCGCGACCCGCGAGCCACTGGATTCCAAGAAATTGGACGTTCGGTGGCAGACGGTTGAACTGGTGAAATTCCAGTACCGACAGTTAAAGTCTGGATGGGAGAAGCACGTACAGTCATGCCTTGGGCGTCCCTTTTGCGACGCCCGGCATTGCGCTGTCGTACACCCCCGGAGTCATCGCGGCTTACAGGGAAGGAACGGCATGGACTTTCTGCGATGGCTCTTCGAAGCACAGATCCCCGTTGGAGGATCTGCTCTTGTCTTACGCGAAGTGCTTGGAAACATCTTTGGGCTCCTCAGCGCCCTCGGCGGTATGCGCCGAAAAGTCTGGGCTTGGCCAATCGGCATCGTGGGTAACATCCTCTTGCTCACGGTCTTCCTGGGCAACGTATTCGGTGCCGCAGCACCGGCCACGCTGTGGGGACAGGCCGCCCGCCAGATCATGTTCATCGCAGTGGCTGTTTATGGCTGGTACCGGTGGCAGCAAGGGCGGCAGTCGGGTACCCAAGGGCGTGCCATTGTCCCCGGTTGGGCCAGTAACAAGGTCCGCTTCGCGCTGATTGGTGCGATGGTGGCGGGCACGGCTGCACTGACGCCCGTGTTCGACGCGCTTGGCTCCTATCCGCCCGTCTGGGCCGACGCATGGACCTTCATGGGATCGCTGCTGGCAACCTACGGCATGGCACGTGGATGGACTGAATTTTGGTTGATTTGGGTGGCCGTTGACATTGTGGGAGTGCCGCTGCTGTTCAGCGCAGGCTATTACGCCAGCGCGGTGATGTACCTGTTCTACGGCTTCTTTACCCTCACCGGGTTCTTCGTGTGGTGGCGGGCCGAAAAGCGCGAACGTGCCGGCCGCGACGCCGAGCCCGTAGTCGCTGCTGTGTCCGCGGGGGCCGTCCAGTGAGCGCGGCCAATACGTTTTACACGGCAGCAGAGAATGCGGCCATGGAAGCCGCACTAAAAGCTGCACTTGCCGGTCCGCGGGGAGCCAATCCGTTGGTAGGGGCGGTCATCCTCAGTCCGGAGGGAAAGCAACTGGCAACCGGTTATCACCGAGGGGCCGGAACGGCCCATGCCGAAGCCGACGCGATCTCCGAAGCCCGGAGGAACGGCGTCGAGACTGCAGGAACCACCATGGTTGTCACGTTGGAGCCCTGCAACCATGTGGGCAGAACCGGGCCCTGCGCCCAGGCCATCATTGACGCAGGCATCGCAAGGGTGATCTACGCCGTCGACGATCCCCATGACCCCGCCGCGGGGGGTGCGCGCACGCTCACTGCCGCCGGTATTGACGTCAGGTCCGGGCTGGAAGGTGGCAGGGCGCTGGACCTGAACCGTGACTGGTTCGACGCCGTTGCGGCCAAGCGTCCCTTCGTCACCTTGCATATAGCCCAGACCCTGGACAGCAGAATTGCCGCTGTGGACGGCACCAGCCAATGGATCTCCTGTCCGGAGTCGCTTGCTGACAACCACGGACTGCGGGGTCTGATCGACGCGATCCTGGTAGGAACCGGGACGGTGCTGATCGACAACCCGCGATTGACGGCGCGGACACCGGAGGGCGGGCTCTCGGCCCACCAGCCCCTCCGTGCAGTCATGGGTTTGCGGGAAGTCCCTGAAGATGCTGCAGTCCGGGGAACCGACGGGCGTTTCCTTCACCTGCCCACGCGGGATCCGGCGGAAGCCTTGGGCCTGCTGTTCGAGCAGGGAGTCCGGCATCTCATGGTGGAGGGAGGCTCCTCCATTTTGAGCACTTTCCTTGCCGCGGACCTGGTGGACGAACTGATCGTCTACCTCGCTCCCACGTTGCTCGGATCCGGTACCCCGGCGCTTCATGACCTCGGTATCACCACACTTGCGGACGCCCAGCACTGGTCCTGGGACGACGCCGGTGGCGGCGCTGTCCGCATTCTCGGGAACGACCTTCGGCTACACCTGCGGTCACCACGGGGCGCCGCCAGCACTATCAAGAATTCGGTTTCGCAGAAAAATGTGGTTCTTCACGGAGAAGCTGCGGAACATCTCACAGGAGGAAACTGATGTTTACGGGAATCGTTGCCGAGCAAGGCACTGTGCTTGGCATTGAGCATGATGGCGATGCCAGCGCAACATTGAGGCTGAAAGCGCCTACCACGGCAGACGGCTTGCCCCTGGGTGGCTCCATTGCCGTCAACGGGGTGTGCCTGACCGCTACGCAGATCGAGGGCCAGGACTTCAGCGTGGACGTCATGGGGGAGACCCTCGTCCGGACAACCATTGGCGAGCTGGCGGCGGGAGATGCCGTAAACCTGGAACGTTGCGTTCCGGCCGGCGGACGGCTGGATGGGCACGTTGTCCAAGGCCATGTGGACGGTGTAGGTGAGCTGCTGGAACGCGAGCCGCTGGGGAACTGGGACCGGCTGAGGTTTGGAGTGCCGGCCACGCTGGCACGGTACATCGCCGAAAAGGGTTCGATCGCCGTCGACGGTGTTTCACTGACCGTGACCGCGGTCAGCCCTGCCGCAGAAACGGCGCCGTGGTTTGAAGTGGGCCTGATTCCCACCACGCTGGAAGAAACCGGCTTGGGCGCCAAAGCGGTGGGTGGCCGGGTGAACATCGAAGTTGATGTGTTGGCCAAGTACACCGAACGCCTCCTGTCCTTCGCGCCCCGGCAGGGAGGCAACTGATGAGCGCTCCCGCCAAGACAACTCCGGCCGGCACGGGACGTACCGGCTTGGATCCTGTCGAATCAGCAATCGCTGCCATGGCCGCCGGCAAGGCCGTGATCGTGGTGGACAACGAAGACCGGGAAAACGAAGGCGACATCATTTTCGCCGCCGAGCACGCAACGCCGGCGCTCATGGGCTGGACCATCCGTTATTCATCCGGAGTCATCTGTGTTCCCTTGGATTCAGAGCGCGCGGACGCCCTGATCCTGCCGCCTATGGTGGAGATCAACGAGGACGCAAAGGGAACCGCCTACACCATTTCCTGCGATGCTGCGATCGGAGTCAGCACCGGAATCTCAGCTACTGACCGCGCTTTGACTGCCCGAATTTTGGCGGATCCAAACAGCACTCCGGCATCGATCACACGCCCCGGGCATATTTTCCCGCTGCGTGCGGTTAACGGGGGAGTGCGTGAACGCCCAGGTCACACGGAAGCTGCCGTGGACCTGTGTCGGCTTGCCGGGCTCGCTCCGGTGGGTGTGATCGCAGAGTTGGTACATGACGACGGTGAAATGATGCGGCTGGACAGTCTCCGTGATTTTGCCGCTGAACATGGATGCCCCCTCATCTCCATCGAGGACCTGGTGTCGTATGTTGAGGCGGTAGAGTCCCGGAAAGCACATGTTTCACAGGAGGACGAGGAGAAGCGATGACCGCATCGACCACACGCAGCAGCGACCACACCGGCCCCGGGACGCACCCCGTCAGTGGTGGGCCGATCGTGCAGTTGCCTACGGCTTTTGGTGACTTTGTGGCACAGGCGTGGACTGACCATGAGACCGGCCACGAGCACCTCGCCGTGAGTTCCCCCAACCCGCCCAAGGGCGGCCGTGCACCATTGGTAAGGCTGCATTCGGAGTGCCTCACCGGTGATGTGTTTGGTTCCTACCGCTGCGACTGCGGAGAACAGTTGGCCTTTGCCCTGGAGCTCATCCACGCAGAGGGCGGGACCTTGCTGTACCTGCGCGGCCAAGAGGGCCGGGGCATCGGGTTGGCCAACAAAATCAAGGCATATGCGCTGCAGGAAGCCGGCTTTGACACAGTGGAAGCCAACGAACAGCTCGGCCTGCCTGTAGATGCGCGCTCCTACACTGCCGCGGGCCAGATCCTTGCGGAGATGGGACTGCACGAGGTCAGGTTGTTGAGCAACAACCCCGATAAGCAGAACCGCCTCGCCCAAGCCGGTGTCACGGTGGTGGAGATGGTGCCCACCGAGGTTCCCTCCCGCGAACAGAACCTCCGCTACCTGCAGACCAAGAAAGACCGGATGGACCACCGGCTGGCGCTGGACGTCCAGCCCGTCAGCAACGGCAAGACGCCGGCATCCCTACCCTTTGACAACAACCAAGACTGAACGGATCCCCAGCAACTATGAGCGGCCACGGCGCACCAACTATCGACCTCGCCACCCTTAACCCCGAGGAAACCTCACAGCTGAAGTTGGCCATTGTGGCCGCGAGCTGGCACACACAGATCATGGACGGCCTGGTTGACGGTGCCCTCCGCGCAGCCAAGGAAGCCGGCATCGCCGAACCCACGCTCCTGCGGGTTCCGGGCAGCTTTGAACTTCCGGTTGCAGCGGCCAGGCTCGCGCCGCACTTCGACGCTGTGGTAGCCCTCGGCGTAGTGATCCGCGGCGGGACCCCGCACTTCGACTACGTCTGCCAGGCCGCGACGTCGGGCCTCACCGACGTCAGCGTCCGCACCGGGGTGCCTGTTGGCTTCGGCGTCCTCACTTGCGACACCGAGCAGCAGGGCATCGACCGTGCTGGCCTTCCGGGTTCCAAGGAGGACAAGGGACACGAAGCAGTGACCGCTGCCTTGGCCACGGCTGTGACACTCAAACAGTTCAGCTAGAGGCCTGGATCGAAGGGGATGTGAGTGTGTCTTCACTCACATCCCCTTCGTCATGCAACGCCCCAACAAGCGGTGGCTGCCCCTGAGCAAGTAGTCTGGAGGGCGTGAAGAATTTCGAGACGCTGTTCGCAGAACTGAGTGAGAAAGCAGCGACCCGCCCGGCAGGTTCGCGCACGGTTGCCGAACTGGACTCCGGAATCCATGGCATCGGTAAAAAGGTGGTCGAAGAGGCCGCCGAAGTCTGGATGGCCGCGGAGTACGAATCGGACGAAGCCGCCGCTGAGGAAATCTCCCAGTTGCTGTACCACCTGCAGGTCCTCATGCTCGCTAAGGGCCTCAGCCTGGAAGACGTTTACAAGCATCTCTAGCCACGCCACTCCGCTTGCCTGTTGCGGAGCCCCCTGCGTGGCCAAGGTGCCTGAAAACCTCCATTCCAAAAAGAAAGTCTCCCAATGCTCCGTGTAGCAGTCCCCAACAAGGGATCCCTGTCCGAAGCCGCCTCGGCAATGTTGTCCGAGGCTGGTTACCGCCAGCGCCGCGACACCCGCGAACTGGTCATGGTTGATCCCGACAATGACATTGAGTTCTTCTTCCTCCGTCCCCGCGACATCGCCGTTTACGTCGGCCAGGGAACCCTGGACGTCGGCATCACCGGCCGCGACCTCTTGTTGGATGCAAAAGTGGAAGCCGAAGAACTGCTTCCTTTGGGCTTCGCGCCGTCCACGTTCCGGTTCGCTGGACCGGTAGGTGACTTCACCGGCGTCGAGCAGCTCGAAGGCAAGCGCCTGGCAACCAGTTACGACGGACTTTTGCGCGATTACCTTTCCGAGCGCGGCGTGAACGCCACCGTGGTCCGGCTGGACGGAGCCGTTGAGTCTTCCGTGCGTCTGGGCGTCGCGGACGCAATCGCCGACGTCGTTGAAACAGGTAACACGCTCAAAGCTGCCGGCATGGAGATCTTTGGCGATCCCATCCTGAAGTCCGAGGCCGTGCTGATCCGCCGGTCCGGTTCGGGCGGAGCCGCCAACGGGACAGCCAAGGAAATCGAGATTCTCATCCGTCGACTCCAGGGTGTCCTCGTAGCCCGCCAGTACGTCCTGATGGATTACGACATCCGCAAAGACCTGGTGGAGGACGCGGCTGCGCTGACTCCCGGCTTGGAATCGCCCACTGTCTCACCGCTGCGGGATTCGGAGTGGGTTGCTGTGCGGTCCATGGTTCCCAAGAAGGAAACCAACCGCATCATGGACGAGCTCTACGACCTCGGAGCACGCGCCATCCTGGTCAGCAGCATCCACGCTTGCCGCATCTGATCCACGGACAGCAAGCCCAGTAGAACTTAGGAGCAGCACATGGCTGTAGCCGTACGCGTCATCCCATGCCTGGATGTCGATGCAGGCCGGGTGGTCAAAGGCGTCAATTTTGAAGGACTCCGAGATGCCGGAGATCCGGTGGAACTCGCGCACCGGTACGATAACGGCGGGGCCGACGAATTGACGTTCCTGGACGTCACTGCGTCGTCCGGCAACCGCGAAACCACGTTCGACGTCGTCCGCCGCACGGCTGAGGAAGTCTTCATTCCCTTGACCGTGGGTGGTGGTGTTCGTGGCGTGGCAGAGGTGGACAAGCTCCTGCGCTTCGGTGCGGACAAGGCGTCCATCAACACCGCGGCTGTCGCCCGCCCCGATGTGATCGATGAAATCACCCGTCACTTCGGCTCGCAGGTCCTGGTGCTCTCGGTGGACGCGCGCCGTACTCGTGACGGTGACATCCCGACGTCGTCCGGTTTTGAAGTGACCACGCATGGTGGCCGCACCGGTACCGGAATCGACGCGATCGCCTGGGCCAAGGAAGCCGCCGACAGGGGTGTGGGAGAGATCCTGCTCAACTCGATCGACGCCGATGGCACGAAGGACGGCTTCGACCTCGAGTTGATCCGGCTGGTTCGGGCGGCGGTAAACATCCCCATCATTGCTTCGGGCGGGGCCGGCGTGCCTGCCCATTTCCCGCCCGCCGTGGAGGCTGGCGCGGACGCCGTGCTGGCGGCCTCGGTGTTCCACTTTGGCCCGGATGACATGATCGCCCAGGTGAAGACCGCGATTCGTGAGGCAGGCTTCGAGGTTCGCTGATCAGTAGAGTTTAAAAGGCAATGGAGGGTCACCGCGCAGGTGACCCTCCATTGTGCACTTAGAGGCCGATGTCGGCTGACTGCAAGAGCGCGACGGCGTCCGGCTGGCCTTCAAAGGTGACGAGCGCTTGGCTGGTACGTCCATGAGCGTGCATGAGCAGTTCGCCGGGCTCGCCGACGATTGCTACTGAAACGGGGGCTCGCTTGGCTACGTGTCGGGGACCGGTGGGTCGCACAAGCACAATACCGAGGTCCACACCGCGGTAAAGGAAGGCCGCGCGCTTGATGAGGTCGTCCCAGAGGGCATCCGAATATGCTTCGTCGAGTGCCCGGGGTGCCCAACGGTCGCCGGCGCGGCGAATGTCCTCGGTGTGAACAAAGTACTCAATGAGATTGGACGTCTCATCCAGGGCTTTGATCTTCAAGGGGGAGAGGGCCGGAGGGCCGGCGCGGAACGTCTTGATGAGGTCCGCATAGGCTTCAGGGCTCTTGAGCTTGGCAGCGAGTTTGGAGGTGGCCTTCTCCGAGGCCTTGCCCAAACTGGGAATCAGCAGGCCCAAACCCACTGCAATCTTCCGTTCGCGCAGATACAAATGCGCAGCAAGATCCCGCGTCTGCCACCCTTCGCAGAGCGTGGGGGAGTCAGGTCCGGCCGCCAGAAGGGTTTCGGCCAGTACTTCTCGGGAAGGATCGACGAAATGCATCACTTGTGAAACTAGCACGATCGGAGCACTCTTGCGCAGTGGAACCGCCGCAGAATCCGGCTCCCGCCAAAGGCACTAGACTTGATCTGATGTCAGAGCAGTCCGCCCCCAGCCCAACTCCTGCCGCGGAGCCCTCAAGCGAGCCCGCGAGCCCTTTGCCGCAGGAGATCGCCAGCGCCCTGAAACGGGATTCTTCCGGCCTCGTCGCAGCTATCGTGCAGCAGCACGACACCCATGAGGTCCTCATGCTCGGCTGGATGGATGATGAGGCTCTCCACCGCACCATGACCTCCGGCAGGGTCACGTTCTACTCCCGCTCCCGTCAGGAGTACTGGCGTAAGGGCGACACCTCCGGACACGTACAGTTCGTGAAGTCTGTCGCCCTTGACTGCGACGGCGATGCCCTCCTGATCCGCGTGGACCAGATCGGCGCAGCCTGCCACACCGGAACCCGGACCTGCTTCGATGGTCGCGACTTCACAGTTGTTACGGGCCACCCCGACTAAGGCACCCACCACTTTCCACTGACGCACCACCTCAGACAATAAGGCGGAAAACATAGCCATGCAGGACCTTGGAATCATCAGCCCGGGCCTGGAAGAGTTCCGCGAACTCGCCGTCCACAGCCGTGTCATCCCTGTCCGACTCAAGGTCTTGGCGGATGCCGAGACTCCCATTGGCCTGTACCGAAAGCTGGCCAAGGGGCAACCGGGAACCTTCCTCTTGGAATCCGCTGCGGTTGGCGGCGCGTGGTCGCGCTACTCCTTCATCGGTTCCAAGTCCCGTGCCACGCTGACCACCAAAGACGGCCAGGCGCACTGGATTGGTGAGCCACCCGTGGGAGTTCCTGTCTCGGGCAACCCCGTTGACGCTGTGCGGGACACCGTCGCGGCACTTCAAACTGACCGCTTTGATGGGTTGCCGCCGTTCACGTCCGGTTTGGTGGGCTTCCTCGGGTGGGAAGCTGTGCGCCATTGGGAGCGGCTGACGTCCCCGCCCGAAGATGATCTGCAGCTGCCCGAGATGGCACTGAACCTGGTCACCGACATGGCGGTGCACGACAATATGGACGGCACCGTCCTCCTGATTGCCAACGCCATTAATTTCGATGACAGCTCCGAGCGGGTGGATGATGCCTGGCACGACGCCGTAGCCCGGGTGAAGGCGCTGCTGGAGCAGATCAGCACACCGGTTGCCCAGCCCGTGTCCGTGCTTGAAGCGGCTGCCCTGGACTTCGCCTCGAGCGTCCAGGAACGCTGGGACGAGGCCAAATACCTGGAAGCAATCGACCGCGGCAAGGAAGCCATTGTTGACGGTGAGGTTTTCCAGGTAGTGATCTCGCGGCGATTCGAAATGGAATGCGCCGCGGACCCCCTGGATGTTTATCGCGTCCTGCGCAACACCAACCCCAGCCCGTATATGTACCTCTTCAGCCTGGAGGACGCGGACGGCCGCGAGTACTCGATTGTGGGCTCCTCACCGGAGGCCTTGGTCACGGTGACCGGACAGGAAGTTATTACCCACCCCATCGCCGGCTCGCGCCCCCGTGGCAAGACGGTGGAGGCCGACAAGGCATTGGCTACTGAGCTTCTGGCTGACCAGAAAGAGCGCGCAGAGCACCTGATGCTGGTGGATCTCTCACGCAACGACCTCTCCAAGGTCTGTGTGGCCGGAACCGTGGACGTTACGCAGTTCATGGAAGTGGAGCGGTTCAGCCACATCATGCACCTGGTGTCCACCGTGGTAGGCGAGCTCGCCCCGCACGCAAAGGCCTACGACGTCCTCAAAGCGACTTTTCCGGCGGGCACTCTTTCCGGTGCTCCCAAGCCGCGCGCGCTCAGGCTGCTGGACGAACTCGAACCGCACCGGCGTGGTATCTACGGCGGCGTGGTGGGCTACTTGGACTTCGCCGGAGACATGGACATGGCCATTGCCATCCGGTCCGCACTGCTCCGTGAGGGACGCGCCTACGTCCAGGCCGGCGGTGGGATCGTGGCCGATTCGCACAAGCCTTCGGAAGCCCTTGAAACGGTGAACAAAGCTGCCGCACCTCTCCGTGCGGTGCACACAGCCGGTTCGTTGCAGAACATTTCCGCAAGGTCTGTGCGGAGCGCAGATGAATCCGACACCGGGACGTCGATTTCATGAGCGCGGCATCTTCAGCACCTTCTGTGAGGCAGTCTCCGCGGTGGGCGCGAAAATCCACTCTGGTTCTGGCCACCACCATCCTTGCGCTGGCCGTTTTTGGAGCCACCACTCAGACCTGGATCGAGGTCCGGCTGGACCCCACTGGTGCCTCCAACAGTGACCTCCATGTCCAAGGAAGCAAAGCGGCTACCGCGGTCACAGCACTGGCTGTCGTCGCTCTGGCGGGCGGCTTGGCTGCATCCATCGCCGGAAAGATAGCGCGCTGGATCATTGCAGTCCTCATTGTTTTGTCAGCTGCGGGGATCATCCTCGCGGCAGTGACCGTCATGCTGGATCCGTTGGGAGCCGCGCAAGGTTCCATAGCTGCAGCCACGGGAGTATCGGGCGGGCAGGCCGATGCAGCAGTTACTGTGTTCCCCGTGCTTGCCATCATTGCCGGTTCCCTTCTGGCGGTCTGCGCTGTTCTCTTGCCGCTTGCGGCTCGTCACTGGACCTCACGGACCAAATATGACGCCGGGACGAGAAGCAAGAAGAGCAACAACGAACCCGTTGACGAGATCGACAGCTGGGACAGCCTCTCGCGCGGAGAAGACCCCACGTAAGCAGTCGCATCGTACTTTCGGGTTCCCCGGCGCAACAAAGCCGACCACACCTGCGATGACGTCCGGCGATGTCCCGGCCGTCGTCAATAAATGGCAGAATGTAAGCAGTATTCATCCTGAGGAGATTTCACATGAGCAAAACCACAGTGTCCGCAAACCAAGCTGAATCCAAAATGGCCAGCCACGCTGACGCCATTGGCCACGGAAACAGCCCGGCTGCCTGGACCTGCGTACTTGTGATGCTGGTGGGCGCCCTGATTTCTTCCATCGCATTTGTCATCGCCAACACCCCGATCTTCGTCGGCGGACTGGTGGTCATGGTTATCGGCCTGATCGTGGGCTTCGTCATGCGCAAGGCAGGCTACGGAGTTGGCGGCAGCAAGCTGCAGAACAACGGTCACTAATCGTGACCGTTCTTGATGACATCATTGTTGGCGTCAAGGAGGACATGGAGGCCCGGCGTGGTCTCGTGTCCCTCGCGGAGCTGAAGGAGCGCGCCGCTAACGCTGCTCCGGCCCGTGATGCATGGGCCGCCTTGGGTGGCCCGTCATCCATCCGCAACGACCTCAAAGTCATCGCCGAAATCAAGCGTCGCAGCCCTTCCAAAGGTGATCTCGCGTCCATCGCCGATCCTGCGTCGCTTGCGGCGCAGTATGCCGACGGCGGGGCTTCCGTGATCAGCGTCCTCACCGAACAGCGCCGCTTCGGCGGTTCCCTGGCGGACCTCGACGCCGTACGTGCCGCCGTCGAAACGCCGTTGCTGCGCAAGGACTTCACCGTTGACGAGTACCAGATCTGGGAAGCCCGTGCACACGGTGCCGATCTCATCCTGTTGATCGTTGCGGCGCTGTCCGACTCGGAGCTTGCTGACTTCAGTGCTCTGAGCCACGAGCTCGGCATGAACGTCCTGGTGGAGACGCACACCGAAGAGGAAATCGAGCGAGCTGTCGCGGCGCAGGCCAAGATCATTGGCATCAATGTGCGCAACCTCAAAACGCTCGACGTCGACCGTTCCGTTTTCGGATCATTGGCCGGTTTGATTCCGGCTGAGTCCGTCATCGTGGCCGAATCCGGCGTCAGGGGTCCCGAGGACGTCTCTCATTACGCCGCGGGCGGCGCCAACGCCATCCTGGTGGGGGAAGCGCTGGTCAGCGACTCCACACCGCGCGAACGCATCACTGAATTCAAGGCAGCGGGAGCTGCCGCAATCGCCGTCAGGAACTGAGGCAGCACCTGAGTCACGGCGAATAGTTGCAAGGCAGCCCGGGCATCAGCCTGCGGCTGCCTTGTGGCACGTGGAACTACCCAAAGAACTAACTGGAACAGGACGGTGAGACTGATGGTCGACGCGCCAACAGCCGGCTCAGAAGAGAATGCAGCGGATGCATTCCTCCAAGGTGGCCCTTCGCTGCGGAATGCATCGGGGCCCTACTTTGGCAGCTATGGCGGACGCTGGATGCCCGAGTCGCTCATCGCCGCCCTTGACGAAGTTCAGGACACCTTTGAGAAGGCCAAAGCTGATCCTGATTTCATCGCCCAGCTCAAGGACCTGAACAAGAACTACTCCGGCAGGCCGTCTTTGCTGACCGAGGCCAAGCGCTTCTCGGAGCACGCAGGCGGGGCGCGCATCTTCCTCAAGCGCGAGGACCTCAACCACACCGGTTCCCACAAAATCAACAACGTCCTGGGCCAGGCACTGCTCGCAAAGCGGATGGGCAAGACCCGCGTCATCGCCGAGACCGGCGCAGGCCAGCACGGCGTGGCAAGCGCAACCGCCGCGGCACTGCTGGGCCTTGAGTGCGTGGTGTACATGGGTGCCGAGGATTGCCGTAGGCAGGCCTTGAACGTGGCGCGCATGCAGCTCCTGGGGGCCACCGTGGTTCCCGTGACCAACGGTTCGCAGACGCTCAAGGACGCCATCAACGATGCCCTTCGGGATTGGGTCTCCAACGTGGAGCACACCCACTACCTGCTGGGTACCGCCGCCGGAGCGCATCCTTTCCCTGCCATGGTCCGCTACTTCCACGAAGTCATCGGTGAAGAGGCGCGCAGCCAGATCCTGGAGCAAACCGGGAAGCTTCCCGACGCCATCGCTGCATGTATCGGTGGAGGATCCAATGCAATCGGCCTCTTCCACGCATTCCTTGACGACGCATCAGTGAAGATCTACGGCTTTGAAGCCGGCGGTGAAGGGGTGGAGACAGGTCGCCACGCTGCAGCCATCTCGCTGGGCCGCCCGGGCGTACTTCACGGCGCCCGCTCGTACCTGATGCAGGATGAAGACGGTCAGACTATTGAGTCCCACTCCATTTCTGCCGGGCTGGATTACCCGAGCGTCGGCCCGGAGCACTCCTACCTTGCAGACATCGGGCGTGTCACCTACGAGGCCGTGACGGACACCGAAGCCATGGATGCGTTCAGCCTCCTGTGCCGGACTGAAGGCATCATCCCTGCTATCGAGTCCTCCCACGCATTGGCCGGTGCCATCAAGATCGGCCAGCGTCTCACGGAGGGCAAGGAAAATCCCTCGGACGTGACAGTGATCGTGAACCTGTCCGGGCGTGGCGATAAGGATGTGGAGACTGCTGCCGCCTGGTTCAACATGTTGGACGAGGAAGGGCACGTCAAGGGCACCACACTGTCCACGCGGAAGCCTAAGGGGCCCACCGAGCGCACCAACGAAGCAGCCGTGGATGTCAACGAGGACCAGAACTGATGACTGAAGAATTCGCCAGCAAATCCGCCGCCGTCATTGACCGGGCCAAAGCAGAAGGCCGGGCCGCGTTGGTGGGGTACCTTCCCGCCGGCTACCCCACGGTCAAGGAGAGCATCGAGGCCGGCATAGCCTTGGCCCGGAACGGTGCTGACCTCATCGAAATCGGCATTCCGTACTCCGATCCCGTGATGGACGGTCCCGTGATCCAAGCCGCTACCACTGAAGCGATCTCCAACGGATTCCGCGTCGCAGACGTCTTTGACGTGGTTGCAGGCATTACTGCCGCCACCGATGCAGCAGTTTTGGTCATGACGTATTGGAACCCGGTCATGCGCATGGGCGTGGACGAGTTCGCCCGTCGCCTGGCCGAAGCCGGGGGAGCAGGACTCATCACACCGGACCTGGTCCCTGATGAGGCTCATGAGTGGTTTGAAGCCTCCGACAGGTACGGCCTGGACAGGGTGTTCCTTGTGGCGCCCTCTTCCACTCCGGAGCGACTGGACATGACGGTCAAGGCAAGCCGTGGGTTTGTCTACGCTGTGTCCATCATGGGCGTCACCGGAACCCGCACGTCGGTCAGCAGCAGTGCTGAAGACGTGGTGGCCCGCGCCCACGCCGCCGGCGCCAATCGGGTGTGCGTCGGTTTGGGCGTCTCCAACCCGGATCATGTCCGTGAAATTGCTGCATACGCGGACGGCGTGATCGTCGGGACCGCGTTGGTGGCGGCCCTCCGCGACGGCGGCGTGGACGCCGTCGGACAACTCACCAAGAACCTCAGCGCCGGCCTGGGCCGCGCAGCTGCAGAAGCCTAGAAAAAGGAAACAGCGAAGCGAATGCAGAACGTCCTCCACGCTGCGGCAATGGTCCCCTTGAGTATCCCGAGCCCATCGTGGTCCGGTTTCGACATTCCGCTACCGTGGGGGACGTTGCGCATCCACGCATACGCCCTCTGCATCCTGGCGGGCATCATCGTTGGCTTGTGGCTGACCTCGGCACGTTGGAAGCGCCGCGGGGCGCCTGAGGGCAGTCTGTGGGACATCGCCATCTGGGCGATCCCCTTCGGCATTATCGGTGGCCGCCTCTACCATGTCTTCTCTTCCCCGGACGCTTACTTCGGGCCCGGGTTTGACGGCACAGGGGACCTCTCGCTGATTCCGCAGATCCAGCGGGGTGGTTTGGGCATTTGGGGTGCTGTGATCCTCGGTGCGGTAGGTGCATGGATCGGTTGCCGACGGGCAGGCGTTAAGTTGACGGCATTCCTTGATGCAGCAGCTCCGGGCCTGCTCCTGGCCCAGGCCATCGGACGCTTGGGAAACTGGTTCAACCAGGAACTTTTCGGCGCGCCCACTACGTTGCCGTGGGGACTGGAGATTGACCCCGCCAATGCCAACTTCCCGCCGGACATGGCTGCGGGCACTCTCTTCCACCCGACGTTCCTTTACGAGATGCTGTGGAACCTGGCGGGTGTCGCCATCCTTCTGCTGCTGGATAAGAAGTTCAATTTCCGGTGGGGTCGGCTCTTCTGGTTGTACGCCGTGTACTACACCTTGGGCCGCGTGTGGATTGAAGCGCTGCGCATTGACGATGCTGAGCAGATCAGCCTTTTCGGGATTACCACCAGGCTCAATGTGTGGACCAGCATCTTTGTCTTTGTAGCCGCTCTGGCGATCTTCTTCGTCCTGGGCCGGAAGGGCCGGCCGGTGCCCGATACTCCTTATTTGCCGGGCCGCGAGCCCGAAAAAACGGCGCAAAAGGAGCCGGCTGCGGTGACCAGCGTCACCAGTCATGATGTGGACGCATCTGTCTCAGATACTGGTTCGCGTGGTAATCTCCCAGATAACCAAAGCGATCCGGGCCACGTTGACGAGCCGCAGGAATCAGCAGGGGAGACGGGAAAGGACATCACGTCCGGCACCGGTTCCACATCTGCTGCAACTGCCGCAAGGAAGGCCCCCGGATCCACGCCGAAGGCAGACGACACCAAGTAGTCGCGTTCGGTAAAGGGGCAACAGAGTCACCGCTCGTAGGGCCCAGTCCACAGCGTCGTGGCACCCCGGAAACCGGATCGCAGCATACCGATGTTCACTGGTCAAGCCGGGGCCAGAGGTCTGCGTAACTGTTCGTTGCGCTGGATCGGCTGGCCTACAATTCCAATTACTAGCGCTTTGTTGTGCCCGTCACAGGGCAGGCAAGGTGGGGCCAACGTTGTCCCTTCCATACGCACGATCTCGAGGAAGGACGTCTCCCATGACCCATCTTCATAACCCCGGTTGGTCCGAAAATATCGAACCTCAGGGTGCCATGTCTCCGTTCAAGCGCTTTGCCGCGCTCCCGGAGGCTCAGGGTCTTTACAACCCTGATAAGGAGAAGGACGCCTGCGGCCTGGCTATTATTGCCACGCTCCGCGGGGAACCGGGATACGACATCGTGGAAGCGGCGCTGACCGCCCTCCGCAATCTCGAACACCGCGGCGCCGTGGGCGCCGACGAAGGTACCGGCGACGGTGCGGGCTTGCTGATGCAGGTCCCGGACGAGTTCTTCCGGGCCGTCACCGAATTCGAACTGCCCTCACCGGGCCAGTATGTGGTGGGCACCGCCTTCCTTCCAGCTGAGTCCCGTGAAGCTGACAACGCCAAAGCCGGTATCGAAGCCCTCGCCGCTGATGAGGGGCTCACAGTCCTCGGATGGCGTGAGGTCCCGGTGGTTGCAGACCTGGTCGGCGCCATGGCGCGGGCCTGCATGCCGTACTTCTCGCAGCCGTTCTTCGCTTCGGCCACCGGTGAAAGCCTTGAGCCCAATGAACTGGACTCCCGTGCCTGGCGTATCCGAAAGCGCGCCCAGAACAAGTTCGGTGTCTACTTCCCGTCGCTGTCCTCGCGCACCATTGTGTACAAGGGCATGCTGACCACCGCACAGCTGGAGCCGTTCTACCCGGACCTTTCGGACAAGCGGTTCAAGACGAAGCTTGCGATCGTCCACTCACGCTTCTCCACCAACACGTTCCCGTCCTGGCCGTTGGCGCAGCCGTTCCGCACCATCGCCCACAATGGTGAGATCAACACGGTCAAGGGCAACCGCAACTGGATGCGTGCCCGCCAGTCGCAGTTGGCCAGCCCCCTGCTGGGTTCGGTGCCCGAGGAGCTTTACCCGATTTGTACCCCGGGCGCCTCGGACTCTGCTTCCTTCGATGAGGTGGCCGAGCTCCTCTGGCTCTCCGGCCGTCCGATCACGCACTCGATCATGATGATGATCCCGGAGGCATGGGAGAACCACGCCACTATGGATCCCGCGCGCCGTGCGTTCTACGAATACCACTCCCTGCTCATGGAGCCGTGGGACGGTCCTGCCGCTGTGTCCTTCACCGACGGCAGCCTCGTTGGCGCAACACTGGACCGCAATGGCCTGCGCCCGGGACGGTACTGGATCACCGAAGACGGCCTCATCATCTTCGCTTCCGAAGTTGGTGTCATTGAGGTTGAGCCTTCCAACGTGGTCAAGAAAGGCCGCGTAGCCCCGGGCAAGATGTTCCTGGTGGACACCGAAGCCGGACGCATCATTGACGACACCGAGGTCAAGGCTGAAATTGCCGGGGCCAACCCCTGGGCCGATTGGCTCAAGGACAACCTGATCGACATCAACGAGCTTCCCGAGCGTGAGCACGTGGTCCACACGGCCGCTTCGGTAAACATCCGCCAGCGGACCTTTGGCTACACCACCGAAGAGCTGAAGATCCTGCTCGGACCGATGTCCCGCACCGGCGCCGAGCCCTTGGGTGCCATGGGCTCGGACACCCCGGTGGCTGTGCTCTCCAAGCGCCCACGCCTGCTGTTCGACTACTTCGTGCAGTCCTTCGCCCAGGTCACCAACCCGCCGCTGGATGCTATCCGCGAAGAGCTGGTCACCTCGCTGAAATGTGCCATTGGTCCCAACGGCAACCTCCTGGACGGCAAGCAGGTCCGCCAGCCGCAGATCTCGCTGCCGTTCCCGGTGATCAACAACGATCAGCTTGCCAAGATCGCGAACATCGAAACCCCCGACGGCGATCGCATCGCCATGAAGGTTCGTGGCCTTTACCGCCCCGAGGGCGGAGAAGCGGCACTGCGTGCACGTCTGACGGAGATCTGCGAACAGGTTTCCGGCGCGATCAACCGCGGCGTGCAGTACGTTGTGCTGTCCGACCGTGACTCGAACGCGCAATGGGCCCCGATTCCTTCGCTCCTGCTGGTCAGCGCCGTTCACCACCACCTGCTCCGCAGCGCGAACCGCACCAAGACCGCCCTGGTGGTTGAGGCCGGAGACGTTCGCGAGACACACCATGTGGCAGTTCTCATCGGTTACGGCGCATCCGCCGTCAACCCTTACTTGGCCATGGAATCGGTGGAGCAGCTGATCTCCAACGGTGACGTCACAGGCGTCACCGCCGAAGACGGTGTCTACAACCTCATCAAGGGCCTGGGCAAGGGCGTCTTGAAGATCATGTCCAAGATGGGCATTTCCACTGTGGCTTCCTACACTGGCGCCCAGACCTTCGAAGCACTGGGCCTGTCCCAGGAACTCGTGGACGAATTCTTCTCCGGTACGCACTCCCAGCTGGGTGGCGTCGGCCTGGATGTCATCGCAGCCGAAGTTTCGGCACGTCACCAGATGGCGTACCCCGAAGGTGGCATCGAGCACCCGCACCAGCCGCTGCTTGGCGGCGGCGAGTACCAGTGGCGCCGTGACGGCGAACCGCACCTCTTCAACCCGGAGACGGTTTTCCGCCTGCAGCACGCCACCCGCGAACGCCGCTACGACATCTTCAAGTCCTACACCAAGGGCATTGACGATCAGTCCGAGAACCTGATGACCCTCCGCGGGCTCCTCAAGTTCAAGGACGGTGTCCGTCCGGCAGTACCGCTGGAGGAAGTGGAGCCTGTCTCCAGCATCGTCAAGCGTTTCTCCACGGGTGCCATGAGCTATGGCTCCATCTCGCAGGAAGCCCACGAGACACTTGCCATCGCCATGAACCGTTTGGGTGGCAAGTCCAACACGGGCGAGGGTGGCGAGGACGTTGATCGCCTGCTGGATCCCGAGCGCCGCTCGGCCATCAAGCAGATTGCCTCCGGTCGCTTCGGCGTCACCAGCTTGTACCTGACCAACGCCGAGGACATCCAGATCAAGATGGCCCAGGGCGCAAAGCCCGGCGAAGGCGGCCAGCTGATGGCGCAGAAGGTCTACCCCTGGGTAGCCCGGACACGGCACTCCACTCCCGGCGTAGGACTCATTTCGCCGCCCCCGCACCACGACATCTACTCGATCGAAGACCTCGCGCAGCTCATCTACGATGCCAAGCGCGCCAACCCTTCGGCCCGTGTCCACGTCAAACTGGTTTCGGAAGTCGGGATCGGCACGGTGGCCTCCGGCGTCACCAAGGCGAAGGCCGACGTCGTGCTTGTTTCAGGTCACGACGGCGGTACCGGCGCCTCGCCGCTGAACTCGCTCAAGCACGCGGGTGTGCCATGGGAACTTGGCCTCGCCGAGACCCAGCAGACCCTGATGCTCAACGGTCTCCGCGACCGCGTGGTGGTCCAGGTTGACGGGCAGCTCAAGACCGGCCGCGACGTTGTCATTGCGGCCCTCCTGGGCGGCGAAGAGTATGGCTTCGCGACTGCTCCGTTGGTGGTATCGGGCTGCATCATGATGCGCGTCTGCCACCTGGATACCTGTCCTGTTGGTGTTGCCACGCAGAACCCCGAGCTTCGCTCCCGGTTCAACGGCAAGCCCGAGTTCGTGGTCAACTTCTTCGAATTCCTCGCAGAAGAAGTCCGCGAAATCCTTGCCGAGCTCGGTTTCCGCAGCCTGGAAGAGGCCATTGGCCACGCCGAGGTCCTGGATACCCGCGAAGCGATCAACCACTGGAAGGCCGAAGGGCTGGACCTGGACCCCATCCTGCACGGGTTGGAGTTCGACGACGACGTGCCGCTGCGCAACATGACCGGCCAGAACCACGAGCTGGACAAGCACTTCGACCAGCGGCTGATCACCATGGCCCAGGAAGCGCTCAGCGACCGCATGCCCGTCAAGATCACCCTGGACGTCATCAACACGGACCGTTCCGTGGGAACGATGCTCGGCCACGTGGTGACCAAGACCTTCGGCATCGATGTCCTGGCGACCGACACCATCGACGTCACGCTCAACGGCACCGCAGGCCAGTCACTCGGAGCGTTCCTCCCCGCGGGCATTACCCTGCGTATGTTCGGCGATTCCAACGACTACGTTGGCAAGGGTCTCTCCGGCGGCCGAATCATCGTCCGCCCGGACCGCACCAACGTGTTCCAGGCAGAGCGGAATGTCATTGCCGGCAACGTCATAGGTTACGGCGCTACCAGCGGTGAAATGTTCCTGCGGGGCCAGGTTGGTGAACGCTTCCTGGTGCGTAACTCCGGTGCCACCGCCGTCGTCGAAGGCATTGGCGATCACGGTTGCGAATACATGACCGGTGGCCAGACGCTGATTATCGGCCGCACGGGCCGTAACTTCGGTGCCGGCATGTCAGGTGGAACCGCCTATGTGCTGGACCTGCAGCCTGAGCGCGTCAACAAGATGGCCCTCGATACCGGTGAACTTCAGCTCCTGGAGCTCGACGCCGAGGACCGCGACATTGTCCACGGTCTGCTCACCAAGCACCTTGAAGAAACCGAATCCGTCCTGGCCGGCCGTCTGCTCGAAAACTTCGACGACACCGCCGCCCGCATCACCAAAGTGCTGCCGCGCGATTACGCCGCAGTCCTGCAAACCCGTCTTGACGCCATCGAAGAGGGCCTTGACCCCGATGGCGAAGAAGTATGGTCTCGAATCCTGGAGGTAACCGGTGGCTGATCCACGCGGATTTCTGAAAGTCCGGCAGCGCGAGACGCAGCCACGCCGTCCCGTTCCCGTCCGCATCATGGACTGGAAAGAAGTGTACGAAGCCCAGGAAAAGGGCGTCCTGAAGAGCCAGGCCGGCCGCTGCATGGACTGCGGTGTTCCGTTCTGCCACCAGGGCTGCCCGCTGGGTAACCTCATTCCCGAGTGGAACGACCTCGTGTGGCGGGACAAGGGTGAAGAAGCGATTGAGCGCCTTCACGCCACCAACAACTTCCCGGAGTTCACCGGCCGCCTGTGCCCTGCACCCTGCGAAGCGTCCTGTGTGCTGGGCATCAACCAGCCTGCCGTGACCATCAAGCAGGTCGAGGTCTCCATCATCGACCAAGCCTTCGATAACGACTGGGTCCAGCCCCTTCCGCCGACTCGCCTCACCGGCAAGACGGTGGCTGTGGTGGGTTCCGGCCCTGCAGGCCTGGCTGTGGCGCAGCAGCTGACCCGTGTGGGCCACACCGTTGCTGTGTACGAACGCGACGACAAGATTGGCGGCTTGCTCCGCTACGGCATCCCCGACTTCAAGATGGAGAAGGAACAGGTTGACCGCCGCCTTGAGCAGATGAAGGCCGAAGGCACCCGCTTCCGGACCGGCGTCGCAGTGGGTACGGACGTCACCTGGGAGCAGCTGCGCCGCCGTTACGACGCCGTTGTAGTGGCCACCGGCGCCACCGTGCCGCGTGACCTCCCCATTCCGGGCCGGGACCTTGAGGGTGTCCACTTCGCCATGGATTACCTGGTTCCTTCGAACCGTATGGTGGCGGGGGAGAGCCCCGAAAACCACATCGACGCCCGTGGCAAGCACGTTGTCATCCTGGGTGGTGGCGATACCGGTGCTGACTGCATCGGCACCGCACACCGCCACCAGGCAGCATCGGTGACCACGCTCGCCATCGGCCAGCAGCCGCCGGCCGAACGAGCCGCCCACCAACCGTGGCCGACATTCCCCACACTGTTCGAGGTCGCCAGCGCCCACGAAGAAGGTGGAGAGCGTACCTACCTTGCATCAACCGTTGAGTTCGTTGGCGAAAACGGCAAACTCACCGGCGTCAAAGTTGCTGAAACCGAGTTTGTGGACGGCAAGCGCCTGCCCAAAGCCGGTACAGAACGCATCATTCCAGCTGACCTTGTGTTCTTGAGCCTGGGCTTTACCGGTGCTGAGCCGGCAGGTATCACCGAGCAGGTCAGCGCAGAGTTCGACAGTCGGGGCAACGTTGCCCGCGACGGCTACTACATGACGAACACCGAGGGAGTGTTTGTTGCCGGCGATGCCGGACGTGGCCAGTCACTGATTGTGTGGGCCATTGCGGAAGGCCGTGCTTGCGCGGCCGCAGTGGACAGGTTCCTGATGGGAAGCACCATTCTCCCGGCACCGGTCGCCCCCACCGACCGGGCGATAGCGGTCTTATAGCGCCGGCAGGAACGTTTCTTTTACTCAATCAGCATGACTACTTAGGGTAGGTATATGAGACGCGCGAAAATTGTGGCAACTTTCGGCCCGGCTATCTCCAGCTTCGAGAACACCCTCGCGGTGCTGGAGGCCGGCGTTGACGTTGCTCGCATGAACATGAGCCACGGCGACTACTCCGTGCACGACAACACCTACGAGAACGTCCGCAAGGCTGCGGCACAGCTGGGCAAGCCGGTTGCCATCATGGCTGACCTCCAGGGACCCAAGATCCGCCTGGGCCGCTTTGTTGACGGCCCCCATGAACTGGCTGTTGGCGATACCTTCACCATCACCACCGAAGACGTCCCCGGTACCAAGGACATCTGCTCCACCACGCTCAAGAGCCTCACCGAGGACGTCAACGTAGGCGATGCACTGCTCATTGACGACGGCAAGGTGGCACTGCGTGCCATCGAGGTTGACGACGTGAAGGTTGTTGCCACCGTGACGGTTGGCGGCAAGGTTTCCAACAACAAGGGCATCAACCTGCCCGGTGTAGCCGTCAACGTCCCCGCCTTGAGCGAAAAGGACGAGGACGACCTCCGTTGGGCCCTCAAGCGCGGCGCAGACCTGATCGCCCTCTCGTTCGTCCGTGATGCCTCAGACATCAAGCGCGTTCACGAGATCATGGACGAAGAAGGCCGCCGCGTGCCGGTGATCGCCAAGATCGAAAAGCCTCAGGCAGTGGAGCAGCTCCACGAAATCATCGACGCGTTCGATGCCATCATGGTTGCCCGTGGCGACCTCGGTGTGGAGCTGCCGCTCGAAGAGGTGCCGATCGTCCAGAAGCGCGCCATTGAACTGGCACGCCGTTGGGCCAAGCCGGTCATCGTGGCCACCCAGGTCCTCGAATCCATGATCGACAACCCGCGTCCGACCCGCGCCGAGGCTTCCGACTGCGCCAACGCAGTTCTCGACGGCGCCGACGCAGTGATGCTCTCCGGTGAAACCTCCGTGGGCCAGTACCCCATTGAGACCGTCAAGGTCATGGCACGGATCATCGAATCCACCGAGGTCCACGGTCTTGAGCGCGTCCCCCCGCTGGGTACCAAGCCCAAGACCCGCGGTGGCGCCATCACCCGTGCCGCCGTCGAAATCGCCGACCAGCTGGACGCCAAGTACATCTGTACTTTCACCCAGTCCGGCGACTCGGCACGACGCCTCTCGCGCCTGCGCCCCGTCAAGCCGGTCTTCGCGTTCACACCCGTTGAGCACGTCTGGAACCAGCTGGCCCTCACCTGGGGCATCCAGCCGGTCCTGGTGCCCTCCGTGGGCCACACCGACGAGATGACCGCACAGGTGGACAAGAGCCTGCTGGAAATGGACCTCGTGGACGAAGGCGACCTGGTTGTCATTGCTGCCGGTTCCCCTCCAGGACAGGCCGGTTCCACCAACTCGCTGAAGGTCCACAAGGTAGGCGACCTCGCCGACACCTCCAAGACCGACGACGGCTCCCGCAAGGAACCCGTTGGCCCCTGGCCTGAAAAGAAGTCCAAGACCAAGGCGTAAGTCCTCGGTTGCTGAAAGCGGGCCCCGCCAATGTGGCGGAGCCCGCTTTCTGTTTGTCTATGGCGATTACGACGGCGGCCGCTCACCTNNAGGTGAGCGGCCGCCGTCGTGCGTTACTTGGTGCTAGTTGACCTGGTTGATGATGGTCTCGGCAACCTCACGCATGCTGAGGCGACGGTCCATGGAGGTCTTCTGGATCCAACGGAAAGCCTCAGGCTCCGTCAAGCCCATCTTGGTGGTCAGGAGGCTCTTGGCGCGCTCTACAAGCTTGCGCGTAGCGAACTGCTCCTGGAGGTCGGAAACCTCGTTCTCAAGCGCCTTGATCTCCTCATGGCGGGACAGTGCGATCTCGATGGCCGGGATCAGGTCCGCGGGGGAGAACGGCTTGACGACGTACGCCATGGCGCCGGCGTCGCGTGCGCGCTCCACCAGTTCCTTCTGGCTGAAGGCAGTCAGAAGGACAACAGGTGCAATGCGTGCCTTGACGATCTTCTCAGCAGCCGAAATACCGTCCATGACAGGCATCTTGACGTCCATGAGGACAAGGTCCGGCTTCAATTCCTCGGCCAGCTGCACCGCTTTCTCGCCATTGTCTGCCTCGCCGACGACGTCGTACCCCTCGCCCTTCAAAATCTCGATAATGTCCAGGCGGATGAGGGTCTCATCCTCGGCAACGACAACGCGTCGGGCCGGCTGGGCTGTGGACGTGGACTCCGTCTGTTCGGTCACGGGATCTCCTTGAAAAGGTTCGGCGGGTTCATGTCCATCTTAGTGTGGACTCTTTGATGGCTGGTTTTGTTGCATCGGCGTGCCCGGTTCTTTGAATCAGCCTATCTGCATGTATAGTAATTTCGCGTGCTGGGAAAGGATCGCGTTGCTCACAGAGATGAGAGCAGCTACCTTCCCCGCATATCCGCGCCCGAGTGGCGGAATTGGCAGACGCGCTGCACTCAAAATGCAGTATCGAAAGGTGTGTGGGTTCGAGTCCCACCTCGGGCACAGCAAACCCCCTCGTCAGAGGGGGCTTTTGCTTTAACGGGTGTACATTCTGGTTGGTCAGGTCCCTCTGACACTGGCCGCGGGGTGTGCCTGGCGCCGCGGGTCACCTGTGAACTTGTGGGGGAGCGGGTTCAGGGTCGTGGCTGGTTGGCCCTCCGCTGGCTCTGCACTGGGGTTATTCGTTCCCTTCTTGGTGCGTCCGGTCGGTCCTGGTTGGCCTACACCTCCTTATGGGTAGGGAGAGTGAGTGCGACATGATGCCGAGAAACTGCGTAGATAACGTCTGGCTTCGGCATATTCTTGGCGTGAGAAGACCGGGCTGGCCGATGCTTTGTCAGGCCAAACTAAGTGTGGACGCTGTCCAGACTTAAATCTCCTTTATCAGGGCTGCTTGCATCCATGGGCTTTCTTTCCCTCGGTTTACGTCTGCTCATGCATGTGAGTGGCCCTCGCTACATGACGCGCTGCCTGAACTGCCGTGGCGTCTCACCAACTTCCCTGAGGAACTGCCGGTTGAAGTTGGAAAGGTTGCTGAAGCCCACCTCGTAGCAAATGTCCGAGACCGGTTTCTCGCTGCGTTCCAGCAGGCGCCGTGCGTGAGCCAGTCGCAGTTTCCGAACCAGGTCCGTGAAGTTCTGCCCGGTGGCTCGTTTGAAGTATTTGGAGAATGTGGGCTCGGCCATACCCACCATGGCTGCTGCTTCTGCCATGGCGACGCTGCCGGCATGGTTGGTGAAGACGTACTCGAGAACGATGTCCACGACTGCTTCTGCTTGGCCGTCCAATTGAGGTCGGAACCATTCATCGGCGAGGTATTTACGATCATGCTCCGGCGCCCGGGAAAGCGTGGCAAACAATGCCAGCAGGTGATGCAGACGCTCCAATCCGGTGGAGGTGCCCATGGCTTCTATGGAGTCGGCTGCCACTTGTGCCGTCTGGCCAAAGAATTCGATGCCCCGGGCGGACTGTTCCAACAACGGCCTTACTTCAGCCAGTTCAGGCATGAGAACGGCTGCCTGCTCCACCCACTTCCCGTCGAACTGGATCACGGCATCGCGATTTTGAAGCAGTTCCCCTGGTTCGAGATCGCTGACCCAATCATGGGGGAGCCCGGACCCAATCAGGGAGACGTGCCCGGCTTCGAAGGTGCCGATATGGTCACCGACGATGAATTTTCCCGATCCTTCTCGGATGAGGTGGATTTCGTACTCGGGGTGATAATTCCAGCGAGCTACCGGGCTGGGGTAGTCATGCTGGTGCCAACGGACCGAATGGTTCGGATCTTCGGGGATCACTTCGCGGTTGGCGCGCATCCCAATAAGCCGCTGGGCCAGCCGCGCCGCAGCGCCGTCGCCCGGAGGGGTGGAACTCATGGGGGCCTCCGATGGGAGAGGGAAAATAAGTATCAGTATGCGTCATCAAGGACGCTAGTTGTGCCCCACCCCACACGCCTAATGTTGACGAAGACGGCGAGGCGCCCCGGATTCCCGGACGATTGCCCCGCTCCGGTCTTGTACTTCCACGCAGTAGTAGGAGTGCGGAGACTGCGCACCCCCATGAAGAACGAAGGAGTCCTCAATGCGCCCAAAAACACGTGCGGCAGCCCTTGCAGCCGGCGCCCTGTGCATCGCGCTATCCGCCACGGCCTGTGCCGGAGCGGGCGGAACCGGAGCTGGTGACCAGAACAGCATCAGCGTCCTGATGGTGAACAACCCGCAGATGGAAGACCTGCAGAGGCTCACTGCGGATAATTTCACCAAGGAGACGGGCATCCGCGTGAACTACACGGTGTTGCCGGAGAACGACGTCCGGGCGAAGATCAGCCAGGAGTTCTCCAGCCAGGCAGGCCAGTACGACGTCGCTTCGCTGTCCAACTACGAGATCCCGTTCTACTCGGCCAATGGCTGGTTGGCGCCACTGGACAACGTGGCCAAGGATCCTGAGTTCAAGCAAGACGATATTCTGCCGGCCTACACCGCGTCCCTCACTGGCACCGACGGCAAGCTCTACGGCGAACCGTTCTATGGTGAATCGTCCTTCCTGATGTACCGCAAGGACGTCTTCGACGCCAATGGCCTGAGCATGCCGGAGAAGCCCACCTGGGCTGAAGTGGCTGAGCTCGCCGCAAGGGTGGACGGGGCGGAACCCGGGATGAAAGGCATCTGCCTTCGGGGCCAGCCGGGCTGGGGGCAGGTCTTCGCGCCGCTGACAACCGTGGTCAACACCTTCGGCGGTACCTGGTTCGATAAGGACTGGAACGCGAAGGTCAATTCGCCCGAGTTCACGGAAGCAACGGAGTTCTACACCAAATTGGTCCGGGAACATGGTCAGGCCGGTGCAGCCCAGGCAGGCTTCACCGAATGCCTGAACAACCTGACGCAAAGCAAAGTGGCCATGTGGTACGACGCCACCTCGGCCGCCGGCGCCTTGGAGGCGGAGGCCTCCCCGGTGAAGGGCAAGATTGGCTATGCGCAGGCTCCGGTGAAGGAAACCTCATCCGCCGGCTGGTTGTGGACGTGGTCATGGGCTTTGCAGGCGGCGTCGAAGAAGACAGATTCGGCGGAAAAGTTCATCGCTTGGGCCAGCTCCAAGGAATACGAAGAACTGGTGGCCTCCAAGCTCGGTTGGGCAAAGGTGCCGTCAGGTAAGCGCATCTCCACGTACGAGAACGCCGAGTTCCAGGACGCTGCCCCGTTCTTTGAAGCCGAACGTTTTGCCATCGAGAATGCAGACCCTAAGAACCCCGGCGTCCAAGAGCGGCCCGCCGTCGGCATCCAGTTTGTCGGCATCCCCGAGTTCGCCGCTCTTGGCACCAACGTCTCCCAGGGCGTCAGCTCTGCCATTGCCGGTCAAGGCAGTGTGGCTGATGCCTTGGCCAAGGGCCAGGAAGCCGCGCAAAAGGTCGGCGACAAGTACAAGAACAAGCAATAGCCGAACCGCAGGAGAACATCATGACTACCGCAACGGCGCGCATCTCCCGCCCGGGACATGCCACACCAAAACCTTCACGAAGCAAAGCATCGCGGGAACGCGCCCTGGCCTGGGCCCGGCGTGCGCCGCTGCTTCCAGCCCTGATCTTCCTCATCATCGTCACGCAGCTCCCGTTCGTGGTGACACTGATCATTTCGTTCCTCAACTGGAACAGCCTGAGCCCCGGCACCACGGGTTTCGCCGGCTTCGAGAACTACGTCACGGTCCTCACCGATCCCGACCTCCGCCAAGCCATCTTCACCACCATCCTCCTCACAGTTGCCGTGGTCCTGGCCAGCCTGGTCGTCGGCCTAGGCCTGGCCCTGCTGCTGGACAAGAAATTCATCGGACGCGGATTGGCAAGGACGCTGCTGATTGCCCCGTTCCTTGTGGTGCCCGTGGCCGCAGCCCTGATCTGGAAGCACGCACTGCTCAACCCCACCTACGGATTGATCAACGGTGTCCTGACGTGGATCTGGTCCCTGTTCGGCAGCGACACTCCTCCGCAGTTGGACCTGCTGTCCCAAGCGCCGCTGATGGCGGTCATCATCTCGCTGGTGTGGCAGTGGACTCCGTTCATGATGCTCATCCTGCTGGCCGGGCTGCAGTCCCGGCCCATGGATACCGTGGAGGCAGCCCAGATGGACGGAGCTACACCGTGGGCCATCTTCCGGCACCTTACACTCCCGCACCTTCGCCAGTACCTGGAACTCGGAGGCCTGTTGGGTGCGATCTACATTGTGCAGAATTTCGACGCCGTATTCACCCTTACGTCCGGAGGCTTGGGCACCGCAAATCTTCCGTACGCGATCTACCAGACCTTCTACTACGCCAATGAATACGGGCTGGCCTCCGCGGCCGGCGTCGTGGTGGTCATCGGCACCATCCTCGTGGCGACCTTCGCCCTCCGCACCGTTTTCTCGCTCTTCAAGAAGGAGGCAACACGATGAGCACACTCAGTCACACCGCAGCCCGCATCACGCCTGAAAAATCCAGCACGCCTACCGGCGTCCGTCGTCGCGGCAAGTCGCGGATGGACCCCACCCGCAACAACACAGCTGCCGGCATCGCAGCCTGGCTGCTGGCCCTGCTTTTCGCTACGCCCGTCTTGTGGATGATCCTGACCTCGTTCCACTCCGAGTCGGACGCCGCCACCAACCCTCCGTCCTTGGCTGCGAATCTCACCCTGGATGCCTACAAAGAGTTCTTCGGTGAGACGTCCGGCGTTAGCCCTTGGCCTTCGCTGATCAACTCCGCCACGGCCTCCATCCTGTCCACCGTCCTGGTGCTTGTCCTGGCCATCCCAGCCGCGTATGCCCTGTCCATCCGGCCGGTGAAGAAGTGGACGGACGTCATGTTCTTCTTCCTCTCCACCAAGATGATGCCGGTGGTCGCAGCGATCCTTCCGCTGTACCTCTTCGCCAAGACCGTAGGCGCGCTGGACAACATATGGTTCTTGATCCTCATGTACACGTCCATGAACCTGCCTATCGCGTTGTGGATGATGCGGTCCTTCCTCGCCGAAGTCCCAGTCGAAATGCTGGAAGCTGCACAGATCGATGGCGCCAACCTGATCCTCACGCTTCGCAAGGTCATAGCACCCGTGGCGATGCCGGGCATCGCGGCCACGGCCCTGATCTGCTTCATCTTCAGCTGGAACGAGCTCTTGCTGGCCCGAGTGCTCACCGGCGTTGTGGCCGGCACGGCTCCCGTGTTCCTGACCGGATTTGTCTCCAGCCAGGGCCTCTTCCTCGCGAAGGTCTGCGCGGCCGCCGTCGTCATTTCGCTCCCTGTGCTGTTCGCCGGATTCGCAGCACAGGACAAGCTCGTCCAAGGCCTCTCGCTCGGCGCCGTCAAGTAATTCGACGCGGCTAAGTAACCAACTCCAAAGGACCCCCATCATGACAACCTCAACCACTCAGACCCCGCTGCTCGACCAGCCTGAACTGCCGGCCACCATGCGCGCCGCCGTCCTGCAGCGCCAAGGCCAGATGACCATGGAGACGCTGCCCGTCCCGCACCTCGACGCCGACCAAGTGCTGGTGCAGGTTTCCGCGGTCGGAGTGTGTGGAAGCGACGTCCACTACTACGAGCACGGCCGGATCGGTGATTATGTGGTGGACCACCCCTTGATCCTCGGCCACGAACTCGCAGGGCGGATTGCCGCCGTCGGAAGCTCCGTGGACCCCGCTCGCATCGGTGCGAGGGTCGCCGTCGAGCCCCAACGCCCTTGCCGGACCTGCAAGCAGTGCAAGGCCGGACGCTACAACCTCTGCCCGGAGATGGAGTTCTATGCCACCCCGCCGGTGGACGGCGCGTTCGCCGAGTACGTCACCATTCAAAGCGACTTCGCGTACGACATCCCGGATGATGTCAGCGACGAAGCCGCTGCACTGATTGAGCCGCTCTCGGTAGGGCTCTGGGCCTGCGAACGCGCAGAAATCAAACCCGGCAGCCGGGTCCTGATCGCCGGCGCCGGTCCTATCGGCATCATCGCTGCGCAGGCCGCGCGGGCCTTCGGCGCAAGCGAAATTTACGTCACGGACATCGCCGAAGACCGCCTTAACTTCGCCCTGAAGCACGGTGCGACGCACGCGCTGAACGCCCTGACGGATAAGGTGGAAGGGCTCGACGTCGATGCGTTTATTGACGCTTCCGGAGCACCTCAGGCGGTCCGTTCCGGGATTAAAGCCGTGGGTCCTGCGGGCCGCGTAATCCTGGTGGGACTCGGCGCAGACGACGTCGAACTGCCTGTCTCTTACATCCAGAACCGCGAGATCTGGCTCTCCGGCGTCTTCCGCTACACCAACACCTGGCCGCTGGCCATCCAACTCCTCGCGGACGGCAAAGTAGACCTCGACATCCTAGTCACGGGCAAGTTCGGGCTCGCTGATTCCGAGGCGGCGCTGACCGCCGGCAAGCAGCCGGGGCAGCTCAAAGCCGTGGTGTACCCGGGCCGATGAATCACACGGATCTTTTAGTCACGGTGGTTGGGGAATCGCTGGTGGACGTGATCAGAGATCCCCACGCGGCTACGTCCCAGGCTTATCCCGGCGGGAGCCCGCTGAACGTCGCTGTTGGTGTTTCACGGCTCGGCATGCGGACCAGTCTTGTGACGCACTACGCCGATGATACCCACGGCGCATCGCTGGAGAAGCACCTCAGCAGCAATGGCGTCGGAGTCATCAAAGGCGGCTCCGCACCGACGTCGACGGCGACTGCCACCCTGGGTGCCGACGGTGCCGCGACGTATGTCTTCGATGTCAGCTGGGACCTAGACGATGCTTGGACTTCGGCGGCGGAAGCCGTGCGGTCCGCCGGTCACGTTCATACGGGGTCGATCGCCTCCGTCCTCGCGCCGGGGGACGAGTCCACGTTGTCGCTTGTGCGGGCAGCCCGGGAGTCCGCAACCGTCAGTTTCGATCCAAATTGCAGGCCCGCCATCAGTCCGGATGTGGCTCGGGCCCGGGCGCGGGTTGAACAGTTCGTTGCCGCCAGCGACGTCGTGAAGGCCAGCGACGAGGACCTCCTTTGGCTCTACCCGGACAGGACACCAACGGAATCACTGGAGGCATGGCTGGAGCTCGGTCCTTCATTGCTTGCGTTGACGAGGGGTGCGGCCGGTCCTGTGATCCTCACGCGTCGGGGTCGGGTGCAGATGCCTGCCGAGAGGATCGTCGTGGCGGATACCGTGGGGGCCGGGGACTCGTTCATGGCGGGGCTCATCTCGGGTCTGGCCCAAGTGTGTGCCCTCGGTGCGGCAGGCAGGAAGAAGCTGAACGCGTTATCCGAGGACGAGCTGTTGCTTGTGGCCGCGTATGCCACCAGGGCCGCTGCAATTACCTGTTCCAGGGCAGGGGCAAACCCGCCAACCGCGATCGAACTTGGGCCGCTGTCTACTTTGGGTCGGGCCCCTCGATAATGCCCAGCTACTCAAGTCCTTGGAAGCGACGCTCCAGCAGTCCCCGTGTCCTGCGAAACGTGGCCCGCGAACGCTATCCGACGTTAACGATGACGACGTTAACGAGGACGACGGCGGGAGTTATGCTCCCGCCGTCGTGCGCCGTTCGGTTTGCTGCCTCGCATTGTTGGGGCGGCGCTCAGCCGTCGTGCCTGGAGTGCTCGCCCAGACGGTGCCATGTGCGGTTGTGGTAGACCAGAGCGTCGCCGGGTTCGCCCGCTTGGACTTCACGCATCACGCGGGACTCCAGGGCATGAACGGCGATGATGGTGGAGGTCCCCACCTCCATGCGATTGATGACGGCGCAGCGCACCCAGGCGCGGACATCGTCATACACCGCCTCGCCGGTTGCAAGGGTCGACCAGCGGTGCGTCTGGTCAAAGCGGTCGACTCCGGGGGTCGCTCCGAACTTGGCCAAGTCGACGTCGTGCGCGTCCAGCAGGTGCACGACCACGGTTTCGGCGCGTGAAAGCGCCTCGGATGCAGAGGACAGTGCCGAGACCGAGAAGATCAGCAACGGAGGTGCCGCGCTGACTGACACCACCGACGATACTGTCAGTGCCACGGGTCCTTCGCCGGCATCGGCCGTGATGACGGCGACACCTCCCGGGTGGCCACGGAACAGGGCTTTGAAGTCGTCGGCCGAGAGGGAGGACGGGAAGCTTTGCGCCGGAGCCTGGACCCAAGTGTCTGGGGGGTAGGCGTGAAACATGGTTATGACACCTGGGGGGCGGAGCGTGTGAGCTCCTCGCGAACGATGTTCGTTCCTGCGCTGAGGGCGCTCAGTTTGGCCAGTGAGACGTCGCGGGGGAACGGTGCCATGCCGCAGTTGGAGCTGGGGATGAGCTTGTCCGCATCGACGAACTGCAGGGCTTTGCGGAGGGTGTCGGCCACCTCCTCCGGCGTTTCAATGGTCTCGCTTGCGACGTCGATTGCCCCGAGCATGACTTTCTTGCCGCGGAGGAGCTCGATGAGGTCCATGGGCACGTGGGAGTTCTGGGATTCCAGCGAGATGATGTCGATGCTTGAGCTCTGAAGCAGCGGGAATGTTTCCTCGTACTGCCGCCACTGTGAGCCGAGCGTCGCCTTCCAGTCAGTGTTCGCCTTGATCCCGTAGCCGTAGCAGATATGCACGGCGGTCTCCGCGCGCAGTCCTTCTGCCGCTCTCTCGAGCGCAGCCACGCCCCAGTCTTTGACCTCGTCAAGGAAGACGTTGAACGCGGGTTCGTCGAACTGGATGATGTCCACCCCGGCCGCCTCCAGTTCTTTCGCCTCCTGGTTCAGGATCGTGGCGAACTCCCAGGCCAGCTTCTCGCGGCTCTTGTAGTGGTCATCGAAAAGAGTGTCCACCATGGTCATTGGACCGGGGAGGGTCCACTTGATCGGCTTGTCGGTGGTTGCGCGGAGGAACTTCGCGTCGTCGACGAATACCGGCCGCTCGCGGCGCACGGGTCCGACGACGGTCGGCACACTCGCGTCGTAGCGGTCACGGATGCGCACGGTCTTGCGCTGTTCAAAGTCGACCCCGCTGAGGTGTTCGATGAAGGTGGTGACGAAGTGCTGGCGGGTTTGCTCGCCGTCGCTGACGATGTCGATGCCGCGTCGGGTTTGTTCGTGGATGGCAATGCGCAGCGCATCCTGCTTGCCCTCGAGCAGCGTATCTCCGTCCAGCTTCCACGGAGACCACAGAGTCTCCGGCTGTGCGAGCCATGATGGTTTCGGCAGGCTTCCCACAAGGGTTGTGGGCAAAAGTGTGTTCATGATTGGCGATTCTCCGTGGGTCAGTTGACGAGGGCGGGGTATTTTGCGGTCCACTGGTCCAATAGATCCTTGTGGGGCGTGATGAAGTGTTCCTCCGTGTACTTCGCCTGGGTGATCGCGAGCTGACTGCGCTCGACGCGGTCGTAGGCGATCTGGGTCCGCGAGTAATCCTGCTCGCCCAGGCTGGGCTGATATACGACGGCGGCGGCGGAGTTCGCGTTGTAAATCTCCGGGCGGTAGATCTTCTGGAACGTCTCCATGGTGCTGATGGTGCCGATCAGCTGCAGGTTGGAGTAGTCGTTGAGCAGGTCGCCGCGGAAATAGAAGGCGAGCGGCGCAACGCTGCCGCGTGGCATGAAGTAGCGAACCTGCAGTCCCATCTTCGCGAAGTACGCGTCCGTCAGCGAGAACTCGTCCTGCTGGTACTCAACGCCCAGGACGGGGTGACGGTTCTCGGTTCGCCGGTACGTCTTGCTGGTGGAGACGCTGATGCACACCACTGGCGGTTGCGGGAAGCGCTCCTGGCATGCCGGGGAATCGAGGAACTGCTGGAAGAGTTTGCCGTGAAGATCGCCGAAGTCCCCGGGGACGGTGGGCTTGCCTGCCTCGGCTGCTGCCGCTGGCAGTACAACGCTGAAGTCGAAGTCACGGACGTAGGAGGAGAAGTTGTTCCCGACGATCCCTTGGTGGCGGACCCCGTTCAGTTGGTCGACGATCTGGATGTCGAGAACCTCGAACAGCGGGAACTGCTGATCCGTACCTTCTGCCGTGAATTCTATCTGCACGGAAACGATCTGAAGCTCCAGCGTGTAACGGTCCCGGTCCGGGTTGTCCCAGCTAGCGAGGTCGTTGAAGCGGCGCCGAATCATGGTCAAGGCGTTGCGGAGGTTCTCCTGGCGGTGCTCGCCCCGTGCTAGGTTGGCGAAATTTGTTGTAATACGCGAGCCTTCGGACGGTGAGTAGTCCTCGTCGAAGGGAGTCGTGGTGATGCTGAAGGTGAAGTCGTCTGCCATGTGCTGCCAATCCGTTGATGGCCGGAGACGGCCTTTCAGAAGGTGATGTATCCATGGTGCAATCATCCCGAGGGTATCGGGTAACTAGGCGTTACTATGCGTTCATATAGACTTTTCCTATGCCCCAACTTTCGAGCGGACTGACCCTGCAGCAACTCCGCTATTTCATTGAAGTTGCAGCTGAGGGTTCGATCTCCGCGGCTGCAGATCTTCTTTATGTAGCGCAGCCGACCATGTCAGCAGCGATGAAGGACCTTGAGGCCCGGGTGGGCCGTGAGCTCCTGGTCCGCTCCGCCCGCGGAGTCACGCTCACCGCCGACGGGGTGGAGTTCCTGGGCTATGCGAGGCAGGTGGTGGAGCAGTTCGCTCTCCTCGAGCAGCGCTACCTTGGTAGGCCACCGCGGCGACGTCTGCTCGGGGTGTCGACGCAGCACTACTCGTTCGCGGTGGACGCCTTCGTCCGGATGGTCAAGGCCTCCGATGTGGCTGAATACGAGTTTTCCCTGCGTGAGTCCCGTACCTGGGACATTATTGAGGATGTCCGGACGCTCCGCAGCGAGATAGGCATCCTTTACCGGAACGATTTCAACCGGAAGGTCATCGACAAGCTGCTCCGGGAATCCGGGCTTGCGTTCACACCGCTCTTCCTTGCCGATCCGCATATCTTCATTTCACGGAAAAACCCGCTCGCCTCAAAGAAGCGTGCGACTCTGGATGATCTCGCCGGCTTGCCGCGGCTGACCTTCGACCAAGGTGCGAACAACTCCTTCTATTTCGCCGAGGAGATTCTCTCGACCTTGTCCAGCAAGCAGGAGATCCGGGTCTCTGACCGTGCCACGATCTTCAACCTCATGATCGGGCTCCACGGCTACACGATCTCGACCGGGATCATCAGCGGGCAACTCGACCCGGAGATCGTCGCCATCCCGCTGGATGTTGAAGAACGCATCGAGATCGGCTGGATCGGCCACGCTGCGATTCCTCTCACCGACCAAGCGCAGCATTACCTCAGGGAGTTGCGGGCCGTCGTCGCTGAGTTTGGCGTCGCGCTGATCGACTGACCGCTGTTGAGCGGGTGAGTCTTTGCCACTTAGCTCTTTGCCACTCAGTGACTGGACGTAGTTGTGGGAACCGGGGGTGCTGGTTTTGGCGTAGGGCGCGTTCAATGACCTTTCATTACATGCATTCTGTGTTGTCCTTGTCACATCCATTTGCAGGGTCGGTCATAAAGCAGCGAGCCTTTCCATATCGACATTCACGCAACGACGCGTGTGTCAACTAAGGAGCACGACCTATGACTGATGTTCTCTGGTTTTCTGAGCTTGGCCTGTCCGACCTCGACCAAGTCGGAGGCAAGAACGCATCCCTTGGCGAGATGGTACGCAACCTCGCTTCCGCCGGCGTCAAGGTTCCGGACGGTTTCGCTACGACGGCCGATGCGTATCGCCGGTTTCTGAGCGAATCAGGCCTGGATGCCCGCATCGAAAGCATCCTGGAGGGTCTTGACAGCGACGACGTCGTCGCGTTGGGGCGGGTAGGGCAGAAGATCCGCGACCTGATCCGGCAGACGCCTTTCCCTTCCGCTTTCGAGACGGGCATCCGCACCGCGTTTGATCGCTTGACCGCGGAGCACGGTGGGGATGTTTCGTGGGCGGTGCGTTCCAGCGCCACGGCTGAGGACCTTCCGGATGCATCATTCGCCGGTCAGCAGGAGACGTTCCTGAACATCCGCGGCATCGACAACATTCTCCTGGCCATCAAGGATGTGTTCGCTTCCTTGTATAACGACCGGGCCATCGCTTACCGCGTCCACCACGGGTTCACCCACTCGGAGGTGGCACTCTCGGCCGGAATCCAGCGCATGGTCCGCTCGGACATTGGCGCCTCGGGGGTGATGTTCACGATGGATACTGAGACTGGGTTCAACGACGCCGTCTTCATCACTTCCTCGTACGGACTTGGCGAAGCGGTGGTCCAGGGCGCGGTGAATCCTGATGAGTTCTATGTGTACAAGCCTGCCCTTGCGGCGGGTCGGCCGGCTGTGCTGAAGCGGGGCCTGGGGGAGAAGGCTGTGCAGATGGTCTACACCGACTCGGGGGAGGTCGGAAAGACTGTGGACTTTGTACCTGTGCCGCGGGATCTGCGGAGCCGCTTCAGCCTGACGGATGCCGAGGTGGAACTGTTGGCGAGCCACGCACAGGCCATTGAAGCGCATTATGGGCGTCACATGGACATCGAGTGGGGCAAGGACGGAGCCGACGGGGAACTCTATATCCTTCAGGCCCGCCCGGAAACGGTGGAGTCCCGCAAGGCTGCCGGGACGACGTCCCGGTACACCCTCGCCGAACGCTCGACGGTTCTGGTGGAGGGCCGGGCCATTGGTCAGCGGATTGGTGCCGGCCAGGTCCGGGTACTGAGCTCGATTGATCAGATGGCGTCTTTCCAGGAGGGCGACGTCCTGGTGGCGAACATGACTGACCCTGATTGGGAACCAATCATGAAGAAGGCTGCCGCGATTGTCACTGATCGTGGCGGGCGGACCTGCCATGCTGCCATCATCGCCCGTGAACTTGGCATCCCCGCCGTCGTGGGGACCGGTTACGCATCCCAGATCCTGAAGGACGGAACCCCGGTGACGGTATCCTGCGCCGAAGGCGAAGCCGGCTTGGTGTACGAAGGCCTGCTGGACTACACCCTGCATGAAACCAGCCTGGACACCATGCCCGAAGCGCCGGTGAAGATCATGATGAACGTCGGCACACCGGAGCAGGCCTTCAGCTTCGCCCGCCTCCCTCACCACGGGGTTGGATTGGCCCGGCTCGAATTCATCATCAACCGCCAGATCGGGATCCACCCGAACGCGCTATTGGCTGTTGCCGGAGAAATCGAGCGCCCGGCAACACTCGATGACTTCACGGTGCGCCAGATCCAGGAAAAGACGGTCGCATATGCCGGGCCCCGAGACTACTATGTGCAGCGCCTTGCCGAAGGCATCTCCACCATCGCGGCTGCCTTTGCTCCGGAACCGGTCATCATCCGGCTTTCCGACTTCAAGTCCAACGAGTATGCCAACCTCTTGGGCGGGCCGGCGTTCGAACCCGAAGAGGAAAATCCGATGATCGGGTACCGGGGCGCATCCCGGTACCTGTCCGAGTCCTTCCGGCAGGCTTTCGAACTCGAGTGCGAAGCCCTGAAATACGTCCGCAACGACATGGACCTGACCAACATCAAGCTCATGGTCCCGTTTGTGCGTACTTTGGACGAAGCCAGAGGTGTGACTGAGCTCCTCGCTGCCAACGGGCTCAGCCGGGGCGAGAACGGGCTGGAGATCGTGATGATGTGCGAACTTCCAGCCAATGCCCTTCTGGCCGATGAATTCCTGGAGTACTTCGACGGTTTCTCGATCGGTTCCAACGACCTGACCCAGCTCACACTCGGGCTGGACCGGGACTCCGCGCTGGTCGCTGAAGGCTTTGATGAGCGCAACCCCGCAGTCACCAAGCTCTTGGAAATGGCCATCACCGCCTGCCGCGCCCGGGGCAAATACGTTGGCATCTGCGGGCAGGGCCCCAGCGACCACCCGGACTTCGCCGAGTGGCTGCTGGATCAGGGTATTAGCTCCATTTCGCTGAACCCCGACGCCGTCACCGAAACCTGGCTTCGCCTGGCACGAACCAGCAGCGAGACCTCCGTCTAAATGGAGGATCTGCAAAGAAACACCGTGGGGGAGGACCACGCGTCCAACCCCACGGTGTTCTTCCTCTCGGACAGCACCGGCATCACCGCCGAAACACTGGGAAACACGCTATTGAGCCAGTTCCCGGGCCAGCGGCTGGAGCGAAAAACCATCCCGTTCATCACCACGGTCGAGCAGGCGCGCGAGGTAGTGGCAACGATCGACAGGATCGCAGGCTCGGGGCCTCGGCCTATCATCTTTTCAACGGCGGTTGGCCATGACATCCGTGCCGTGCTGGCCCAAAGCCGGGGCCTCTTCTTCGATCTGTTCGGCACACACATCGGCCAACTCGAGACGGCACTGGGCGCGTCCGCGAGCGGACAGCCCGGACAGGCCCACGGGCTCGGTGACGCGGTGCGGTACCAGTCCCGCATGGCAGCTGTTGAGTACGCAATAGAGCACGACGACGGTCAGTCGCTTCGGGCGCTCGAACGCGCCGAACTGATACTCATCGCCCCGTCGCGGTGCGGTAAAACTCCCACCACCATGTACCTGGCCCTCCAGCACGGCATCCTCGCCGCGAACTTCCCCCTGGTGGAGGAAGACTTCGACACCATGACCCTCCCGAAACCGTTGCTGCCTTTCGCGAGCAAATGTTTCGGGCTGACCTCACAGCCCGTCCGCCTCAGCCAGATCCGGCAGGAACGCCGCCCGGGCAGCAACTACGCCTCACTGAATCAGTGCGCCTTTGAGCTGCGCAATGCCGAGGACATGTACCAGGCCAACAACATCCCTTACGTCAACTCCGCGTCCATGTCCGTGGAAGAAATATCAGCCACCGTCCTTCAGCGCATGCAGTTGCATCACTGAGTGGCGTTACTGCGCTATGCCGCCTCAAAGGCCTCCCTGATCCACTGCCTCACCTCGGCATCAACCATGCTTGGATCGTGGAGTTCCAAGTGATGCATCCACACGGAAGGAGCGGGATGAACGATTTCTTTGAACCGTGGGGAGCCGAGCTCGTAGGGCAAAGCCAACGACAACACCGCCGGTACCCTCGAATGGACGTACTTGTCAGGCCGCCACAAGTAGGCGAACCCACGATGCCGCCGAAGGGCGATCTGGCTCTTGGATACGTTGACCCGAAAATCACCGAGTCCACCCACAACGGCAAGGACGGCCCGGCAGATGGCGAGGCCTTGAGGAGATCCATCAAAAAACGACTCTGCGTCCGTGGGCAAAACTGGTCTCATAGCGCCCTTTGGAGGCTGCGTCGTAGGAGCCACGCGCCACACATAAGGAGAATAGCGGCCATCGCTGCCAGGACGCCGAGAGCGGGAAGTATGTCCGTGAAGGAAGCGTCCTGCCGTTGGATGGCGGCCAAGGCGTCGTAGGCCCACCGATGTGGAGTCAGCCGCGAGATGCTCTGAAGGGGTTCGGCGAAGAACTCGGGTGGCACCATGCAGCCTCCCAGGCCAGCCAGCACGAGACCTGCGCCTATTCCGATACCTGTTGCGGCGCCGTCGTGATCCAACAGTGAGCCGATGATCATGGCGGCTGCTGCGGCGACGGCGCTGAAGGCTATCAAGACCATTGCCGTGAGCCAGAGGTTGCCCCAATCAACGCCGAAGAGCAGGGCCGTACCTACCAGGATGTACGCACCTTGGACTGATGCAATCCCGAATCTTCCCACTGCCTGCCCGGCAATCGTTTGGCCGCTGGATACGGGTGCTGACATGGTACGCGGGATGACGCCGTAACGGCGGGCCTGGATCAGCGTGGCGGCACCGGTCAGGGAACTGAGGAAGATGAACAGCAGCAGCTGCTGCACCGCTCCGAGTTCGAAAACCCCCAGGCCACGGAACTCCTGCGCGGTGTTGTCGGTGTCGAGGATCTCTACGCGGGGTGGCTGGAAAGCTTCCTGCGCCTGCGCCACGGCAGTCTCCGCTGCCTCGGCCGGCAGGCCGGCCTGCTCCAAAGCTGCGAGCTGGCTGTGCCGCATGCTGATGGCGCCCAGGGAACCCCTGACTTCCTGTAGTGCTGCTTGGGCTGATGCTTGCGACGCAGTGAGAATCTGCAGCTCCGCACGGCGTCCGTCGTCGAACGCGGCGGCGGCTTCGTCGCGGATGACGAGCCCGACGTCGGCCCTTCCGCGCGCCAGCTGTTCGTGCATCACTTGGGCGGTGACAGATTCCACCTGCAGGCCGTCGGCTTCCAATTGTTCCGTCACAATGGACTCAAGCGCCGTCCCGGATCCACCAGTGAGGCTAACCCGGGTTTCCGCGCGGCTCGAACCGAACTGGGTGCCCAATAACAGAATCAGCAGGAGCGGGAAGGTAAAGACGAAAAAGATGTTGGAGCGGTCCCGCAGGAAGCGCCGCACCTCCACGCCGGCGATGGCCAGGATCGCTTTCATGCCTTGGCTCCGCGGTCCGGCAGGAAGCGGGAGACCATGACGCAAATAACCGCGAATCCCCACATCGTCACCAAAGGCACGGCGATTTCTGCGACGCCGCCGCCACCGGCAGAGATTCCGAGGCCCCGGATGAATGCACCCACCGGGTTCAAATCCATCAGGACCGCCATGAAACCTGACGCTTGGATGGGGAAGAAGGCGCCTCCCGCGATACCCAGCACCATGGCAACAATGGATTGCGCCACATTGGCCTGTTCTGCTGTCCGAACCATTTTGGCCACGACAAAGGTTAGGCTGGTGGCCGCCGCCGCTGCCCCGAGGACTAACAAGCCCACAACGGCCGGGGAGCCGAAGTTAACGCCGAAGAGGAGCGTGCCGCTGGCAAGCAGCACGCCACTTGCGACGACTCCCAACGAGAAACCGACAAGAGCTTTGGCGGCGACGACGGTCCACTGCGGTGCGGCGGTGGATCTGATCCTGGCGAGTGTTCCCTGTTCCTTCTCCGCCAGTAGTCCTAGGACCCCGAACCCCACCGTGAACAATAGAAACAAGCCCGTTTGACCGGCCACCAAGCCGGCCCGAAGCGACAACTGCCCGGCTGGCGCGATTCCTTCCGTGACATGGAGGATCGGGTCGCCGGTCACCGCGATTCGTCCAATGCCTGCCGCAGCATCAGGGGGGACTCCACCCAGTCTCGCCGCTGCCTCCGTTACCGACGCAGCGGTGAACTGGTCCACGATTCCGGTCACGATTGAGATCAAAACACTCGTCTCGAGGACGGACCCGCTGCCTTCGATAAGTTGCAGGGCGGACGGTTGCCCGGTATCCAAGGCTGAACTGAAGCCGGCCGGGATGACGATGCCCAAGGCGGCACCGGTAGTGCGGGTTTCCGGGCCCACGGCCTCCGATGACACCTGACGTACGGTGACCTTCATGGATTCGACTGAAGCCAGCGATTCGAGCAACGCAGCACCGAGTGGGCCGGAGTCTTCGACGCTTGCTATGACAGTGGCTGGTTGCAGGTCGACGCTGCCGGTACCCAGTCGACCGAAAGCCAAGCTCAGCACGCCCATCAATGCCAAGGGGACGATCAGCGAAAAGATGAGCACCGACTTGTCCCTCAGCCGTTGACGTAGATCATTGCCGACCATGGTCCATAGTGCTCGCACGGTCAGTCCCTGAGCGCTTTGCCGGTCAAATGCAGGAAAACCGATTCGAGGTCCGGACGTGTCACGGATACCGATGCCAGGGTCATTCCTGATCGGGCTGCGGTAGTTACTATGCCTGCGAGGAGAGCTGCACCGTCCGTGACGGTGAGTATCAGTTCGGTTCCTCCGGAATCAGTGACGCGGTGAACACCGTCGAGCGACGTCAGTGCTTGAGCTGCTGCCGTGGTCCGGCCGGTCCCCACGAGGCTGATACGGTCCACTCCGCCGGTGAGCGTGATGAGCTCGTCCCTGGTTCCTTCAGCCTGGACCTGGCCTTGGTCCAAGATGGCAATCCTGTCACATAGGCGCTCTGCTTCTTCCATGTAATGGGTGGTGTAGAGGACCGCGGTGCCCTCCGTTGAGAGGTTTCCCACCGCTTCAAGAATTGAGTTGCGTGACTGTGGGTCAACTCCCACCGTCGGTTCGTCAAGGATCAGCAGACCGGGGCGGTGGAGCAAACCGATACCAATATTCAGACGACGCTTCATGCCACCGGAGTACTTTTTGGTTTGTTCGCCGGCACGCTCAGTCAGGCCAAGGAGATCCAAAACCGTGTCCACTCTGGAGGACAACTCTTTTCGGCCAAGCCCCTGGAGACGGCCGAAGAAATTCAGGTTCTCGCGTGCCGTCAGATCAGGATAGATCGCGAGCTCTTGGGGGACCAGCCCCAGGTTGCGTTTTGCGGCGACACTCCCTGGGTCCATCCTGATACCGGCCACATCAACTGATCCGGAATCGGCAGGGATCAGACCGGCAACCATGTTGATGATGGTGGTTTTTCCGGCCCCGTTCGGGCCAAGGAGGCCGTAAGTCTCACCGGGACCGATGGCGAAGGAGACGTCGTCGACGGCGGTCAGGTCACCGAATTTCTTGACGAGCCGGTCTGCTGACAAGACTGTTCCGGTGCGAGGCGGTGCCACCTGATTCTTCAAGGGCGCACCGCGCTATTCCAAGCCGGCCCGTGTTGCGTCGTTGAGTGGAGTTTGAAGCGACATCGGCGCTGAAAGGTCGAATCGTCTCCCGGTTACCGAGGCCGGAACAATTCTGAAGAGGTGGTCCTGACCCACTCCCTGCCACGGGAAAAGGGCGCGCCTGATCTCATCAAGTCGAGGGCCTTCGGACCCTGCGTCCTCAACTGTGCCTTTCACAACCACACTCCACGCAATTTCGAATTCGGCACTGACGGAGTCGCACTCGATGGCTACCACGGCGTCATCCTCCATGGCCCACTGTTTGGTTCCCGGTCCGGTCCTGAAAACTATCGTTTTGTTGTCCACCGCGAAATTTACGGGAAAAATATCAGGGTGGCTGTTGACGATAACGGAGAGCCGTCCGATGGTGGTCTCGCCCAGCAGCCTCCAGCAATCGTCAGGTTCAAGTACTTCTGCCTCAGGCACTATGTTCTTGTCGGTCATGTCGAGATCCTACGGTCGCTTTCCGGTCCCCAACAGGGCCCAAAGGCCCAAATGATCCCGGAACGTCTGCGGCCGTCCTCGCGGCGGCTATTAGCGAAAGCCGCACAGCGGACACCGCCTTGGCTGCAAAACCGCGACGGCGACCACTCGCCGTCGTGCGTTTCCTCGCGACGCCGGTGCTACCGCGGCGATGCGGCCGCCAATCACGGCAGGTCGGCCCTTCCGTCAGCATTAGGGGGCTGCATTGGCTCGGGATCGTAGGCACCTTGGTCCAGGCGGAAGGGCGGATACTCGTCGCGCAGGAGGGCTCCGTAGATGAGCGCACGGTAGACCCATCTGTTAATACCCATGATGAACCCGAACAGGGGGCGCGGATAGCTGCCGGTGAACAACAGGATTACCAAGGCAATGATCACCAGCAGACCCAGTAGGGACAGTCCTCCGCCGCGATCATTGATGACGCCGGCAGGTCCGTCCTCGGTCCTCCAAGCCCACGTCGCCGTTCCTGTGAACGCCCCCACGATCAGCAGGTGCGGTATGAGCAGCAACCAGGACTTGACAAGAACTAGGCCCCGGGAGAGACGCGCCGGATAATCCACCTCCAAATTCGCCGGGTAGTCCGTCCGGGAGAGGCTGAACGGCGGATAGTGATCAGTCCCACCCACGCCGTAGGAATAGAATGCCACACGCCAGTTCCAACGGAGGACGCCAACGTTGAAGTGAAAGAGGGATAGCGGGTAGCGGCCCGTAAAAAGGATGGCGAACCAGGCAATGATGCTGGTGACAGCGAACGCGAACCAAAGGAAAAACAGCACAAAGAAATGGGGGATGGCGAGGAACCATTTCACCAGCCACATCCATGGAGACAGGGCGGGGTCCAACTGTCCGGTGAACTGAAGCGGTGAGTTCATGGCGCTCGCCGGTGCAGAGTCTGGTGCTGCCGCAGATCTCGAGGGGGGCTGGCCCGGCGATCCGCCGCCACGGCCCAGACCTACGGCGCCCAACACCAACAGCGGCACGCCGACCAGGATGGCCAGGATGCCAGCGAACAGCAGGCCCATTGCTGCGGGTTTGATGAGGTCGGAACGGAAGCCGGCTTGCAGGTCCGCGGATACCCCGAGGCTGGCGTCGGCATTCATCACCACCACCGTCCAATTGCCGGGGGCTATGTTCCACGTGAGCTGTTGCTCACCCGGGCCGGAAGCCGATGCTGCCCAGAACTGCTGGGCACCGGGTACTGCGGGAGTGGATGAGCCTGGGACTTCCCTGTAAACAGGCCGGAAAGGCTGGAATTTCACGTCACGCAACTCGGTGCGGTGTACCCCTTCAAGGTACGCGCCCACGTCGGTTTGGGGTGCAATGCCGATGAACACTTCACGGCTTGCCTCCGTCGCGGTGGCCCGGAGCCTGAGGGTTCCAACGTCAAAGGGAAGCCTTTGGGGCGTACCCTCGCCCACGGCATCGAGTTGGGGGGAGACCAATGCTCGGGACGAAACCGTGTACCGCTCTGTTGGGGAGGTGAAGAAGGCTTCGTCGTCTTGGGCAGAAGCGAGCCATGCTGCCGGTCGCCTGGAGCTGCCGGGATGGACATCTGCCCAATAGTCACTCAAGAGCCCTTTTCGGGGGAGTGAACCACCAGGACAGGGCAGTGCGCGTGCGCAACGCAGGCCGAACTGACCGAGCCCAGGAGAAGTCCCCCAAAACCACCGTGACCGCGCCTGCCTACTACAAGAAGCGACGCATGCTTGCTGCCTTCAACCAGCCCGGCACGGGGTGAACTTTGAACAAGTCGGGAACTGACGTTCCGGGGCTTTTCAGCACCAAACGCCTCCAACACTGCCTTGTTGAGTCGATCCTCCGCATCATGGGCGAATCCATCAATTCCCAGCGCAAGATATCCTTCGTATCCCAGCGGCATCTCCCAGCAACCCCACGCTTCAAGCGGTGCGTCAAGAGCCAGGGCAATGCGCTGTCCTTGGCGTAGCGCTTCCACCGAGGCTTGGGATCCGTCTACGCCTACAATGATCTTGCTCGGGTCAAGCCAGCTTGCCATCACGCGCTCCTCTGGCTTCCATGGGCTTTGGCAACTGCCAGGAGTTCTTTACCCCACGCCGTTGCCCGGGACGTCTCTCCATCAAGCAGGGGCCCTTCGGTTCCCTTGACGTAGAAGGCCATTGGTTTGGCAATAATGCTGGCTCCGGCGTCATGCAGGGTTTTGGTGATCTTCTTGGCCGCATCCCCATGGATGAACAACTTGACCCTCGTATCAAAGCCGACAGCAACCACCCCTGAGAGTCCATGTTTACCAAGACGGGATAGAGCCTCGGTGGTCTTCTGGGTTGGGCGCCACCCGTTGATGGGGCTTCCCACCACCAAAAGGTCCTCTGATGAGATATCTTCGGGTCGAAGCTGTCCGACGGGCAACACTTTCGCGTTGAGTGAGCTGAGGCCTGCTGCAATGGCCTCAGCAATCGCCTTGGTGTTGCCAAAGCCGGAATCGTAAACGACCAGTGCTTTCATGACTGTTCCTTGTTCTTCTCGTGGGTGTGTGTTCGGGGGCGGGGCTTCCCGCGAAGAGGGCGGTCACCTATGAAAACGGTCGCCCAGTACGTTCCTGCACCCATGACAAGGAAGCCCAGCACTCCCAGTGCCAGACTGCCCACTGGGTAACTCACCAGCAGCAGTCCGAGCCCGGCAAGCGCAGCGAGGAAGCCTCGCTTTATGCCCTTCCATCGGCGTCGGTTCAGATCATCCACGCTCATCAGTGCTGCCAGCCTGGGGTCCTCCTCCTGAAGGGCCTGCGATATTTTCTGTAGTTCGAGCCGCTCGAACTCCGAAAGTGCCATGGTGTGCCTCCTGCTTTCCCTCCCAGCATGTGTGGTGCCGGAATCAGGAAACAGGGCCGAAAGTCACTCCGGATTTCGGGACCTAAGACTTTGCCCGGGAGTATCGGTCCGAATTATCGGCGACTGGGCGAGACCATTGTTCAGGGCACCACCAGCCCGGACAAATACCGAGTGTTTAAACCTTTACTGGAGTCCGGCAGGGAGATGTTCTTGTATCCACAGGAGTCCCTTAGACTCGGCAAAGAAGTACTCTCGCTTGGCACAAGGGAGGCATGACCTGTGGGCGCAGACCAACCGTGGAGGTCCCCACTGAAGGGGCGTGTAAATACGCTCCTTAGCGAATTCGTGGAGCGGGCCGACGAATTGCTTCATGCCCAGGAGCAAATGAACACTTTGCTTGATGCGGTCATGTCCATGGCGGACAAACTGAGCTTGGAAGCCGTTTTGGACCGGGTGGTCACGTCAGCCTGCACCCTGGTGGATGCGAGATATGGTGCCTTGGGTGTCATCGGTGAGGATCAGCAACTTAGTCACTTCGTCACTGTGGGGATTGACGACGACGGCATCAGGTCAATTGGTGATCTGCCAACTGGTCACGGCGTGTTGGGCCACTTGATCCGGGAACCGCTGCCCTTACGGCTCCACGACCTTGGCCAGCATCCGATGGCGAGTGGATTCCCCAGGAACCATCCCCCCATGAAAAGTTTCCTCGGCGTACCCATCCGGGTCCGCGACGTCGTCTTTGGCAACCTGTATTTGACGGAAAAGAAGGACGGGCTGGATTTCACCGCTGCCGATGAAGAGTTGGCTGTAGCCTTGGCGGCGGCCGCCGGGGTTGCCATCCAGAACGCCCGGCTGTTCGACGAGAGCCACCGCAGGCAACGGTGGCTCGAGGCCGGTGTGGAGTTAGGTAGCCTGCTGATCGCAAACGAGTTCGACGACGGCGCCAGTCACCTTGATCTCGTGGCCGAAGCGGCCCTTCGGGCGTCGGAATCCATTCTTGCTGTCGTTGCGGTCCCAGCGTCAGACGGAAGAGTGCTGTGCCGGTCGGCGATCGGGGTACAGGGCCTCTACGCCGGGCAGGAGCTCACCGGTTCGCAGATCGTGTTATCCGTTATCGAAACCGGCGAATCCCTTGTGGTGAAGGACCCTCATCACGTTCTGGGCGTTGACTTGACGGAGAAGCTGGGCCCTGTGCTTGTGTCGGCTTTGGGTCATCGTGGAACGGACAATGGAGCCCTCCTGTTGGCCCGCGGTACCGGGGCTCCCGCATACACCCGTTCGGATGTTGATTCCAGCGCGCTTTTCGGCAGCAGAATAGGGTTGGCCTTGGATCTTGTCCGTGCGAGCGCCCTTCGGCAACAAAGCGTGGTGCTCTCGGACCGGGAACGCATTGCGCGCGATTTGCACGACTTGGTGATTCAACGCTTGTTTGCTGCGGGTTTGGGCATTCAAAACCTCAGGCGATTCATGGATGATCCGGCGGCGTTGGAGCGGATGGCGGCCCTGACCGAAGAACTGGACGAGACGATCCGCACGCTGAGGTCGACCATCGAACAACTCCGATCCGCAGATAAGGCTGGCTGAGGTCCGCGCCACTGTGACCTTCGGCCCTGTTCCCCGGTAGCCGTTCACGCCATTCTGGCAAGACTGCACGTCATAAGTTCAGGAACGCCAGAGCGCGGTAACACCAGAGAGTGCCGGAGGACATCATGGTAGGGAACACATCGCCAGGCAGGGTAGTTGTAGGTGTGGATGGATCGGAGGCATCCATTGAGGCGCTCCGCGAGGCTCAGCGCCTTGCCGTCCCGCTGGGGGCGACCGTTGAGGCCGTTGCGTATTGGGATTTCCCGCCGGTTTACGAAGGCTACGTTGCCATGGGGATCACCGGTTTTGAGGAAGCGGCCGGACAAGTCCTGAACGAGTCAGTCGAAAAGGCATTCGGCTTTGACGTGCCTGACAACGTCATTTCGCATCTGGAACAGGGCCATCCACGGCAAGGACTGATCAAAGCAAGCCGCGGAGCAGAGTTGGTAGTGGTCGGCAGGCGCGGCCATGGCGGCTTCGGCGGTCTACTGATGGGATCGGTCAGTTCGGCCTGCGTCGCACACGCACATTGCCCGGTTCTTGTGGTGCACACCCCCGAAAAGGAATGATGAATGAGTGCTTAACACGAAAGTGCGGGCTTGCCCGGGGGCCGGCAAGTCCGCACTTTCAGTGCCCCGGGTTCGGGGTGTGATGGTTCTTTCAGTCGGAGTGCTTGACGGGGCTGATGCGCGCGATAATCGTGGGACACGGCAATTTGGTGAGAACCGCATGCGCCGTCGAACCCAACAAGAGGCGTTTGAAGGCGCCCCGTCCGCGGCTGCCAACCACCAGCAATTGTGCAGTGGCCCCGGCAGCGAGCAGTGCTTCGGCGGGCCGTGTGTGGGTGTCGAGGATCTGGTGCACCACCAAATCCGGGTACTTGTCTGCCAATCCGGCGACGGTTTCGGCCAGTACAACGCGCTCTTCTTCCGTGATGACCTCAAAGTAGTTGGTGCGGGGTACACCGCGGGTAACCCACGGTTCCGGCGTGAGGAAGGCATGGAGAACAGTCAGCTCCTGGCCCTGACGGTCGGCCTCCGCCGCAGCGAACGCGACGGCCTGGGTGGACTCTTCAGAACCGTCCACTCCGACCACAATTCCTTTGCGGTTTGTCATGTCGTGCTCACCGATGACTGCAACGGGACAACGCGCCACGGCAGCAACCTGCAAGGCGCGATCGGTCAGGGAACCGCCAGCCCAGCCATGGCCTGAACCAATGACCACCATGGCGGCCTTTTTGGACCTCTTGCCCAAAGCGTAACCGGCACCACCCGAGACGAGGTCGGTGGTGACCTTGACGGTGGGTTCCATCTTGGCGGCCCGGTCCTTGGCGGCTGCAAGAAAGTTGATGCCGGATTCCCGGATCCATTCGTTGTACCCCACAGAATCGTACGCCCAGCGGTCGTCCACGGCGTGGACAAGCTGAACCGGCAGCTTCAAGGTGGCTGCTCGATGCATGGCCCATCCCATGGCAGCCTCGCTGCTGGGTGAATCGTTGACACCTACGACAATTGCTTCATTCATGGCTGGGCCCGTTCTTCGTTGACGAGTTCCCCGGACCTTCGCCGGGGCCTTGTTGCCAGTTTGTACCGGGTTCATAGGACCGGTTAGGGCCGGAAGTCCTTATTCCGGTGTGGCGATGGAGACGGTCTCTTGATATTCCGGTACACGGGCCTTCCACCCCAATTCGTATTTGATGCGGAGGCGAAGGGCCTCAGATGCATCCGGCTCTCCATGGGTGATGTACGTCATTCGTGGGGCTCGTGCGGCTGAATGCATCCATCGGAGGATGGCATCGGAATCGGCGTGTGCGCTGAAACCTTCCAATTGGACCACCTCGGCCCTGATCTTGACGTCCTGCCCATAGACCCTCAGTTCACGCGAACCTGCCGCCAGCGCTGCACCCCTGGTGCCGGCGGCTTGGTATCCGCTCAGGACAATGGCATTTTTGGGGTCATTGCCGTACGCCTCGATGTGATGCAGAATCCGTCCACCGGTCAACATCCCGCTTGCGGAGATGATGATCATGGGGCCACCCCTGAGGTTCAGGAGCTTGGAATCGTCCGCCGTCCGGGTCATAACGGCTACCCCGTACATATCCTTGAATTCATCAGGGCGCAGGCGGTGTTCGTCCGGATGCTTCTGGTACATATAGGAAGCGTCTATGGCCATGGGGCTATTGAGATAGACGGGAATGTCAGGTATGGCATCTTTTCTGCGAAGCCGTGCCAACTGAAGCATGAGCGTTTCGGCCCGGCCAACGGCGAATGCCGCTACCAGAATGACTCCTCCCCGCTTGGCCACCCGGGAAACCACCTCGCCGAGTTCAGCTTCCGGGCTGCTGGCTGGATGCGTCCTGTTGCCGTACGTGGACTCCGTCACCAACACGTCGGCTGCCTCCAGCTGCCGGGGAGGATACATGAGGGGGTCATCGTCGCGGCCCAGATCGCCGGTGAAATGAAGGGAGTTGCCGCCCACCCGGATCTGAAGCTGGGCTGCTCCCAAAATGTGGCCGGCGGGTACGAACGTGGCCTCGACGCCGCCGCCGAGGTCGAGGGGCTCATCGAACGCAACGGGGTGGAAGCTGTTGAGCGACTTCACGGCATCGGCCGCTGTATAGAGGGGCAAAGCAGGGGTGTGGATAGAGGACCCACGGTGATCGGCGTACCTGGACTCTTCTTCCTGCAGGTGTCCGCTGTCGGGCAACAGGAGTTTGCACAGTTCATTCGTCCCGTGAGTGGCGTAGACAGGACCTCTGAAACCATCCTTCACCAGCTTGGGAACATAGCCCGTATGGTCCAGATGGGCGTGCGTCAGCAGGACGGCATCAATGGAGGCAGGGGATACTGGGAAGGGCTGCCGGTTCCGCAGGCGCAGCCGTTTGTAGCCCTGGAAGAGCCCGCAGTCCACAAGGATTCGAGTTCCGTGGAAGTCCACAAGGTAGCGCGAGCCGGTAACGGTGTCCGTTGCGCCAAGAAAGCGGAGCGTAGAGGGGTTTTTGGTGCTCATGACGATGCTTCATCCTTAAGGCAGGGCACGGCTGGCTCCTTCTTGATGTCCGACGTTGCACTTTTAGCCGAGTGCTTCTGCGGGCTTGTTCTTCCAGCGTCGGCACATTGGACCGTTCTGGACAGGGCCAAAAGTCACGTGCTGATGAAGGGTCCTTGGACCCTTGTGGCCAAGGCGCCCGTCAGCAAGAATTTGGCAGGGCCGCCCGCACAGGCCCCGGAGTATGCGGTCACCGACCGTCGGACAGGAGAGTCATGGATCGCCGAGAAACATCCGGCCACAGGACCGATTCCCCAGGAGAACCAATCCGCGTGTTCATACTCGACGACCACGAATTGGTTCGTCGGGGGCTCCAAGAACTCTTGGAAGGTGAAGGCTTCGTGGTGGTCGGCATGTCCGGGTCCGCCGAGGAAGCGACGCGCCGGATTCCTGCGTTGCACCCGGACGTCGCTGTGCTGGACGCACGGTTGCCCGACGGGACGGGAATTGAGGTATGCCGTGACGTGCGTTCAGTTGACCCTTCGCTGAACTGTCTCATACTCACCAGCTACGACGACGAACAAGCCCTCCGCGGCGCCGTCCTTGCCGGTGCCGCCGGGTACGTCCTGAAGGAAATCGGCGGAATGGATTTGCTTGGCGCCCTGCGCAAGGCTGCCAGGGGCGAGTCGTTGTTCGATGAGGCCGTCAAGACGAGGATCATTCAGGGCCTCACGGAGCCGAAGAAACAGGATCCCCGAGTCTCGTCCCTCACACCACAGGAGCGCCGGGTCCTCGAGTTCGTTGGGCAAGGTATGACCAACCGCCAGATCGGAGAGGAAATGCTCCTGGCAGAGAAGACGGTCAAGAACTACGTCTCATCCCTCTTGGCCAAACTCGGGTTCGAACGCCGAACCCAGGCGGCGGTTTTCATGGCTCATTCTTCCGAAGAGGATGCCGGGAACCGGCACTGAGGATCAGGACAGCGGGACCGACCATGTTAGCGACGTCCCCTTGCCTGGTGCGCTGGTGACGCTATAAGTGCCATTCATTTCCGCTGCCCTGCGCGCCTGGTTCGTTAGGCCGTTCCCCGGCGCCGGATCCTTAAAACCGCATCCATCGTCCGCCACTTCAAGTGTCAGCCGGCCTTCGTGGACCGCCACAGAAATATTGACGGATGTGGCTCCTGAATGACGCGCCGCATTGCTGAGGCTCTCTGTGAGAACGGCCAGCAGGTGTTTTATGGTGGTTTCGTCGGTGAGGGAGTCAACGGGGCCGGCCAAGGTCAGATGCGGCGCGTAGGGCAAGGATTTGGCACCGGCTTGAATCGACTGAAGGATGCGGCCGCTCAACGGCTCGCGCTCGTGGGTACTGGCCTGAAGCGAATAAATGGTGTTGCGGAGATCGCGGATGCTGGTGTCCAGCTCTTCGGTGACGGAGTCGATCCTGTTCAGAGCAGACTCGCCAGTGGTAAAACGCCGAAGGCTCTGAATACTCAACCCCGCGGCGAAAAGCCTTTGGATCACCAGGTCATGGAGGTCCCGGGCGATCCTGTCGCGGTCCGAGAACACCACTACTTGTTCCCGGAGCCTGTGAATCCGTTCGAGTGCTAGCGCGAGTGCCACATGCGAACCGAAGACCGCACCCATCTCCACATCCGTCTTGGAAAAATTTCCTGTACCAGGATCACGTGCCAGGATCAAAAGCCCATGATGGGCTCCTTGGGCGGTGAGGTCGATGATGAGGAGTTTGGCTGGCCCTGCATGCCCGGCAATACCAAGGAGTTCCGTGGAGTCATCGAGGCAGAGCGGCTTCCCTTCTCGTCCCACTTCATGGACTCCGGCGGCATCCATTGGCAGTGATTTGCCAGCGAAATCATCTCCGCGTTCCCCTGCCGTGCCCGCGACTTCATACGGGCCTCCCGGAGAGGACGGGACCAGTATCAAGGCCAGATGGGATGCCGATTCCCGCAAAGCCCTGGCAGCGATCAAGTTCAGCGCTGAATTCTCGGCCCGGTCCACCTGGTCACCACCGAGCATTCTCCCTGTGACGTCCATGCATGCTTCGAGCCAGGACGTCCGCCGTCGGGCGTCTTCATACAGCCGGGCGTTCTCGATTGCCACACCGGCCGCCGCTGCCAACGCCACGGCAAGGTCCTCGTCCTCCGGCGTGAAGTCCCCGCCACCGTCCTTCTCCGTCAGATAGAGGTTGCCGAACACCACGTCTCTCACCCGTACAGGAACTCCGAGGAATGACTTCATGGGCGGGTGGTGTTGGGGAAATCCGTAGGCCTTCGGGTGTTGGCGCAGATCGTGGAGGCGAAGCGGCACAGGTTCGGTGATGAGTAGGCCGAGCACACCGTGTCCGGTGGGGAGGGGGCCGATCCGGGTGGCCTGCTCGCTGTCTATCCCGACGGTGATGAAATGGCTGAGCGCGTTGTCCTCACCAATGACGCCCAAGGCCCCATAGCGGGCGTGAAGCAAGTGGCAGGCGGAGGTCACCACACGGTCGAGCACGGCCTCGAGGCTTAAGTCCTCCGCGACGGCCACAACTGCTTCGAGCAGACCCCGCGTTCTTTCCTGTGCCTGTAGAAGCTCCCCGGCGCGCCCAACGAAGTCCTTCAAAAGGTCTTCAATCGGAATCCGCGATTCAAGCTTCGGCTTGCGGGGCTCAGGAGTTTCGGATGGGTTCACCAGTACCTTTCGACGAACGTACGAGATCCTGTCTCGGGGCCGCAGGGCTCCTTTGATGCCAGACTACTCTGGCGCCTCTGAAGCGGCTACGGCGCATGTGGGCCTTTGTGCCCTGTTGTCCCGGCACCACCAGACCTACGGTCTAACCATGACGAACAAACCCACGGTTCCGGAAACTGAGATCCTGGACAACAAGCAGTGTTGGGAGCTGCTGCGCAGCGTCTCAGTGGGCCGCCTCGCAGTTTGGGCGCACGATCACCCCGACATCTTTCCCATCAATTACAAAGCAGACCACGGCACGCTGGTCTTCCGCACTGGCGAGGGGAGTAAGCTCCACGCCGCCCTCAGCGCCACGCCTGTAGCACTGGAAGCGGACGGAGTCGACCCGAATACGGGCGTCGCCTGGAGCGTCGTGGTCAAGGGAAAAGCAGAGAGCATCAAGCTGACCCAGGAAGTGCTGGACACTGTCGGTCTGTTGCTTTTCCCATGGCAGGCCGGGCGAAAAGACCATTTTGTCCGAATCGTTCCCACCTCGTTGACCGGACGCCGCTTCAAGGTGACACCGCCGCTGACGTGGTGGAGTCCGCTCGACGACGCCACCAGGGCGGGTTTGGAATGAAAACCGGGTTTGGAATGAAAACACAGCCAAGCGCCGCCGTCGCACGTCACGCCACGGACGAATGCCGGAACGTGCTGGAGCAGAGCAACTGTGCCCGTCCGGCCATCCTGGTGGACGGACATCACAAGGACGGAACAACACCATGAAGGCACTCGTTTACGGTGGCCCCGGAGAAAAGTCCTGGGCGGACGTGCCGGATCCTGTCATCCTGCATCCCACAGACGCAATCGTGCGTATAGACACCACTACCATTTGCGGTACCGATCTGCACATCCTCAAAGGGGACGTCCCTGCGGTCCAGCCGGGACGCATCCTGGGGCACGAAGGGGTGGGGACTGTCACCGATGTGGGGAGTTCAATCAGTGCGCTCCGCCCAGGAGACAGGGTGATCATCTCCTGCATCAAGTCCTGCGGACACTGCGGAAATTGCAGGAAGGGCCTGTTCTCCCACTGCCTCGGGGACGAAGGACAAGCCGGAACCGGCTGGATCTTCGGCCACCTCATCGACGGGACGCAGGCCGAGTTCGTCCGTGTTCCCTATGCAGAAAATTCCCTGCACAAACTGCCCCACGGCGTCACCGACGACGAAGCCGTGATGCTTTCCGACATACTGCCCACGGCCTTCGAAATCGGAGTCCAAGCCGGACACGTGGCCCCGGGAGACGTCGTGGCCATTGTAGGGGCTGGACCCATCGGCCTTGCGGCCATGGCCACGGCCGGGCTCCACGGTGCAGCCACGGTAGTGGCCATAGATCCCGACGAGAGCCGGCTGGCCAAGTCCCGTGACTTCGGAGCCACGCACACGGTCAACCCCACCAAGCCCGAGTGGATTGCGGACGTTCTCGCCCTCACCGACGGGGCTGGTGTGGACGTGTCCATGGAAGCCGTGGGAATACCGGAGACCTTTGACATGGCCTTGCGCCTGGTCCGCCCCGGCGGGCACGTGGCCAACATTGGGGTCCACGGAAAACCCGTCCAACTTCCGCTCCAGGACCTGTGGATCCAAAACATCAACATCAGCATGGGATTGGTCAACACCAACACCACCCCGATGCTGCTTCGCCTGGTGGCCCAGCATAAGCTCCTTGCTGATAGGTTTGCCACCCACCACTTCGGCCTGGAACAGTTCATGGATGCCTATGACACGTTCTCGCGTGCCGCGGAAACAGGGGCCCTGAAAGTGGTTCTGAGCCGAAAACCTCATGACTGATCCGCGAACATGAGACAACGGCTGCTGAACTCGGCCCTGCGCTTTCCGTTAGTGACTGGAACCTTGGTGGTGCTCGTCGCCGTCCTGATCCTCGCCGTCAGCGGACAAATACCTGCGGCCCAGGGGCTCGCAAGCATCTTTGCCCTCAGCGTTGCCCTCTACCGGGCCGGCACCATGATCAAAGGGCTCCTGCGCGGACGCTGGGGCATAGACCTCTTGGCCGTGATGGCCATTTGCTCAACAGTTGCGGTGGGGGAATATTTGGCATCCCTGATCGTGGTTCTGATGCTGACAGGCGGCGAAGCGCTGGAACAATTTGCCCAAGGCCGCGCCACCAGAGAGCTCCGTGCGCTTCTGGACCGGTCCCCGCGGAACGCGCACCGCGAACGGCCCGGAATGCCCGTGGAGGAAATCCTGGTGGATGCCGTGGTCCCCGGAGACGTACTGCTGGTCAGGCCCGCAGAGTTGGTTCCGGTGGACGGTACCTTGCTCTCCGACGTCGGAATCTTTGATGAGTCAGCGCTGACAGGCGAAAGCCTGCCTGCTGAGCGAACCCAGGGCGACCTGCTGCTCAGCGGCACTGTCAACGGGGCCGATGCCGTGCGTATGGAGGCCACAGCCACCGCAGCGGATTCGCAGTACAGCCAAATAGTTGCCTTGGTTCAGGAAGCCGCGGCAAGCCGGGCTCCGACGGTACGGCTTGCCGACAAATATGCGGTGCCGTTCACGCTGGTCGCCTTGGTGCTGGCCGGCGCTGCGTGGTTCTTCAGCCAGGACCCGGGTCGGTTCGCTGAGGTGCTGGTGGTAGCCACCCCGTGCCCTTTGCTGATAGCTGCACCTGTCGCGTTCCTCGCGGGGACCAGCAAGGCCGCACATGCCGGCATCATCATCAAAAACGCCGGCACGCTCGAGCAACTCAGTAGAGTCAAGACCGCCGTCTTCGACAAGACGGGGACCCTCACTCAAGGCAACCCTTCTTTGGCTGAAATCCGGGTGGCCCCCGCCTCAGATCTGTCCGAAGACGCCCTCCTGCAATTGGCCGCCTCCGCCGAGCAGTATTCCACCCACGTCCTGGCGGCGTCAGTCATGGCAGAAGCCCGAGCGCGCGGCTTGGCGCTGGTACCGGCAACGGGCGCGAGCGAACAGGCAACCAACGGTGTCACGGCCGACTGCGGAAGCCACCACGTCGTGGTAGGTAAACCCGCTTACGTCGGTTCCTTGGTGAGCGGCTTCGATATGACCACACTGCCCGCAGGCCATCTGGGGATTTACGTCGGCGTGGATGGTCGGTTTGCCGGCACTCTGATCATGAGCGATCCATTGCGCCCAAACGCAAAGGACACCCTGACGGAACTTCGGAGACTCGGGGTCGGGGAAACGATGCTCCTCACCGGAGACGCTGCAACCACAGCCGAACACATCGCCAGGGATGCGGGCATCAGCAACGTCCTGGCCGAATGCCTGCCTGCTGACAAAGTTGCCGCCGTAGCCGCGCTTCCGCACAGGCCCGTGATGATGGTGGGCGACGGCGTCAACGACGCTCCGGTACTGGCAGCGGCCGACGTCGGCATCGCCATGGGTGCCAAAGGCGCCACTGCGGCCAGCGAGTCGGCGGACGTGGTGATTATGGTCGATGACCTGTCCAAGGCCGCGCTGGCGGTTGGCATCGGGCAGCGTACCCTTCGAATCGCCCGGACCAGCATTTGGACCGGGATACTGCTGAGCCTCGGCCTGATGGTGATGGCCTCGCTGGGCATGATTCCAGCCGTCGCCGGGGCGCTGCTGCAGGAGCTGGTGGATCTTGCCACCATTCTCAATGCCCTCAGGGCCCTGGGCCCTGGAGGGTCTGTTGCGTCGGTGCCGTCAGCAGAGGCCCGTGGGGTCAATACCGCTCCGGCTCATCACCGAGTTCAAAGTGGCGGCCATGGACCCGGGTGGGAGTGATCTCCACGTAGGTGTATTTACGCGTCGGAATCCACGGCTTCAGGGGCAGCTTGTCCGCTTCGTCGATCTCCGACTGCGACTCGATCACCCTGGCAGTGCCCTTAAGGACAACACTCCATGCTTCGGCGTCGGCGATCTCCTCCACTTCGAAGGCGACCTTCTCATTCACTGTCAGCTCGGCGAGCTTGGTTCCGGGGTTTGTCCGCAGCAGCAGCCGCTGGTTGTGGGCGATGAAGTTCAGTGGGTAGATGTCCGGTTCACCCAGGACGCTGACAGCCAAGCGACCATGCTGGTTACGTTCCAGGACCTTCCATGAGTCGGCTTCGGATAGGACCGTTCCGGGGCGTTCATCGGTTTCCATGATCTCGGTCTCCTGGGTGGGTGATGGCTGCTGGCGTATCGCCACGTCGCCGGTGATTCGATGCTCCCGAGCCTATGGCTGGCTTCCCGTCCCCAGTAGAGTCCAAGGTCCCGGGGGGCGGGAGCAGCCATCATGACCTTCGACTCTGGCGGTGAGGCCCTGCGGGGTGCAACTGTGAAGCATCGGATGATCGGCCCGGAGGGAAACACCATGGTCCACGGCGTATATGTTGTGTCCGGCGCGCCCGAAGCCGGGAAGTCACTGGTGGTCTTGGGGCTGGCTGACGCGCTGCACCGCAGAACGGGCCGAATGGGAATCTACCGGCCAATTGTGAACGGAACAGATCCGGCCGACGACCCACTGCTTCGGATGCTTCGCAGGCGATACAAGGTGGAGTCAGTCCGCTGCAGGGCAGGAATGACGTTGGCTGATGCCCGGGCAGCGCTGGCGGCAGGCCGCGAGGACGAGGTTTCTTCCCAGGCACTGGAGGAGTACGGACGCATCGCCGAAGAATGTGACGTTGTTGTTGTGGACGGTTCGGACCTCTCAGGCCCGGACGCCGGGAGGGAGTTCGACCTGAACGCCCAACTGGCCAACAATCTGGGGCTGCCGGTCCTCGCGGTCATCGGGGCCCAGGGATTGGGCCCGGAGGAGACCACCCAGGCGGTGGCCGACGCGTCACAGCAGCTGGAGGCAGCCAGATGCCCGGTGTTATCCGTTGTGGTCAACCGCGTCCGGCCAGCAGACATCGACACAGTTCGGGGAGCTGTTAGGGCGGCCACGGGAGGCCTTCCAAGCTACGTGATTCCCGAGGTTCCTGAGATATCGGCGCCCACCGTGGCCGATGTGGCGATGACATTGTCTCTTGAATGGTTCTCGGGCAGATCAGAGCTGGACCGGGACGTGGGCGGCGTGCAAGTGGCCGCTATGAACGCGGAGAACTTCCTGCGGATACTTGAGCCCGGGAACCTGGTGATTGTTCCCGGGGATCGCACTGACATCGTCATGGCTTGCATGGCCTCGGCGTTGTCACCGGAGCTGCCCACGCCGTCCGGAGTCATCCTGACTGATGGCCTGGTCCCTGCCAGCTACGTGCTGCCATTGATGGCACATGCGCCATTTCCTGTATTCGCAGAATCCGCGGATGCCTCCACTACGGCTCAACGTGTTTCGCACGTCCGCAGCGAGATCCACACCGGAGAAAGCCGCAGGGTGGCAGCAGCATTGGGCATCTGGGCTCGCTCCATCGACGAAAAGGAGTTGCTGGAACGTCTGGCGCTGCCGCGTCCGGCGACCATGACGCCGTTGCGATTCCTCAATGACCTCGTAGAACGCGCCCGCCAGCAGAAGAAACGCATCGTTCTGGCTGAGGGCAAAGATAGCCGGGTCTTGCGTGCGGCGGAGATTCTGCGTCGCCGGGATGTGTGCCACGTGACGCTTCTAGGGAATCCGTCTGCGGTCCGCGAGCTTGCCGAAGCCGAGGGCATCGAGTTGGGTGGCATCACCATCGTGGACCCCGCCCATTCGCCATTACGAGAGCGATTCGCCCTGGAATATCAGCGCTTGCGCGCCCACAAAGGCGTGATCCTGGAACGTGCCAGGGAAGTCATGCTCGATGGCGCCTACTTTGGCACCATGATGGTCCACCTGGGGGAGGCCGACGGGATGGTCTCCGGAGCGGCGCACACCACGGCCAACACGATTCGCCCGGCGCTGGAGTTCATGAAAAGCCAGCATGGCAACGGACTGGTGTCCTCGGTGTTCTTCATGCTGTTTCCGGACCGCGTACTCGTGTACGGAGATTGCGCCGTAGTGCCGGATCCAACGGACCGGCAACTGGCGGACATCGCGCTCGCATCGGCTACGACGGCGGCGCAGTTCGGCGTTGAACCGAGGGTTGCAATGTTGTCATACTCCACAGGCGTATCCGGCGGCGGAACGGCCGTGGACAAGGTCAAGCGAGCTACGGATATGGTCGCCGCTGCCCGGCCGGACCTTGCGGTGGACGGCCCCATACAGTACGACGCCGCGGTGGATGCAGCTATCGCGAGTTCAAAGTTGCCGTCATCTGCTGTGGCGGGCAGGGCCACTGTCTTCGTCTTCCCTGACCTGAACACAGGCAACAACACCTATAAGGCCGTGGAGCAGTCTTCCGGTGCTGTCGCCGTCGGGCCCATCCTTCAGGGGCTCCGCAAACCCATCAATGACCTGTCCAGGGGATCGACGATCGAAGACATCATCAACACTGTCGCCATTACCGCTGTCCAGGCGCAGTCGCCCAGCTAGGCCTTTTCATCCTGAGTGACCACCAGGACGGGGCACTGCGCGTGGGCCGAGCAAGCCCTGCTGACGGATCCCATTGGCTGATTGAAGAAGCCACCGGAGCCCCGCCTCCCCACCACGAGCAGTTGCGCCCCGTGGCTTTCTTCGACAAGGACTTTGGCTGGTTCACCGAATTTGACCGTCACTGTTAGATCCTTGGGGCGGTCTGCGCCGAAGGCTCGCTCCAAGGCCTCCTCGACCAGCCGCTTGGCAGTGTCTTCCAATTCCGTGGTGAAGCGTGTCAACTCGGGCTCGAAACGCGAGGCCAAGTAGTAGTCGGACATTCCAATACAGGTGATTACCTCCAAGGGGCCTCCCAACGCAGCTGCCATGCGGCCGGCCATCTGCAGGGTATTGGAGGAATATTCGGATCCGTCGACGCCGACAACGATCCGATCTGAGCGCGAGTGTGTATTCATGGGACCAGCCTGCTCTTCCACCGGTCCGCGCCACTAGGGTCGAAGGGCACGGATCCGGCAGACTGCCCTAATGGGTGTGGGTCCCTCCGTGACGCAGCCGTTTGTAGAGCCAATCCGCCCCCAGAACGCCGGGAATCGCGAGGAGGGCAACGGCGAAGCCAGGGAGGGGAGGAGGAGCCTGGCCCAGGATGCCGGCTACGGGTGGTACATAGAGGCACAGTGCTAACGCCGCCAGTTCCACCCCTACAGCCCACAGCAGCAACGTATTGGTAAACCATCCCTGCTTCCACGCGGGAACGGTAGCACTGCGGCAAGCGAAGGCAGTTGCCAACTGGCCAAGGACCACCGCTGTGAACGCGGCCCCTGATGCGCCCATCAGCACAACGGGGTCCAGCGGGTCCCCACGGCCCCAACCGCTGCCAAAGAGAACCACGGAGAAAGCCCCCATGGCGAACAACGCCTCCGTGGGACCCATGACAGCAAACACCCTGAGCATGAGTTGCCGATCCAGGAGATGCCGTTTTTCGGGAGGCCTGCTCAACACCCGCTTGCCTGGTGGTTCCGCCCCGAGGGCCAATGCGGGAAGCAGATCGGTTCCGATGTCCAAGGCCAGGATCTGGAGAACGCCGAGGGCCAAGGGGAATTGACCACCGGAAAGTGCCCAGATCACGAAGGGCGTGAGTTCAGCGACGTTGTCAGTCAAGTGGTAAGTGAGGAACCGATGAATATTTGAGTAGGTGGCCCGGCCCTGTTCTATGGCGGCAACGATGGTGGCGAAGTGGTCATCCAGGAGCACTAGGTCTGCTGCCTCACGGGCCACATCGGTGCCACTGAGTCCCATGGCCACGCCGATATCGGCTTGACGTAAAGCGGGACCGTCGTTGACGCCGTCGCCGGTCATGGCAACAACGTGCCCGCGGCTCTGCAGGGCTTTGGCCACCCTCAGTTTCTGCTCGGGAGAAACCCGGCTCACCACCACTCCATCACGGTCCAGCAGTGCCCCGAGGACTTGTTCGTCATGGGGGAGTTCAGCGCCTTGAAAGACCATGTCCGGTTGCCCCAGGAGGCCGATTTCCCGTGCAATTGCCGCTGCGGTGGAGGGGTGGTCGCCGGTGATCATCGCAATACGGATTCCTGCACCCCGGGCGGTTTTGATGACATCTGCCACGTCCGGACGGGGTGGGTCATGGAGGCCAATGAGGCCTATTCCTTCGAGGTTCAGCTCAGCCTCTTCTGCGGCCCGCTCACGCCAACTGCCGGCTGCTCCAGGCAGTTCCCTCGTGGCGACAGCAATGACGCGGAGGCCTTTGGCAGCCATGGTTTCTACTTCCCGGGACAGTTGAGTGGCTTCGACTCCGCAGAGGGGAAGGACGGATTCCGGAGCTCCTTTCACATATAGTGTGTTGCCCACAATGACCGATTCCCTCCGACGATCGGCGTCGAAGGCGAACCGTACCTCTGGCTGAAGTTCCTCAGGTGCATTCCCCACAAGGCGTCGGGCCAAAACATCGATCGCCGCTTCCATTGGATCTCCGCTGGCCACCCATTCCTCGCCGTGGAGCACGGCGCGGCCCTGCGACGCGGCGCGGGCCGCACTGGCCACCCGGAGGGCAGAGGGACGGCCTGGCCCATCAACCCGGGCCTCAGGCGTATAGCCGTCACCGCTGATATGTAGCGGCCCTTCCAGCGTGAAGACCTCGACGGCGTTCATCCGGTTTTGCGTCAGCGTTCCGGTTTTGTCGGTGCAAATGAAGGTGGTGGAGCCAAGGGTCTCCACGGCTTCAAGATTGCGGACGAGTGCGTTTCTCGACGCCATACGCTGTGCGCCCATGGCCAAGGACAGGGTAACCGTTGGCAGCAAGCCCTCGGGGATCAGCGCAACCGCAACTCCAATGGCAAACAGGAAGGAATCACGCCACACAATTCCGACCAGAAGTGAGACCACGAAGAACAGCCCGGCGACGGTGAGGGCCACCATGGCAACCAAGCGGACTATTCTGCGCAGCTCCATGGTCAGCGGAGTGGGCGGAGACTTGGTGCCGCTGGTCAGCGCTGCGATGGCGGCTAGCTTGGTGTTGGCTCCGGTGGCCGTGACCAACCCTTCCGCTTCGCCGTTGACCAGGAACGTGCCGCCCCATGCAGTGTCCGTCGCGGATTTGGGTACGGACTCGCTCTCACCGGTGAGCATCGATTCATCGACGCTGCATGCTGACGCCGAAATGAACTGCACGTCTGCCGGCAACCTGTCGCCTGCGGCCAGAACCACCACATCTCCCGGTACCAAGGCATTCGCATGCACCCTCTGAAGCCGCCCATCCCGCCGGACAGTGACGTCGGCCGGGAGCAGTCCTTGCAATCGTTCGGCTGCGTGTTGGGCCCGTTCCTGCTGGATGTGGGCGAAAACGCCGTTGACGATCACCACGATGATGATTGCGATGCCCAGTTGTGGCATGCCTGCCACGTAAGCGAGCCCAGCTGCAACCCATAGCATCAGGGCGAAGAAGTGGGTCAGTTCCCCGAGCAGCCTCCGCCATGGGGGGACTTTTTCGGCGGTGGGTAGAACGTTTGGTCCGGTTCGTCGCAACAGATCGCCGGCCGCCTGCGAGCTCAGGCCCTCGGCGCCCGGGGTCTCGGACAGTGAGGCCGAAGGTGTGTTCCCAAGGGACATCTTCTCTCCAATGCAGGAATGCCTGTTCGATGAAAGACTCCATCGGGGAACTGCCCGCGTCTAGGGTCGAAAGGCATGGTCGGGAGGGGCCGGACCATGAATCAAGCTCGACGTTCTTCGGGTGAGGGGGTGATTGCCGTGGAAGCCGATGGGTTCAACCGTTACGGGAGAGCCGCCTGGAGTTGTCCCTCAGAGGTAGCCCACCGGCATCTCAGGCTAGCTTCGGGTCAGGATAGTGGGACACTGCACCTGCAGGAGCACATGCTGGGCAACGGAGCCCACCAGTACGCTCAAACCGCCTCGCCCTTTGCAACCCATGACCAGCAGCTGTGCTTCTGCTGCAGCAGTTATCAACGCTTCTCCGGGGCCACGGCTGGTATCCAGGACTTCCTTCACCACGACGGAGGGGAACTCGTTCTTGACCCGCCGGACAGCCGCGTCAAGGACGTTCCTGCCCTCGGCAGGGTCAACCCCGGGACCCGTTACGTGGACAATGGTCAATTCATCATCCAAACGTTGGGCCTCCCTGGCCCCTTGATCCAGGGCATCCACTGACTCAGGGGAGCCGTCGACGCCAACCACTACGCCGGAACGCTCTTGGCGGGCAAGGTCGGGAACAACGGCGACGTCGCACTTGCTGGTAACAGCAACTTGGAAACTGACCGAACCGTATCCCTGCCCCTCCGTACCGGGTCCGCGGTCTGTGCCCACCGCCACCATCGAGTAGGCCGATGACATGGAAGCGATCGTTGTGGCAGGTTCGCCTGACAACCGGTGAGTCGTGATGGCCAGAAAGGGAAAGGCTGCCGCCAGCCGTTCCGCTTCCTCGGTGAGCAGATCCTCAGCGCGGCGTAGCGCCAGTTGACGGTCGCTCTCCCGGGGGTAAGCCCACCGATCGGGGATTACATGGACCAAGGCCAGGCCAAGGTCAAGGGACTCCGCGCGGGCCGCAGCCCAGTCGGCCACAGGAGACCTCGCCCGTGAGCCGTCGAGGGCAACCAGAATCTGCATCTTCACGAACCGATGTTCCCTTCGGATGGCCAACGGTGGTGCTCTCCACTATCTGCCGGCCGGTCCGTCGTCGCAAGGGCCGGAAGGCCCTCCCGCTTAATAGCTCAGTGCACTAGGGTCCAGAGGAGAGGCATCCACCTTCCCCTTCCCGGCGGACGTGAAAGGAGAATATGCGCGTCCTTGTGCTGAACCCCGGCTCCTCATCGCTGAAATACCATGTGCGGGACACCTCAGCCTCCCACCCTGGAACGGACATCCTGGCGTCCGGACAGGTGGACTGGCCACCTGATGAGCGTTCTACTCAGGACGGCCTGCACTCTGCCTTTGAAGAACTCGATGCCACCGTAAAGAGCCTCGGATCCGCAGGGCCGGAGGCGATTGGTCACCGCGTAGTCCACGGCGGCCCACGGTTCAGCAGCCCGGTACGTGCCACAGCGGACGTAATAACCGCCATTGAAGACCTCAGTCCCTTGGCGCCACTGCACAACCCGGCCAGTATTGCCTGCATGGACGCCGCCGGTAAGCGTTGGCCCGACCTCCCACAGGTGGCCGTCTTCGACACGGCTTTCCATCGCTCCATTCCGGACTTCGCTGCGCGCTACGCCATACCGGAGGACGCCTACTTGGCGCATCCTGTGAGGCGCTACGGGTTCCACGGGATCTCGGTGGAGATGGCCTGCCGCGACACTGCAGAGTTTCTCGGGATTCCGATTGCGTCTTTGAATGGGATCGTGGCGCATGTTGGCAATGGCGCATCCGTCACCGCCCTAAGACAGGGGCTCAGCGTGGACACCTCCATGGGAATGACCCCACTGGAGGGCCTGGTCATGGGTACGCGCTCGGGAGACCTGGATCCCTCAATTGTCTTGTTGATCCAGCGCGGCGGTGCAACTGCCGAAGAAGTTGACCATATTCTGAACCACCGCTCGGGCTTACTTGCGGTGGCGGGAACCGCTGACATGCGTGAAATTGGCCTTGCTGCTCTTCAGGGAGAACCTGGTGCGATTCTCGCCTTGGATATGGCTGCCTACCGTCTGGCCAAATACATTGCCTCCTATTCCATGGTGGTTGGCCGGCCCAACGCTCTGGTGTTCACCGGAGGCGTGGGTGAGAACTCTGCACTCTTCAGGGACAAGGTGGTGGCATGGTTGGGACCACTGGGGCTTTGGCTTGATGAGGAAACGAATTCGGCCAGTAAGGACGGCATCCGAAAAATCAGCGCCACGGACTCCGCATTTCCTGTGCTGGTAGTGCCCAGCGATGAAGAACGCGCCATAGCAGAATCGACGGCGGCTTTGCTCGCCATGCCCCCGAAGGAAAGGTGATTGCACCATGAGCCTGGAAGAGAACGCCACCGCTACCCATGCTGAGTCCAAAGAAGAGAACTTTGACCTCCTGCACCGGTATTGGTCCGCGGCCAATTATCTGACCGTTGCCCAGATCTACCTGCAGGAAAACCCCCTGCTCCGGGAACCGCTGCAAGTACAGCACATCAAACCCAGACTACTGGGTCACTGGGGAACAAGTCCCGGATTGTCTCTGATCTACGCGCACCTCAACCGCCTTATCCGTCGCACAAATGCGGAAGTTCTGTTCGTGGCCGGTCCCGGCCACGGGGGACCCGCCGTCGTCGCCAATACCTATCTGGAGGGCAGCTACTCGGAGGTTTATCCCGCCGTTGGCAAAGACGTCGAAGGGTTGCGGAGGCTGGTCCGGCAGTTCTCGACCCCGGGAGGCATCGCCAGCCACGTCGGCCCCGCCACCCCCGGTTCCATTCATGAAGGCGGCGAGTTGGGCTACTCCCTGATGCATGCCACCGGAGCGGCCATGGACAATCCGGACCTGATCATTGCCTGCGTGGTGGGTGACGGGGAGGCCGAAACCGGTCCTCTGGAGGGCTCGTGGAAGGCGCCCTCGTTCATCAATCCATGCAGGGATGGTGCTGTGCTTCCAATACTCCACCTCAACGGGTACAAGATCTCCGGCCCCACCGTGCTGGGCCGCCGCTCAAACGTGGAGGTAGCATCACTGCTGGAGGCCCACGGCTGGGATCCCGTCATCGTCTCCGGCGACGACCCAGACCGCGTCCACCCCGCCCTCGCCTCAGCGTTGGACGCAGCCTACGCATCGATCCGGACAATCCAGTCCCGCGCCCGCACAGAAGGAGTCGCCGGTCCCGCACGATGGCCGGCCATCATCCTACGCACCCCCAAAGGGTGGACAGGACCGGTGACAGTGGACGGAAAGCCCGTAGAAGGAACACACCGCTCCCACCAAGTCCCCCTGGCGGGCGTCAGCAAAAACCCCGATCACCTCAAGCAACTTGAGGCGTGGATGCGTTCGTACCGGCCGGAAGAACTGTTCGACGCCGACGGCCGGCTGATTCCCGAACTCGCGCAACTCGCCCCTGAAGGCGATCTGCGCATGGGTGCGTTGCCGGCCAGCCGTGGCGATGGAGGCCATGATCTGGTGATTCCAGGGCTCGATCAGTACGCCATAGAGGCCGTTCCCCGCGGTGCCGTGATGCATGAGAGCACCAGACCGTTGGGGGAAATGCTCCGGGATATCTACACCGGTACCGCCGAGGACCCAAGGTTCCGCCTCTTCTGCCCCGACGAAACCAACAGCAACAGGCTCGGCGCAGTATTCGAAGCCACCGACAGGTGCCTCCTGGAACCGGCTGCGGCGCTCGCCAACGATCATGTATCCGCCAGCGGACGCGTGATGGAAGTCCTCTCCGAACACCTTTGCCAAGGGTGGCTGGAAGGATATGTGCTGACCGGACGCCACGGACTGTTTGCCAGCTACGAGGCGTTTGCGATGGTAAGTGCTTCCATGACCATCCAGCACGCCAAATGGCTCCAACATGCACGGGAACTGGAGTGGCGGAAGCCCGTTCCGAGTCTGAACATCCTGCTGACCTCCACCTGCTGGCGGAACGATCACAACGGCTTCAGTCATCAAGGCCCGGGTCTCATCGACACCGTCCTGTCCCTGTCCAGTACAGTCATCCGTGTCTATTTCCCTCCCGATGCGAACACACTGCTGGTCACCGCGGAACACATGCTGAACAGCAAGGACTACGTGAATCTGGTAGTCATTGATAAACAGGAACATCTTCAGTACCTGACCCTCGAGGAGGCACGGAAGCACGCAGCCGTGGGTGCATCCATATGGGATTGGGCTGGAAATGAGGCTTCTGGAACTCCGGCCGCCCAAGGACCGGACATTGTCCTCGCATGTGCCGGTGATGTTCCCACACAGGAAACATTGGCGGCGTCATGGTTGCTGAGGAAGTATGTCCCCGACATGTCCGTCCGGGTTGTCAACGTCATGGATGCCATGGTCCTGCCACCTCCGGACACGCATCCGCATGGGCTGGCTGGTGAAAAGTTCGAGGAACTCTTCACCGCAGACGTGGACGTTGTGATGGCATGGCATGGTTACGCGAGGGCCCTGCATCAACTCCTGCACGGCCGCCCGCACCCCGAGCGGTTCCATGTCCGCGGTTACAACGAGCAAGGCACCACCACCACTCCGTTCGACATGGTGGTCCTTAACAAGGTCAGCCGGTACCACTTGGTGATGGAAGCACTACGCCGGGCACATGGGCAGTTTGCAGGGGCAGACCAACTGCTGCAGCATTGCCGGACGCAGTTGGAGGACCACGCCAGGTATATCCGCGAGCACTTTGAGGACCTCCCCGAAATCAGGGACTGGGTGTGGACGCAGCAGTAGGCTTCCAAACGGCGTATTCCTCAACGGCCTGACCTGCCGCTCAGATCGCTTGGACAGTGGTCATCATGCCTTGGTCTTCGTGATCGAGGATGTGGCAATGGAAAACGGTGCGGCCGGGGAAGTCATCGAATGCCACCCGGATTCCAGAGAACAAATGTCCAGTGTGCCTTCACCGGCCGGGCCGCCACGTCCGATGGCCGGGTCCCCCATCATGGGACTCATGCTGCCACGGTTCACAGGGGCAGCCGTGAGCGTGGCATACGCTTCCCGGGTTTTCACGAGCAGTTCCACCCGGTTGCCCGGTGCGAGAACCACCTCTGTAACTTCCTCAGGCTCCGGCAAATAGCCGATGTCACGGCTGAGCAGGCGGACCTGCTGTCCGTCAAGGGACAATCGCAGGTACCGGGAGGGGCAGGCATTGATGATCGGTCCGGCCGGGCAAGGTTGCCGTCGGCGTCGAGGGACAAATCGGAGATCACCATCACCCTTTCCTTCGTGACTGGAATCGGTTCGGTGTCCTCCACCACTATCGCGCCGCAGAGACAACCGGCCACTTGGTCGGCAGCATGGCCGTGGTGACGGGGGTGGTACCAGTAAGTGCCCGGTGGGTGGTCAGCAGGGAGTGTGCACTCGTAGTCGAATGTTTCGCCCGGGCTACGCTGACGAAGGGGTTGGCACCGGGCCCACTGTTCAAGCACAGCCCGGCACTGACCGCGGCTGTGGCGCCCGCTCCTGCTGCACTCAGCACCAGCAGGAGCCGGCGCGTCAACGGTTTCACTGGCTGCTTCTTTCTAGTACTTCCAGTATGCGCCGTATTTCCGCCCTGCTTATTGCTGCACAGGCTCCGTCAGGCCGTCCTGGCCAGGTCCGATGCGGCTACTGGGTAGCGCAGGTCCAGATGTGCGGCCGCGCGGGCAGCTTCGTCAAGTGCGGCTGCTGCGAGGCGTTCCAATTCCGTGCCCATGGACCCTGCGATGTGTGGCGACATCAGCACGTTGGGATGGTTGTAGAGAAGATCGCCGGGCGGGAGGACCCAAGGCGTGGTCACGTCGAGAATGGCGTACAAGTCGCCGTTAAGGATCCGGGCACGCAGGGCCTCGTGGTCCACCAGGGCGCCTCTGGCAGTGTTGATCAGGGTGGCGCCGGGGCGGATCAGTCCGAGTCTTTCTTTGTTCAGCAGGTTCTGCGTATCGGGGAGATCGGGTGCATTAAGGGAGATAACGTCGCTGTTGGCCAGGAGCGTTTCCAAATCCGTCAGTTCAGCGCCAAGACTTTCGGCTTCTGCGGGGGTGAGGTAAGGGTCCGTTATGAGAATGTGGAAGTCGAAACCGTGGAGTTTCTGCAGGACCAAGCGACCGATCTTTGAGGCTCCGATGACCCCGACTGTTTTCCTGTAATTGCCAAGGGAAGGGAACAAGTCCTCGGCTGGCAGTGCGCCTTGCTCCTTGGCATAGGCAGCTGAGAGCTGCAGGACCTTCTTGTTGGCCAGCAGGATCATGGCGAGTGTGTATTCAGCTACTGGTATCGAATTTGCGACGGCGGCTGAGCTGACTTGGATGCCTCTGTCCCATACTTCTTCGGTGATGTGATCCTTGACAGTGCCGGCGGCGTGCAGCACGTATTGCAGCATAGGTGCTTGGTCCAGGACTTCAGCGGTGAGGGGCGGGCAACCCCAGCCCGTAATGAGGATCTCCGTGCGGGCGAGTATTCCGTTGGCCCTGGCATCCGTGAAGGTCGTCATCGGTTGGCTGTCCAGCACCCGAATCTTGCTTGGGTCAATTGAACCAAGCAGGGTGGAGGTGAAAAGCCTGCCGGCTACATCTGCGGACATGGCGAAGGCCGCGGCGAGTGGCCTGTTCACTTCACCGCTCCTGCTGAGAGGCCTGACTTCCAGAATCGTTGGAGCATGGTGAATGCCAGTAAGAGGGGTATCACGGACATGAGGGCCCCGGTTATGACCAGGACGCTGTATTCCGGGTTGCCGCTGGTGTACCCCTGCCACAAAGCCATGCCCAAGGAGACGGGGAACAGCTCCTGGGTGTTGAGCATTACCAAGGGGAGCATGTAGTTGTTCCAGATCGCAACGAACTGGAACAACGCGATGGTGACGAAGCCGGGACCAATCATCGGGACGGCAATCGAGACAAACGTCCTGATCGGCCCGGCGCCGTCCATACGGGAAGCCTCCAGGGTCTCGTCAGGAATGTAGGACTGGCTGAAGATCCGGGCAAGGTAAACGCTGAAGGGATTGCACAGTGCCGGAAGAATGATCGACCAGATGCTGTTCGTGAGGTTCATAGTGGAGAAAAGCATGTAGAGCGGGAGAACTGTAGCTGTGTTGGGAATCAGGACACCCACAAGCACGAACCCGAACAGTTTGCTGCGACCCCTGAACTTGAACTTGTCGAAAGCGTAGCCGGCCATCACGGAGATCAAGCCGCCGACGACAGCGCCGATGCCGGCATAGAGGAAACTGTTGAGCATCCATTTGGCAAAGATGCCGTCGTTCTCTTGGAATAGTGCGATGAGGTTGTCCAGGAGGGCGATGTTGCCTAGTTCCAATATGCCGCTGGAGTACAGGTCCTGAACATTCTTTAGCGATGCCAGGACAAGCCACAAGATCGGCAGGATCATATAGAGGCTTCCGAGGACCAGGAGCCCGTTGACGGCTACGGTGCTTCTGGCGCTGACCCTTAGCTTTTTCGGGGGCCGGCTGTTGGCAGCATTTGTTTGGCGCGCTTCGGAACGGGGTTTCTCGAGAATGCTCATGCGTTGACGTTCCTAGAGTTGAACCGGGTGACAAAGTAGGACACCACGGCGGCCAGCGCAGCGATGATAATTGAGGCTGCTGCTGCCTGGTTAAGGTCCAACCGGTTGAAGGCTGCGTCATAGGCCCACATGTTGGGCACGTAGCCGGGAGTGACGCTGGATGCGGCCTTGGACAGGATGGAGGGTTCGGTGAACAGCTGCAAGGCACCGATGCTGGTGAAGAGCACGATGACACCGAGCGCGGGAAGAACCAAGGGAAGTTTGATGCTGATGGCTGCACGGATCTGTCCCGCCCCATCGACAACGGCAGCTTCGAGGACTTCCTGGGGTATCGCCTGAAGAGCGGTGTAAATGATGATGACGTTGTAACCGGTCCACTGCCAGACAGCGATGTTGACCATGGCGGGTAGTACGAGTTCGGAGGAGAAGAAGTTCAGCGAGATGCCGCCGTTCTCCAGTGCCTGCACGACCGGGCTGACGCCGGGGGTGTAGAGGTAGGTCCAGATCAGGGCCGCAATGACCCCCGGAACGGCGTGAGGCAGGAACAGCAGCAGCTGGAAAAGCCGTTTGGCGCGGGCGGCAAGAGCGTCGAGCAGCAGTGCCAGAACAATCGCTCCTCCAATCATGACTGGGATGTACATGACGACGTAAAGTCCGATCCGGCCGAATCCTTGGAGGAACGACTCCGAAGAGAGGACTTGAAGGTAGTTCGTGATGCCTACAAACGTCGTTTGCGGGGCACCTCCGAATCCCAACCCTGATTTCTGCTCGGAGAAGAGGCTCAGAACTACGGAGTAAACAACTGGGCCGATCATGCACAGCATGAACAGGACAAAGAAGGGAGTTAGGAAGATCGCGGCGGTTCGCCCGCCGCCGCCCTTGTCCCTCTTACTCTTCGGGCGCAAAGTGCCGCTAATGGTTGACATGGGGTGCTCCTTCTTCGTCCTGCTCAGTGCGTAGTGCTTAGTGCTCAGTGGGTGGGGTAGGTCTACTTGACCGAAAGCCCTGATTGCTTGAGCCCAGTAATGGTTTTGTCCTGGATACTGTCGAGACTTGTAGCGAGATTTCCCCCGGCGCTGAGTGTTCCGAAGGCGTCTTTGGCCGCTGAATTGGTGACATCGAAGTTCGGGCCCCATTGCCAGTCCTTGCGGACAGTTCCGGCCGCCTCGTCAAAGACGGACCAGATGTCATTGGCGAAGAAGCTGGCGTCGAAGGCCTTCTTGGCGGTGGCCGTCAGTTCCGGGTCCGCCAAGTACGCTGAACCGGTATTTCCTCGGGCCGCGATGGCGCGCGGATCGGTAGTCAGGAACTCTGCGAATTTGGCGGCAGCTGCGGGATTTTTGCTGGTCTTCGGAACGGCGAACGTTGATCCGCCATAGAGCGACGTTGCGGGGGTATTCCATTGAGGGAGTTTGGCCGCTATCCACTTTTTCTCCTGGCCTTTGGCCCGAGCCTGGATAGAGGTAGCGCTCCAGCTCGCTCCGGCGATGCCGGCTGCCTTGCCCGTGGCAATGTCGGCAGTCCACTCGTCGCTGTAGGAGTTGACCACTTTCACAGTCTTGTCATTGATCATCCGCTGCCACAGGTCCGCGACTTCTTTGCTGGCGGCGTCATTAACCCCAACATTCCAGGTAGTGTCCTGGGCTGAGAACCATCGTGCGTCGTTCTGCCAAGCGAGGCCTGCGAACCACGTTGGTTCATTGGGGTTGAACGACGCCAGGTACGTGCCAGGGTATTTTGCCTGCACAGCTTTACCGGCTGCCTCGAATTCCTTCCAGGTCTGGGGGACACTGGATCCTGCCCCGGCAAGGAGGTCTTCGCGGTACCACATCAGCATGGGCGGTGCGTCGTAGGGCAGGGCCCACGTCTTACCGCCCAGCTGAACCAGACTCTTGCTGGAGTCGTTGTATTTCTCCAGTGTTTCCTTCGCGACGACGCCGTCCAGCGGCTGGAGCTGATCCGAACTGGCGAACTGGGGGAGTGCGTAATACTCGACGGTCGCCACATCTGGAGCAGTTCCCGCACCGATGGCGGCCGCCAGTTTCGCGTAGCCGCCGTTGGCGCCGGTGGGGACGGTTTCGAACTTGACTTTGATTTTGTCTTGGGAGTTGTTGAAAGCCTGAGCCACTTTATCCATGTTCGGCAAAGCTGACCAGAATGTGATGTCCCCTGTGGCTTCAGCAGGAGCTGAAGATGCGGTGGCGGTAACGGTATTTGATGAGCCGCAACCTGTCAGGGCCAGGGCGCCTGCCAACGCCGCAGCGCCGAGCGTGGAAACTCTAGTAAAGCGCATGATGTCTCCTTGGAAATGTGAAACGGATAACATCATGAAATGTTTGATTGAACCTCAAAACAAGACTTAGGCGGTCAATCGCACATAATCAACCATTCTGCAGAAGGCTGGACTCCCTAACAATCAGTTCAGGTAGGAGGGCTGCCCTTACCCGCGCAGGACGTGGGACTGCGGTGGACGAGGAGATGTCATCGAAACACATCTTCAAGGCCGTATAACCGACTTGCCACTTCGGAGGAGCCACGGCCGTTAACGGAACCGGCGCCAGGGAAGCAATCTCGTCGTCATAAGCGACGATCGTGAACCCCTCTGGAAGCTCCAAACTCGAATCCTGGGTCAGTTCCATCAGTGTCACTGCTGCCTCATCGGGCAGGACGAGGGCGGCGGTGACGCGCTCATCAACGCAACGTTTCAAGAAGTGCTCTAGGGACCCGCGGACGGCCGCGAGACCGTCACCAGTTGGCGCTATCCGTCCGTGAACATAACGTGCCGTTCCGGTCGCGGCCGCTCGGAGTGCGCGTTCAAACCCTTGGTGCACAAGTGGCTCGGTAGGGCTCGGCCTGGTGGCCAAGGCCAGCCGGCGATGCCCGAGGGCGAGCAAGTGACGGACACTGATTTCAGCCCCATGGGCGTGGTCGGTCCGAACGGCTTGGAAGGGAGTCTGCGCTGATGCGCCGTCCAAGAGTCGTTCCATGATGACTACGGGGATATCCACTTCCCCGAGCATTTTGTAGGTCAAGGACCCCGGCTCGAACGAATCGCTCGGGGTCACGATCAAGCCATCAAAATCATTGGAGAGCATCCGTTGTATCTGACGGCACTCCTCTTCCTGCGAATAGTCGGAGACTCCCAGGATAAGGCGGACGCCTCTCTCCGAGGCTGCGGCCTCGGCTCCGCGGATGATCGCAGGGAAATAGTATGTAGAGGCCGGCACAATCATCCCGATGGTCGCGATGGAAATCTTCCTCTTGTTCCCGACATCCGGCTGCAGTGCGGCCGTTCCAGGGGAGATGGCTCCGCCATGGATGCGATCGACCAGGCCCTTTTCCCTGAGTGACGCCAGATCCCTGCGAATTGTCATCGGCGACAGTCCTGTCCTCCGGGCATACTCGGTGACCTTGATTTCACCCCTGATCTCAATCTCGCGGAGTATGGCCGCCTGCCTTGTTTCCTGGAACATCAGCCCAGTCTTGCTGTTTGATCGTGTTCGAGTCAACAATCCATCAAGCTCAATCAAGTCTCGACGTCGGCCCACCTGCAACCCTGGAGTAACTAGTGAGTTGAGGGCTTGTCCTACGACCTTTCCTTGAAACAAGGCTGCAGACATTACTTTTCAGTCTCGTCGCGGGAGTTTTCTCGGCTGTGCGAGTGTGATCGTTTTCCGGATCTCCTCATCGCACCGGTGTACTGCTTGTTCCTACCTCGGCCTGAGACCAGGCCGTGTAGTGCGCAGTACTGTCAAGGAGGACAGATGAATCGTGAGGATCCATTCACGCTGGCCATGCCCGGAATCAGCAGGCGGGGCGTTTTACGTTTGTCAGGTGCTGCGGCCGCACTGGCGGCCATCGGCTCTGTCATGCGGCCTCAAAGCGCGTGGGCCGGCGACACCTATGATGCTATGCGGGCAACGTGGGTCGCTAACCTGACGGGAAACGGATTCAACCCTGCTGCGGCCCCGTTTTCCACAGCGCTGGCAACGCTGGGCAGCGACGCGGCAGCCTATCGCAACTCCATGACCGCCGGCGGAGCAGCTCTGTGGCCTGATCTGCCCGTTGGTTCGGTCTCTGCCAACGTCACGGCCTGCTATAAGCGGCTGCGAACCATGGCGCTTGCCTACGGTCAACAGGGCAGTGGAATAACTGGCGACCCCTCATTGGCAGCAAGCATCGCAGCCGGGCTGGATTGGATGCACACAAACGCGTACTCACCGACCACCGCCACCTTCAACAACTGGTGGGATTGGCAAATCGGGGCACCATCTAACATGCTGGACACGGTCCTGCTGATGTACGGACAACTGACAGGGGCCCAGATCGCGAACTACTGCGCCGCAATTGATCACTTCGTCCCGGCAGCGGTGGTGTCGAGTTACACCGGAAACAGTACCGGGGCGAATCGTGCGGATCTCTGCAAGGTACTGGCGCTGCGAGGAGTACTTGCCAAGGACCCCACCCCTATCGCGGTCGCGCAGGCCGGACTTTCACCAATCTTCCCGTACGTGCTCGCCGGCGATGGACTTTACGCCGATGGAAGCTTCGTGCAGCACACGTGGATTCCGTACACCGGAACCTACGGTGAAGTGCTGCTCAACAACCTCAGCAGGCTGACAGCGCTGCTGGCGGGTACACCATGGATGATCACTGACCCCCAGGCACAAAACTTCTACGACTCGGTTACTGACGCGTACGCACCCTTCATATTTAACGGTCTGGTCATGGACGGCGTGTGCGGACGTGGAAGCAGCAGGGGCCTTCGAGCCAACGGTTTGGGCCGCTCCAGCGACCACGCACGAGGCCATCTCCTCGTTTCCCACATCCTGCGGCTGGCACACACCGGAGCAGTGCCCGCGGCGCAGGCGGCGGCGTGGAAAGCCATGGTCAAAGGGTGGCTGGAGCGCGAATATTATGAGCCGTTGCTGAACGACACTAACCTGGAAATTCCCGAGCTGGCACGTGCACAGGCGCTCTTGAGCGACTCAAGCATCACGGCTTCGGCTGAACCCGTCGAACACCGACTATTCGGTATGGACCGCGCCGTGCACCGTCGCGCCACGTGGGCGGCAGCCATCAGCATGTGCTCAACAAGGACCGGTTTCTATGAATATGGCAACGGCGAGAATCTACGCGGCTGGCATACCAACAGCGGCATGCTCTATTGGTGGGGCGATAATCACAGTAATGGGCAGTTCTCCGATGAATTTTGGCCTACCGTCGACCCATATTCCCTCCCCGGAACGACCGTCTCCACGAAGGCACTAGCAGATGGTGCAGGTCAGGCGTGGGGCAAGGACCGTCCGAACGCGGCGTGGGCAGGTGGGACAACCGATGGGTCGTTCGCCGTCCTCGGTCAGGACGTCCGCGGCCTTCAGTCGACTCTTGCCGGGAAAAAGTCGTGGTTCTGCCTGGACGATTCGATTTTCTGCCTAGGGGCTGGAATCACGGGCAGCGACGGTGCAGGCGTCCGCACCACGATCGATAACAGAAATATGGGTGCTACGAACACCTTCACCTTTTCGGTCAACGGCACAACACAACCGACGAACCTCGGCTGGGTCGACACGTTTACTGACCCGCAATACATGACGGCCAGTGGCGTGGGTTCTTGGGTTTTCCCACAGGGCGGTTCGGTCACAGCAAAGCGGACTGCCCGCAGCGGCAAATGGTCCGACATCAACACCGGCGGCGCCACCACGCCGCTCACCCGCAATTACGTGACAATGTCCTTCGAGCACGGCACCAACCCATCGGGAGCGAGTTATTGCTACCAACTCATGCCAGGGGCAACGGCGGCGCAGGCGGCGGCGCGTGCAACAACGCCAAACGTAACTGTACTGTCCAACACGGCGACAGTGCAGGCGATCAAGGTGCCGCTCCTTGGCCTGACGATGGCAAACTTCTTCGCCGCCGGCACGGCCGGACCGATCACAGTGGACAAACCCTGTTCGGTGCTGATCCGCGAGCAAAATGGAGCGATGGTGGTCCATATCTCCGATCCGACCCGGACCACCACAACAGTACAGGTCACGATTGCAAGCACCGCCTACACGAAGGTTGCTGGCGCGCCAATAGGCATCACCGCATTGACCGCCACGGGCAAAGTCGTATTGCTGGCAGAAGTTGGTGGAACGCTTGGTGCTAGCCGCACAATAAGCCTTTCCAGTACCGGGACAACGATCATTCCCACAACAGCCATTCAGCTGGCCCCCACGGCTACCGCCTACATCCGCGACGGGTCGTACGCGGGCACCAACTACGGCGGCCTCAGCACAATGGTTGTGAAGAACACCAACTCGACTGCCAGCGGTTACACCCGCCGATCCCTGACCAAATTTGACCTGACCGGAATCACAGGCACCGTACAGCGTGCTGTGCTCTGGGTACACGGCAACGTGCAGGACTCGGCTGGAGTTCAGACCACCCTCCAGGCATTCGCACAGGGCGCGGCCCCGTGGTCCGAGTCAACGGTCACCTGGAACAATGCGCCAGCACTCGGTGCCGCCCTCAGCAGCGGTCTCCTGGGCACCGCCAGGGACTGGGTTGCGCTCGATGTGACCAGCGCCGTTGCAGCAGCATCGGGAGCCGTTTCCCTCGCAGTCTATGAGCCGTTGGGGGCGGTGGGACTGGCGGCCGTGCTCGATACCAGACTCGGGATGCAGCCGCCTCAACTCCAGTTGATCACCAAATGACCTAGCTCCCGGGACCGGGCGGGATGTCAGGGTCCCTGTTGACTACGTTCGGCCGGGTGTGAAGCCCTGACTGCTTATCTGTCCAATAGGCATACCTCATCCTGATTTATGAGTAGCATCGGGGGTTTGTGGCTACTAATGGCATCGGCCGCGGCTAAATCCACTTCGGGGCAGCTGGCGTCGTTCCTTGGGTGAGTGGCCCGTCGGCATTGACGCCGTTGGAGCCGCGGCCGGTGGCCCATTCGACGACGGCGGGCAGGGTGCCGGTGATGAGCGTCGGGTCTGCGGCGGCAGTGTCGCCGAACGTCAACTCCGTGTCATCTACTGTGATGAGGAGTCCGGTGTCGGTACCGCGGGTTTTCCATGCGCCGGTGATGTCTTTGAGCAAACGTTCGAGGACCGGGGCGGGGATGTCGTTGAAGGTGGCTCCGTTGTCCAGGTCCACAGCGTGGGTCCAGACTTCGCGGGTGCGCATCCATACGGTTTCGGAGGCGGGGGCTGTTCTGCCTTGGGCGGTGCGGACCTCGTTTTCCCAGTTCAAGTCGGGCAGGTCGCGCCATTCCACGGACAGGTGCACCGCGGAATGGTCGAACAGGTTCCGCAGTGCAATCGGGGATAGGGTCGCGCCGAAATCGATCTCGTGGTTCCGTGCCTCGGCGGAGGGGTACATGGGCGTCTCCACCCCTGTGGCAGCCCACTCCACCAAGCGCGCGATCGCGCGGGCGTTGTATCCCACGTGCGCCACCACATGGCGGCGGGTCCAGTCCGGAAGGAGGGTGCCGCCGTCGAGTTCTGCATCGGAGAGTTCGTTCAGTTTGCGGGCGAAGAAGGCGGTGCCCCGCCGCGCCTGCAGGAGATCTTCCTGCAAGCGCGGATCGGTGGCGAGATCGTGGCGGGCGACCATCAGGCTTCCTTGACCACTCGGTTGTTTAGCTGGCCCAGGCCCTCGATGGTGGTGACCAGGAGCTGGCCTTCCTGCAGGTACCGCTTGGGGTCCTGGGCATGGCCCACTCCGCCGGGGGTGCCAGTGGCGATCACGTCGCCCGGGTTCAGGGTGATGATGGTGGAGATGTAGGAGACCAGGAATTCGGGGGTGAACACGAGGTCGCCGGTGGGGGTGGACTGCTGGATCTCGCCGTCCACGGCCGAGGTCATGAGTGGGCCGGCGGTGAACTCGTCCTTGGTGACCAGGGCCGGGCCGAACGGCGTGGAGTTCTCCCACGTTTTGCCCTGCAGCCACTGGATGGTGCGGAACTGGTAGTCGCGCATGGAGACGTCGTTCAAGACCGAGTACCCGGCAATGTGGTCCGCGGCGTCGGCCTCGGCGATGCGGCGGCCCTTCTTGCCAATGATCACGGCGAGTTCGGCTTCCCAGTCCACGGTGTCCGATTCCTGCGGCAGCGCCAGGTCATCGTTCGGGCCGATCAGCGATTCGGTGTACTTCGCAAACAAGGTGGGGTGCTCCGGGATTTCCCGGCCCATTTCCTTGATGTGGTTGCGGTAGTTGTGGCCGACGCAGATGATCTTCCCGGGTGCGGGCACGACGGCGGCGAGGTCGGCGCCGTCGAGCGCGTGCGTTGCGCCGCTGGCCGCCGCAGCAGTGGTTGCCCAAGCGGGATCCTGCAGCAGCGCGCCGACGTCGGCGAAGCCGGTGATCTCCGTGAGGGTGTCGCCGTCCTGGCGGACGGCCACGGTGCCTTTGCCGGCGGCGTTTTCGGTGCGGAGGGTGAGGAGTCTCATTTACTTGCGTCCTTCGGTGTAGCTGCGGTTGAAGTTCAGTCGTTCAAAGATGGGGGCGTCACTGAAGCGGAACAGATCAAACTCTGTTTCGGACTGCAAGGACCACTCCTGCCAGGAAGGGACCACGAAAAGGTCGCCCTTGGCCAGCTGCTTGGTCTCGCCGTTCAACACCACGGTGCCGGTGCCCTCAAAGACCTGCCAGACGCTGGATCCGACCTCGCGGAGCGGCTCGGTGGTGGCTCCGGCGCGGAGGCGGTGGAACTCGGCCCGGATGGTGGGCATGACGTCCCCGCCGGTGGTGGGGTTTGAGTACCGGATGGCGGCGTGGCCCTGGGACACCGTGGCCGGGTGGCCCTCGTCCTCCAGCAACAGCTGCTCACGCAGAGCGGCGTCGGTGTGTTCCCAGCGATAGGCAGCGATGGGGGAGTTGGTGGTGTCATCCAGCCCGGACAGGGGCCGGAGGCCGGGGTGGGCCCAGAGACGTTCGGAGCGGGAAAGGTCCGGTGTGGCTTCGTCGGTGACACGTTCGGTGCCGAACTCAAAGAACCCGGCATCGGCGTAGTGTACGAACGGTATGTCCAGGCCATCGATCCACGCCATGGGTTGATCGGTGTCATTGTGGTGGCCGTGGAAGTTCCAGCCCGGGGTGAGCAGGAAATCGCCGCGACGCATCGCCACCGGATCCCCGTTCACCACAGTCCACACACCCTCGCCCTCGACGACGAAACGGAACGCGTTCTGCGAATGGCGGTGCTCCGGAGCAACCTCATGGGCGCCCAGGTACTGGATCGCGGCCCACAACGTCGGCGTGGCATATGGGGTGCCGGCGAGGCCGGGGTTCGCCAGCGCTATGGCCCGCCGTTCTCCACCGCGGCCCACGGGAACCAGATCACCCGCACGTGCGGCCAGTGGATACAGGTCGTTCCACCGCCATACGTGGGGCACAGCCTTCGGCGTAGGAACCATCGGCATCAGATCGCCGATCTCCGTCCATAACGGAACCATGTTCCCGGCAGCGAAGTCCTTATACAACTGCTCCAACTGGGCAGCTTCCTCCGGTGTGGGCTCAGGCAAGGCGTGGCTGGCGGCCACTGATTCATGAGTCGTGTTCTCGGCGCTGATGGACACGGGGGCCTCCTCGATAGGGTCAGAACGGTGTTGGCGTAGTTCGACCCTACGGAGGGCCCGGGCGGGAATCAGAGAAGTTTCTGCTGTGCAGAATAACTAAGCGCGTTGCGGGGCCCGCTCTGCGGGGAATGGAGCTCGTTTTAGGCGCAGATCGGGCCTCGCAACGCGGGGGTGGTCGCGTTGTGGATCCTATTCGGCTCCGTCGGCCGGGTTAGCCGCGATGTCCACTTCAAGTTGTCGGCAGGTCTCGCGCAGGGCGGCGACCAATCCGGCGTCGAACACTTTACGGAACCGGGTGGCAGGCGTGGCGACGCTGAGCGCGCCAACCACGTGCCCATGCCGGTTGTGGAGTGCCATCCCGAGTGCGCTAACGCCTTCCTCCGTGCCCTCGAAGTTGGCCGCGAATCCGTTGCCGCGGATAGTGTCCAGCTCCCGCAGAAACGCCGGATACTCGGCGTCGGGAATGGTGTCGCCGCCGATTTCGGCATTCTGGCTTCGGAACAGTTGCTCGATCATGCCAGGTTCCAGTTCTGCCAGCATCACCTTGCCACCTGATGTTCTGTTGGCAGGCATCACGGTTCCTTGCCGGTCACCGATGCGCAGGACGTTGCTGCCTTCCACGGTAGCGAGGAACCTCACTTTCGTGCCCACGCGCACCATCAAGTTAACTGTCTCATCGAGCCGCGAAGACAAGAGCTCCATGTGAGGCTGTGCCAGGTCCCTCAGGAGCCGGGTCCAGCTCAGTCCTGCCGGGCCCACGCCCATGGCCGGCCCGGGGACGTACCGGCGGTTTTCGTCCTGGACGGCGAAGCCGCGATACACGAGCATTGCCAGAAGCCTGTGGGCAGTAGAAGGTGCAACACCCAGCTCGGCTGCTGCGTCCTTGAGTCGAAGGGCACCGCCGTCGCGAAGAAGCTGGAGGAGCTGTAAAGCATTGTCCACAGCCTCGATGGAGTACGTGGGCCGTTTCTGGACAGGTTTCCGGTTCTGGGCCGGCATCCCGCGCTGCTTCGAGGCTGAGTTGTTCTGCACAACAGAATTCTATGGCCTTGTTTGCCTGACCCATCCGAAAGTGGTGGGATGAATCACTCACTTCCCGCTGCAGCGTCGCAAGAGGCATCCTCCAGAATCGTCGCCGCTGCTGTTCCCAGCACTGAGGCCGGTCCGCGGTTTTCCAAAGGCTCGGCACTAGCCGTCCTGGTGTGCTGGCTTCTGGTGGTTTTCGACGGCTACGACCTCATTGTCTACGGCACCGTCCAGGCCTCCCTGATCTCCGAGACCGGCTGGGGCCTGACCAAAGCCACCGCCGGGACCATTGGGTCCATGGCATTCCTCGGCATGATGATCGGAGCGATCTTTGCAGGCCGGATGGCCGACTCCTGGGGACGGCGCAAGACAATCCTCGGGTGCGCGATCGTCTTTTCGATCTTCACCATCCTGTGTGCGTTTGCTCCCAATGCGGCGGTCTTTGGTGCCCTTCGCCTCCTGGCCGGCGTCGGGCTTGGCGGGCTGGTGCCGTCGGCCAATGCCTTGGTGGCGGAGTTGGTCCCCACAAAATGGCGCTCCACCATCGCCACGCTCATGATGTCCGGCGTCCCGATCGGCGGCTCTCTGGCCGCGCTGGTGGGAATTCCCCTGATCCCCGCTTTCGGGTGGGAGGTGATGTTCCTGGTGGCTGTCCTGGCGCTGGTGATCGTGGTGCCGCTGGGCTTGAAGTACATCCCGGAGACGCTGACGCCGGGCTCGATGAAGCGTACTAAGTCCAAGAACTCCTCTGGTTTCGGTACTCTGCTCCGCGCCCCTTACCTGGGTGTCAGCATGCTCTTTGCCCTCGCCACCATCGCCACCTTGTTCGCCTGGTATGGTTTGGGCACGTGGCTGCCCAATCTGATGCAGTTGGCGGGCTACAACCTGGGATCGGCTCTCACCTTTGCGCTGGCACTGAACCTCGGTGCCGTTGCCGGATCGGTCATCACGGCATGGGCGGGCACACGCTTCGGGCCGATTCCGACGGCCATAACGGCAGCCGCCGTCGCCGCCGTCGGACTGGCCGTTCTCCTGGCCAGCCCGCCCGTTAGCGTCGTCTATGCCGCACTGGTGCTTGCCGGCGTCGGAACCCATGGCACCCAGTGCCTCATCATCGCCGCGGTGGCCAGCCACTATCCCGACTACCTGCGGGGGACAGCGCTTGGCTGGGCGTTGGGCACAGGCCGGATCGGGGCTGTCATCGCACCCCAAGTGGGTGGCCTCCTTCTGGCAGCCGGAATGGGCGTCAACTCAAACTTCCTCGCGTTTGCCGGAGCCGCAGCGATTGCCGCGGTCCTCCTGGCCGGCATCGGACTCAAAATCAAACTCACCATCTCCCAAGGAGCACACAATGTCTGAGTACCTCAATTCCACTGACGTCCTGGTTGTGGGAGGAGGCATGGCCGGCCTTGCAGGCGCCCTGGCCCTCCGCGAAAACGGCGCCAACGTCACGCTGGTAGAGCGGGCGCCCGAGTTCGGCGAGGTAGGCGCCGGCCTGCAAATGGCACCGAATGCATCCCGTGTCCTAAAGCGCTGGGGCTTGCTGGAGAAGGCACTGGAAATCGGTGTCCAGCCCAAGCACTTGGTGTTCCGGGATGCTGTTACCGGAGAAGAGCTGACGAGGCAGTCGCTTCAGGGGGAGTTCAAGGACCGGTACGGCGCACCGTACGTGGTGATCCACCGCAGCGATCTGCACCGGGTTCTCCTTGAAGGCTGTGAAGCTGCCGGGGTGAAGCTCATCAACGATGTCATGGTGAACGGCGTGGAAACGGTGAACGGCAGGGGAGTAGTGCACACCGAGTCGGGTGTGGACTATGAAGCCGATGTGGTGATCGCTGCCGACGGATTGAAGTCCACGCTGCGCCCGCTGGTGGCCTCGGATGAACCCGTTTCCTCCGCTTACGTGGCATACAGGGGAACCGTGCCCATTACGTCGGAAACCCCTGCTGCGGACCTCGAAGACGTCGTGGTTTATCTCGGCCCGGACTGTCACCTGGTGCAGTACCCCCTGCGCAAGGGGGAGCTGCTGAACACTGTGGCCGTTTTCAAATCGCCGTCCTTCGAGCGCGGTGAAGAACAATACGGCGGAGTGGACGAGCTGCAGGCCGCCTACCAGGACTGTGTTCCGGCGGTGCAGGCGGCTCTTGCGAACCTCGGCACGGGCATCCGCTGGCCCATGTACGATCGCGACCCCATTGAAAACTGGGTCGCCGGCCGTATGGTTCTGATGGGCGACGCCGCCCACCCCATGCTCCAGTACCTTGCCCAAGGTGCCTGCCAGGCCCTCGAAGACGCCGCCGTGCTGCAAGACGTCACCGCAGGCACCGTCTTCACCGCTGACGGCGTCAACCCGGCCGCGTGGGATGAAGCGCTTGCCGCGTTCAATTCCGCCCGCGCCACCAGGACAGCCCGGGTCCAGCGCACCGCCCGCGTCTGGGGCGAGTCCTGGCACGTTTCCGGCCTCGCGCGGACACTGCGCAACTTGCTGTTCAAGAGCCGCAAGGACAACGACTTCCAGTACAACGATTGGCTGTATGAGGCGGCGGGCCAAGGCGTGCCTGCACTGGAGGCGGCCTTGGTAACCAGCAAGCAGCCTGCCTGATGTTGGGCGTTTGTTGAGGGGGCCAGCCGGACCTGGTTCCCTAAAACAGGGGCCAGGGCACGGCCGGCATCTCCCCGCTCGGAGCCGGAAAGCGCCCTGCCGCGCGCAACCGCTCGCACCGAGTGGTGAGCGATGCGATTTCTTCGGCGCTGAGCAAGTCGGCCAGGTCCCGGCCGAGCCCACCTTGCAGTCCTTCGGTCACACGATCGATGCCTTCGAGTTCCTCGTCCGTAAGAGCATCGCCCAGCCAGCCCCACAGCACCGTGCGCAGCTTGTGGTCCTGGTGGAAGGTCAGTCCATGGTCCACGCCGTGCCGGACGCCGTCCGTCATGGCGAGGATGTGGTCGCCTTTCCGGTCGGCGTTGTTGACCACCGCATCGAACACAGCCATTCGCCTGAGCGCGGCCGAGTCTTCGTGAACGAGGGAAACCATCCGTCCGTTCTCATCCTGTCCTTCGAGGACGTGTTTCCATCCCGTCTCCGGTACGTGCTCCGTCGCGAGCAGGTTCACTGCGCGCTGGGTGGGGTCTTGCTCCTGCCAGAGCTGCACCATTCCAGCACCCAGGGGACCATCGCGTAGCCAGGTGCGTGGCACGATGTCCCAGTCGAAAACCTGCGAGACCAGGTAGGCGGCTACTTCGCGGTGAGCCAGGCATCCGTGCGGAAAATCCCATAGCGGGCTTTCGCCTGCTATGGGCTTGTAGACGACGTCGACGTCGGCGATGCTGCCCAGGAAGGTAGCGTTCGACGCCGTCGTAATGCGGCCGGTGAGTGTCAGCTCGGCGGTCATGAGCTCCGGCGCGGGCATCAGGCCTCGGGAAGGGCGCAGACGTGCCCGTCGGCGTCCATGGGGAGACCGCACAGCGGGCACGCGGGTCGTCCGGCCCCGACGATCTCCCGGGTGCGTTTGGCGAAAGCGCGGGCGGTGCCTACGGGCATGCGCACCAGCAACATTTCGGCCGCGTTGGAGCCGTCCTCATCACGTGGTTCGTCGTCGTCATCGAGGTCAGCGATGGGGTACGCCTCGATGACAACCTGCGCAGTGGTTGGATCCCAGCCCAAGCTCATGGCGCCTGTGCGGAACTGTTCTTCAACGGCTTCCAGAGGGTCATTGTCTACAAGTTCAGGGGGAGTACTTGTGGGAACGCTGAACGGGTTGCCTTGGACGGTGATGAGCTGATCGAGGATTTCGTCGATCTTATCCGCGAGCAGAGCCGACTGCTGCTTCTCCAAAGCAACACTCACCATTTGCTTTCCCGTACGCACCTGCAGGTAGAAGGTCCGCGACCCGGGAAGGCCGATGGTGCCAACAACGACCCGATCAGGCCAGGCAAACTCGTGAACAAGTGTAGGCATGTCTGTATTTTAGGCACATAAGGTTCACAGAGCGTTGTGCCCCACACCGCCGCCCACTGGCGCATCCCCGGCGGGGACAATATTTGTAAGCCATGACAGATCACCCGCGTCTGTGTTGGTCGCGTATACGCTCGGCCGGCTAGGGCCGTAGCGCACGATCGAAACAGAGGCAGGGCCCACGTTGATTCGCTGAAACAGGTCAAGGTGCATGCCGAGCGCGTCGGCGAGGATCGACTTGATAACGTCGCCATGACTTACGGCAACCCATACGGCACCTGGCCCGTGCTCGGCTTCGAAGGCCGCATCGTGACGTCGAATCGCTGCCACGGAACGAGCCTGCATTGCCGCCATGGATTCACCACCGGGAAACACGACGGCGGCTGGTTGCGATTGCACAACCGGCCACAAAGTCTCGGTGGCCAGGTCGCTGAGGGAGCGGCCCTGCCATTGGCCATAATCGCACTCGGTGAGATCCGGGTCGACCGGAGCGTACGGCGTGCCGGCCTGGCGGTCGATGATGAGCCGGGCCGTCTGTTGGCAGCGCTCAAGGGGGCTCGATACGACCGCGACTACCGGGACGGCCGCGAGCCGGTCAGCTGTCTGAGCCGCCTGTTCGCGGCCCACCTGGTCCAGGTCGACACCAAGGGCCCGCCCGGCCAGCAGTCCAGTTGCATTGGCCGTGGTGCGGCCGTGCCGCACAAGAATAACTGTTGCCATTGACCAAGCCTAACCACCGGATGCTTGGGGACAGAGCTGGTGAAGCGGCGAAGCAGCTGGTGGGCAGGTCCACCGATGGGGTTTTGCCAGTTACCCATGGAGGTCGCGGAACGGCGCCAACGGCCCTTCGACACGGACAGGAAGTCCACCGTCGCCCCTCAACATCGCGCGGAGTAACCTCCGTTGCTCCCAACGGAGAAGCAGGGACGCCCGGCCGGGCCGGAGCACCAAGTCTCCGTCCGGCGTCGAGTATCGCTTCTGCAGATCCGGCAGCTCCTCTTCCTGAAGAAGCGCAACCGTGCTGCCCGAAGCCTGGTCGACCAAGCGCACCAAAGAGGAAGGTCCCGTGAGGTCGGTTGCGACAAAGCGGTTCTCGCTGGCGGCAAGGATGGTCCTTTGTGCCGCGCGCGTCACTACCAGCGGCCTGGAGGGCCCGCCCAGCAGCTCGCTTAGTACGTCGGCTGCGGCGTCAGGGCGGCCTGTTCTCTGCGCCGCCGCCTGCATCTTCTGCAACCGGCCGGGATCGCGCAGTACCTGGTCGATCTTCCAGCCGATCGTTGCGGCGGTGTTGCAGCGTACGGCTGCCCCCTGCTCCATGAGGTAATCGCCGTTGCGTACTTCCTGACCAGGGATCGGGTTCACAAGGACCATGGGGAGACCCGCGGCCATGCATTCCGACGCCGACAGCCCGCCCGGTTTGCCCACGAACAGGTCCGCCCGCTGCAGCAGCTGCGGCATTTCCGCTGTGAAGCCAAGAACGCTGTAGCGGTCGCCGGCCGACGCCACGAGTGCCCCGATGCGCTGCCGCAGCGCATCATTGTGGCCGCACACCACTGTGGCCGTGAAGGCTGAGCGCATATGCAGTGTCTGCCGAACCACCGAGACAGCGTAGTCGCCACCGGTCGCACCCGCAGAGATGAGCAGCATGGGTGGCTTGTTGGAATCGCGTACGGGCCCCGGACTGAGCTGTTTCTTGATGGGGATCCCCGTGGCAGTCACACGGTCGGAAGGAAGACCAAGCGCCATCAGCTCCACCTTTCCTTCTTCCCGGGCCACAAAGATCTTGTGGAATGCCCCGGAGAGCCACAAGCCTTGAAAGTCGTAATCGGTGGTGACCACAGCTGTCTTCGCATCGATCAGGCCGCGGAGAAGCAGTGCGGCCAACAGCTGGGCCGGAAGGAAATGTGTGCACACAATCGCGGTGGGCCGGAACCGCTTGATCGCACCAACAACCGGACTGGCGTTGACCCGCGTCCAGGGGTCAATCGGGCCACGGCGACGGAACGGCGGGTTGCTGATGTCGTAGCCCCATTCGACGAGCCACGGCAGGCCTTCCACGAGGACGAAGTAGCCCCGGCTCAAGAGTGCGCGGTAGAGGACGCTGCTCACCTGCAGCACGTCCAGCACCTGCACCTCGGCGATGTCAGCGCGCGCGGCGCATGCTTGCTGCACCGCCGCCGCGGCGCTGTTATGCCCGGATCCCACGCCAGCGGTCAGGATTAGTACGCGCTGTCCGCTGGCGGTGCGTTTGTCTCGTGCAGACGTTGTGCGCATGAGGTGAGGCTAGCAGTCTGCATCCCCTTGATGACCCGGTGGCCGTGGCTTGATGTCGGTTCGACCTCAGGGAGGCGTTGGGTCTCCAAGTGGCGGTTTGCGCAGAATCCGGTGATGATAATACTCTCAGTCCTACTGAACCGGCATGGGCCACATAAGCCTCTTCCGGCCGAAGTGGTCGGATTCTTGTTCTCTGTCGTTGCGAGGAGCAGCTCATCGTCCGCTTCAGACCACTGGCCCGCATAGCCTCGGTTTTGACCACCCCGCTTGCGCCGGAGGATGTCCTGGCGCTTTTCAACCCTGTCTTTTCGTCCCGTCAGTTGCGCGGGGTGGTCACGGAGGTTGTCCATGAGACGGCCCAATCGGCCACTATTTTCTTTCGGCCCGGCCGCGGCTGGCATGCCCACCTGGCCGGTCAGTGGGCGCGGATAGGTGTAGAGCTCAACGGGGTTCGCCATTGGCGGTCCTATTCCCTGAGTTCACCGGCCGGCAAGGACCCGGCTATTACTGTCACTGACGTTGGATCCGTGTCAGGAACTCTGGTCCGCAAAACGAAGGTGGGTGATGTCCTCTTTTTGGCTCCACCCCAGGGCGACTTTGTCCTCCCTGAGCACCCCCGTTCACTCCTGATGCTCACGGCGGGAAGCGGCATCACGCCCGTCATGTCAATGATCCGGACGCTTGTCCCAAGCCGGCCCGATGCGAACGTTGTGCTGATCCACTCTTCCCGCGGGCAAGGCGACAGTATCTTCTGGGAGGAACTGGCTGAACTTGCTGATCAATTTCCTAACTTCCGGCTTGTCCAATGGCACACCGAAGGCCGTGGCCGCATGAACTTCACGTCCACGGCCGTGTTGGAGGAGGTTTGCCCGGACTGGCGGGCCAGGGCGGCGTATGCGTGCGGCCCCGAGTCCTTCCTAGATGACGCGGAAGCCATGTGGAACCAGGCGGCGCTGGCCGGTGCCGCTGCTTCCGCGAACGAATCCAAGGGTGTAAAAGAAGTGGGTTCGCTGACGATTGAGCGGTTCAGCACTGAACTCCGGGGAGGGGACGGAGGCGAAGGTGGCATAGTGACATTTGAGGCTTCCGACCGCGAGGTCCTTGCAGGCGGCAACGTTCCCATTCTCGACGTCGGGGAGGACGCAGGGTTGCTGATGCCCAGCGGATGTCGCATGGGCATTTGTCACAGCTGCCTCACCCCGCTGCTCGCCGGAAGGGTCCGCGATCTTCGTACCGGTGAGGTCCGCGGGGCACCTGGGGAACTCATCCAAACGTGCGTCTCGGCAGCTGCCGGACCCGTCAACCTCGGAATTTGAGGAGTACCACCGCATGTCAGTAGTTTCAGCCAAGAGCTCCGCCACCGCCGTCGGGCCCAAGACCCGGCCCGGTGCCCTTGCCGAGGCCGGCAGGCCGACAGTGCGGCCACCTGCGGCAGCCCACCTGAGCGACGAACAAGTAGCCCAGCTGGGCCGTGAGCTCGATGCCATCCGTGACGAAATCCTTGGCAAGCGCGGATCCAGCGACGCCGCCTACATCAGGCGCATGATTAAGGTTCAACGGGCGTTGGAAATCTCCGGTCGTGCCGCGCTGCTGGTGGGTAGGAACAAGGCAGCCTGGTTCACCGGCACAACGCTCCTCAGCGTGGCTAAAATTCTGGAGAATATGGAACTGGGCCACAACATCCTCCACGGGCAGTGGGATTGGATGAGAGACCCGGACATCCACTCCACCACGTGGGAATGGGACTTCGTTACCCCCTCGCGCTCGTGGCAGCACACTCATAACGATCTTCACCACCGCTGGACCAACGTGGTGGGCAAGGATCGCGACGTCGGGTACAACCTTCTGCGGATGGATCCCGATCAGGAATGGAAGCCTTTTAACCTAGGCAATCCCCTGTATAACGCCTTGCTCGCGCCCGTCTTCGAATGGGGCATAGCCATTTACGACTTGGAGATCCCCGAGTACAAAGAAGGCCTGAAATCCAAGGAGGCCATGAACAAGGACCTCAAAGCGCTGGGGCGAAAGGCGGTCAAACAGTTCGCCAAGGACTACGCCGCCACTCCTGCCTTGGCCATGCTTACAGGCTCCGGGAAGCAAGCCCTCTACGGCACGCTGACTGCCAACGCTATCCGTAATGTCTGGGCCCACGCTGTCATTTTCTGTGGCCACTTTCCCGAGGGAACCGACACGTTCACCGAGGAAATGGTGGAAGGTGAAACCCGCGGCGACTGGTACGTACGTCAGATGATCGGATCGGCCAACATCTCAGGGCCCCGGTTCATGCACCTGATGACCGGAAACCTGTCGCATCAAATCGAGCACCACCTCTTCCCGGATCTGCCGTCCAACCGTTACGCCGAGATCGCACCCAAGGTCCGTGAGATCTGCGGTCGCTACGGTCTGAAGTACACCACGGGGCCGCTGCTGAAACAGGTGGGATCTGCGTGGGCTAAAGTTTTCAAGCTCGCCCTGCCCACAAGGAGTTAGTGTCTGCGTAGCTTCGGTGTGCGCGGACGTGTGACGTGGTGTTCTGGTCAGTTGAAGGTGAGACCAAGCAGGGCGTTTTCGGTGACTTCGGGCAGCGCGGGGTGAATCCAGTATTGATGGGCGGCGAATTGACGTACGTCGAGGTCGAAGGCCAGGACAGTGATCATTTGCTGGATCAGGGTGGATGCTTGTGGGCCCATGTAGTGGGCGCCGAGGAGTTTGCCGGTGTCCTGATCGGCTATCAGCTTGCAGATGCCGGTTGTGTCTTCCAGGGCCCACCCAAAGGCCACGTCCCCGTAGTCCTGGACTTTGACGGTGACGTTATGGCCGTGTTCGCGGGCTTGGGATTCGGTCATGCCTACCGTGGCAATCTGGGGATGCGTGAAAACGGCGGCGGGGACATGGCGGTGAGGCATTTCCTGAAGCTTGTCCGGGTTCAACAGATTGTGGCGGACGGCGCGCATCTCTGCGTTGGCTACATGCTTGAGCATGTAGGGCGAGGACACGTCGCCAAGAGCCCACACGCCGTCGGCGGAGCTCGACCGGCCGTACTCATCTACCTTGATGCGCCCGTCATTGGTCATGTCGATCCCGCCGGAAGGTAGGTCCAGCAGGTCTCCGTTGGGGGTGCGCCCGGCTGCTACCAGCAGTACCTCCCCGGTGGCGGTGGAGCCGTCGTCGAGCCTGACGGTAATACCATCATCGCTCTGATCGGCGCCAACGGTGGTCCTGCCGAACCGGACATCGAAGCGTTTGGCGGCCAGGGTGTTGAAACGATCGTGAAGGTCCTCATCGAGGTTCTTCAGGAGCGTGGAGCGGGCGATGATTGTGACGTCCGTGCCAAGGGCGTCGAAGACGTGGGCGAACTCCATGGCAATGTAGCCTCCGCCAATGATCACCAGGGATTTGGGCAGCTGCGGAATCCGCATGATGTCCTCATTGGTGTGGTACCGCACGCCGGAGTCGGCGATGGCCCCGGGAATAACGGGTCGGGAGCCGGCCGCGACGACGATCCGGTCGCCCGAGATGGTTCGCTGGTGGACCCCTTGGCCGGTTCGCAACGTACGATCACCAACGAAAACGGCGTGCTGGTCATAGACGTCGATGTTTGGGGTCTGCGGTCCGCGGCGATACTCTTCACCGGCAGCGGAGATGGCATCGATCCGGTTCCCGAAGATGCGGCTCACCATGCCTGGCCAGTCAACGGAGTTGACCTCAGCCTCCAAGCCCAGCCTTCCGGACTCCGCGGTCTGCAGTGCGACGTCGGCGGTGTGAACGTACATCTTCGTGGGGATGCAGCCTACGTTCAGGCAGGTCCCGCCGAAGGAAGCCTTCTCGATGATCGCGATCGATTGGTCCTCGAACCCGGGTCCGGGAATGGAATTCCCGGACCCGGTGCCGATGATCACCAGGTCGTAGTGCCGGTCTACGGCAGTCTTGCTGGCAGGGGTGTTCATAAGGGTTGTCCTCGCTCTTGGTTCTTCCAACCCTACTGAACTCCAACCTCACGGTTAGCGCAGCCTTGGCCGGTAGCTTCGCGAGTCCGCGAAGCTCGAACACCCCTGGCGGGTTAACCGGAACTGACTGGCGACCACATCTATGTTGGCCCCGACGCCCTATGCGATGGGCGCGGGTGGTTGTTCTCCGCTCAACACTGCCAGTGCGTTATCAGCGGCGAGCATGGCCATGGCTGTGCGTGTCTCCACGGTGGCTGAGCCGAGGTGTGGCACGAGCGCAACATTGTCCAGCCCAAGAAGTTCGGGGTGAACGCTTGGCTCTTTCTCGAAGACGTCGAGCCCGGCACCGGCAATTACACCCTCTCGGAGGGCTGTTGCCAGCGCATCTTCATTCACGATGGGTCCGCGCGCAGTGTTGATGAGGAATGCAGAATTCTTCATTGCAGCGAGTTGTTCGGCTCCGATCAGGTGATGAGTGGCGGGGCCGTAGGGGCAGTGCAGGGAGACGACGTCGGCAACGGCCAGCAGCTCGTCGAGATCGACGCGTCGGGCGTCCAGTTCGGCGGCGATTTGAGCATCGATTTCGCTGCGGGACTGGTAGACGATCTCCATGCCGAAGGCTTTGGCCCGGCGCGCGGTTGCTTGCCCGATGCCGCCCATGCCTACGATGCCGAGGGTCTTGCCTTGCAGGCTGGACCCGAGGAGGAAGAACATGCCCCACTTCCAAGCTTGGCCGGAGCGGATGAGTCGTTCGCCCTCGCCGAGTCGTCGGGTTGCCATGAGGATGAGACCGAACGCGATGTCGGCCGTGGCCTCGATGAGTACGCCTGGCGTGTTGGTGGCCACGACGCCTCGTTCGGTGCAGGCGGGCACGTCGATGTTGTCATAGCCGACGGCGACGTTCGCCACAACCTTGAGCTGCGGGCCGGCGGCGTCGAGCAGTTCTGCATCGACGCGCTCGGTGAGCAGGGACACTATGGCATCGGCTCCGGCTACGCGGCGCAGAAGTTCTTCGCGGGTGATGGTCTGGGGACCAGCCCAGGCATCGACGTCGTGTTCGGCGCGAAGCTTTTCAATGGCAGCGTCGGGGATGCGTCCCGTGACGACGACGCGGCTCATGCGGTCACGATCCAGTCGCGGAGGCGGCCTAGGCCGTCGCGGATGTCAGCGACGTCGATGCCTGAGTAGGCGAGCCGGATGTACTGCCGCTCTTCTCCGGGTTGGCGTCGGCCGAAGTGCTCACGGGTACAGAAGGAAACTCCGGTTTTGTAGAGGGCGTCGCTGGCAAAGTCGCCCACTGCCGTGTATTCCATCTTCTCCATGACGTCGGTGACGTCCGGGAACAGGTAGAACGTGGACTGCGGCACTGCGACGTGCATCCCGGGGACGGAGTTCACGAGCTCACAGGCAGCATCCCGGCGTTCACGCAGGACGTCCAACATCTGCTGGACGGGTTCCTGCGTGCCGCGGAGTGCTTCGATACCCGCCCACTGTACGTAGTGAGTGGTGCAGGATTCATCGTTGGTGTTGAGGGTGCTGAGTACTTTGGCGATCTCGAGAGGCGCGACGGCGCAGCCTAGGCGTGAACCTGTCATGGCGAACTTCTTGCTGAAGGTGTAGAGGATGACGGTGCGCTCGGCCATTTCCGGGATGGATGCGATCGAGCTGGAGACACCCTCGTAGCGGGTTTCGAAGTAGGCCTCGTCGGAGAGCACCCAGAGGTTGTGCTCTTGTGCGATGTGGGCGATGGCTTCGCGTTCGGCCGTGGTGGACTCTGCAGAGATGGGGTTCTGTAGATCGTTGTAGATGATCGCTACGGTGTTCGGGGTGATGGAGGCACGTACCTGATCGAGGTCAATCGAGAAGCCCTGGCTGGTGGGGAGGTAGCGGTACGGTACCGCCGTGCCGCCGAGGTATTCGATCTGAGACTCGTAGATCGGGAATCCAGGGTTGGGGTAGAGCACTTCCTGCCCGGGGTTCATGACTGCCTGCAGGAACTTGGTGATGACGGGTTTACCGCCGGTCATCACCACGACGTTGTCGGGGGAGAGGGTGATGCCGCGGCGTGAACCGAGGTCCTCGGCGAGGGCTTCGCGCAGTTGAGGGATGCCGGGGCCGGGGCAGTAGCCCGTGTAGCCGTCAGCGATGGCTTTGGTCATAGCTTCGATGATGTGCGGGGCGGTGGGGATGTTGATGTCGCCGAGGTGGAAGGGGAAAACCAGGTTTCCTTTGGCCTTCCAAGCCGCTGCCGCTTGGGCGACGCTAAAGGCGGTTTCGGTGCCAAGCCGGTCGAGTCGATGCGCGAGTTGCTGCATGCTGTGTACTCCTCGTTGAGTAAGGGTCTTTCGCAGACGCTAATACTTAACTAATATATCAGAAACGTTTGATGTAACTTAGGCATACCGGACCCTTCAGCCACTTCTGCCCTACAGTGGATGTATGGCAGCCAGCCGCAATCCGCTTGATGACCTGCGTGAGACCATTGGCCACTTGGCCAATCAGCTCAAGTTGTCCGGCTCGGAACGCGTGGACGATCTAATAGGTGATGTCACGGGCGCAAGGCCCGGGCCGGCCCGGCCACTTTCGGAGGTGCAGTCCGAACTGGACTCGCTGGTGGGCCTGGAGACCGTGAAGGAACAGGTGCGGGCCTTGGTCGCCTTGCTCCAAGTCCAGGCCCGCCGTAAGGCTCACGGCCTCCCGGAAGTTGCCACGTCTCAGCATTTGGTGTTTTTGGGAAACCCGGGGACGGGCAAGACCACCGTGGCCCGGCTCCTGGCCGAGATGTACCGCGCGGTGGGTTTATTGCAAAAAGGGCATTTGGTTGAGGTGGATCGCTCGGGCCTGGTGGGGCAGTATGTTGGGGCGACTGCCATCAAGACGGACCGCGTGATCCGACGAGCGCTCGATGGTGTCTTATTCATCGACGAGGCCTACGCGCTGGCACCGGAAGATGGCCGAATGGACTTCGGCCCCGAGGCAATCGAGGTCTTGCTCAAGCGAATGGAGGATCACCGCCATCGGCTTGTGGTGATTGTGGCCGGCTACCCGCGCCTGATGGAAGCTTTTCTGCTCTCCAACCCCGGACTCCGTTCACGTTTCGCCCGGGAGATCACGTTCCCCAACTACTCCGTTGATGAGTTGCAGACCATATTCCACCGTATGCTGGCCCAGCACGAGTACATTTTGGAACCCGGTGCGGACCAGATGCTGCGTCGAATCCTTGCCGGGCTCCATGCCGGGGAGGACTCCGGTAACGCACGCTTTGCCCGCACGTTGTTCGAGCAGGCACTCAACCGACAGGCCCTGCGGCTCTCGCTTGATGAGGCTCAAAGTCTGGATGCACTCGATCGGGAGGCCGTCATGACCCTCACCGGAGTAGACCTCGTCGAGGCAGCGCTGGCTTTGGGTGAAGAACCGGAACCAGAGCCGACGCCGGAACCGGAGCGGTCGCGCTGGTGGAGCTGGCTGGTCTGAGTGTTTTCGGGCGGTCGGTCCGCGTAATATCCGGCTGCAGCTGCGGCGTCCAGGCTCACCTATACCGGACGCCGCAACAGTTCTAGGAGACCGGATCCTCGTGGTTTTTCGCGGGCTTGTGTCCGGCGATCGCGGAACGGACGTCGCCTTCTTCGTGCCCCTCCTCCTTCTTGCCGAACGGCAGCACCTTCAGCAGCGGATGCAGGATGAGCATGATGACGAGGCCCCAGATGGCTCCCAGAATGGCAGAGCACAGCGTGTTCACCAGCCAGGCGAGGAAGCCGCCCACTACAGGGATCCCGGCGAAGGGTGACTCAAGTACATGAACCAAGTCGTAGGGAGCGTGCCAGCCGAGATCGTAGGCGCCCTGCAACATGATGTGACCGCCAACCCACAGCATGGCGATGGTCCCGATGAGCGTGATGGCACCCAGGACGGCCGGCATGCCCTTGACGAGCAGGCGGCCGAAGCGCTGGGAACCCGCGGAGTCCTTGGTGGTCAGGTGCAGGCCGATGTCGTCCATTTTGACGATGAGCCCTACCGCACCGTAAACGAGGACGGTGATGATTACTGCTACGACCACCAGGATGAAAGCCCTGACCCACAATGACTCAGCTGCTACCTCATTCATGGCGATGACCATGATCTCGCAGGACAGGATGAAGTCCGTGGTGATGGCGCCCTTGGTCACCTTGGCCTCGGCCTCGGGTCCGCGTTGAACGGCCGGCGCTTTCTCATGCTCGGAGTGGCCACGAAGTTTGTGCCAGACCTTCTCGGCGCCCTCGTAGCAGAGGTAAGTGCCGCCCAACATGAGGATGAACGGAATAACTCCCGGAATGAAGGCGCTGATCAGCAGCAACGCCGGGAGGATGATCACCAGCTTGTTCCGCAGTGAACCCCAGAAGATCCGCTTGATCATGGGCAGTTCGCGGGATGGGTCCGCCCCGGACACGTACTGCGGAGTCACGGCGGCGTCGTCAATGACCACGCCGGCGGCTTTGGCCCCTGCTTTGGCTGCCCCTGCGGCGATGTCGTCGACGGATGCAGCCGCAATGCGGGCCAAGGCGGCAACATCGTCCAGAAGCGCTACCAGACCGCCGCTCATAGAACCGCCCCGTCCTGCTGAGGGGTGGACAAGAGAGTATGGCAACCTAAGGAAAAACGCGTAATGGGCATGATCGGATTATATGTTGCGGTGACAAAGAGCAGATGGCCAAAACGCGCGCAAAGGGACAATGTCAGTCCTAGGTGCGGAAGGCCACACTGACGGTGCGGTTCCGGGGACGGTTCCGGGCCGGGACCCTGGTCACGCCGTTTCGCCTTTCACCCACGGTGTTCTCGATGCTGCCGATTCCCTCCACAGCCATCCGCACAACGTCGCCGGTCTTCAGAGGTGGGGGTGTCTTGGACCCGTTCCGTCCCCAGAGTTCAGCGAGGCAGCCGCTGCCGCAGGTTCCGGAGCCGAGGACGTCCCCCGGTCGCACTACCGAGTCCTGGGACGCGTAGGCAACCAGCTCAGCGAACGGCCAACCCATGTTGGACAGCAGATCCTGGCCTATGGGCTGCCCGTTGACTTCCACAGCCATGGAGATGGGGAGAAAGCCCTCATCGTCATGCAGGTGTTCGAACTCATCAGCCGTCACGATCCAGGGGCCCACAGTATTTGCGAAATCTTTGCCCTTGCAGGGACCCAGGCTGACTTTCATTTCGCGGCGCTGAAGGTCCCTGGCGGACCAGTCATTGAGCACGGTGTAGCCAAAGATGTGCCGGTGGGCATCTGCCGCTGACAGGTTACTGCCGTCGCTGCCCGGTACATGCCCGACGACGGCGGCTACCTCGGTCTCGAAGTCCAGGTCGGTGCAACCCGCCGGAATACTGATCACATCGCCTGTGCCTGTCACCGTGTGGGGGTTGGTGAAGTAGAACGTGGGTGCCTCGTACCATTCCGCAACAACGCCGGCCACGCCGTCGATGCTCTTCCTCACACCTTCCACATGCTCTTCAAAGGCCACGAAGTCCCTGATGGTGGCAGGTACCAGCGGCGCCAGCAACTCTACGTCCGCAAGGGCAACCGAAGGTGCGCCGCGAAGCGTTTCCGCGGCGATCTCCAGCGTTCTTGCCAAACCGGCACTCAACAAGTGGTTAACGGTTTGTCCCTCCGGCAACCCGAAGCAACTGCCGTCATCCACGAACCCGGAGTATGTACCGCCATCGTGATTCCAGCGGGCGATCTTGACCATGTGTTTCCTTAGGTGGTGGGGCGGACGGCGAGGCTGGCCGCAGCGCTGATGCCGAGGCCGGAAGCGTTGCCGGCAAGAACTTTGGCGGCATCGGCCGCGGTGAATCCTGCTTCGCTAACTGCCCCGACGGGATCGCTGGAGCCCATGTCGAATGGATAATCCGAGCCGAGCAGGACTTGCCCGGCGCCCGCCACCTCAACGAGGGCGCGCAGCTCGCGGGTGCTGTGCACCAGGGAATCGAAGAAGATCCTCTGAAGATACGTCGACGGCGGTTCGGCGCACCGCTGCGCCTCGGGGCGAACCTTCCAAGCGTGGTCCGATCGGCCAATGGTGGTGGGCAGGTAACCACCCCCGTGCGCGGCGAGGATCTTGAGGTCCGGGTGACGGTCCAGGACCCCGCTGAAAATCACGTGGGACAGCGCGACGGCGTTCTCAGCGGGCTGGGAGACCGTATTGGACAGGTAGAAGCGGTCCAGTCGTTCGTCCAGGGAGCAGCCAAAGGGGTGGAGGAACACGATTGCGTCCAGTTCCGCAGCCCGGTTCCAGAAAGGTTCCAGCCGCGGATCGGAGAGCTCAACAGTGCTGCGCTCCGGGTCCCCGGGCGTGGCAGCAAAAGAGCCGATCTCCACGCCCAGCAAGCCGCAGTCAAGAACAGCATGTTCCAAGGCCTCCACCATTAGCTGCGGATGTTGCAACGGAACCAAGCCCAGCCCGTTCAACCGTTCCGGTGCCTGCTGGACAAGATCCCGGACTGCCTCGTTTGTTTGCATGGCAAGCCGCAGTGCGAGCTCTTCCCCGGCAAAATAGTAGAAATGCGACGGCGACGGTGACACCAGTTGTACGTCCACTCCTTGGGCGTCCATGTCCGCCAGCCGGCGGTCAAGATCAGTGAGCTGCGGCCACCGTTCTTTGATCATGAGGCCGGAGTTCGCCATGGACTCGGGACCGTTCCGCCTGACTTCCAACGCCTGCAGTTCTGCGAAACCTTCAGGGTCAGCGGTGGCCACCAGCTGCTGCAAGGCCGGAATCAGAACGTGGGCATGGACATCCACAGTGGGCTGTTGGGCTGTTTCGATGTGGTTCATGCGGGTTCCTTAAGCATGGTGGAGAGCGAGTTCATCAGGCCCGGAACATTTGCGTCCCTGACACCGTCCAGCATCCATTGACCAAGCTGGACTGAGGCTTTGACGACGGCCGTTGCCCTGTCCAGGCGGCGGTCCGCGAACTCCTTCCAGAGGGTTTCCGTGACGTGGTCCGCGGCGATCAACAGCTCCGCAAGTACCGCGGCGTCTTCCAAGGCCATGGCCGCGCCTTGCGCCACTGTTGGAGGGCAACTGTGCGCCGCGTCCCCAATGATGACGGTACGGCCGCGGTTCCACGGTCCTTCCACCAGGTGCGAAGTGAACCACGTGTAGTTGATTCGGGCGCCATGGTCCAGGTTTGAGCGGATCTCGTTCCACGGGCCGCCGTAGGCGGCGGCGAGTTCGGCCATCACCTTGGGGCCGTCTTCCTGCTTGCGTTCCTGGGCCTTCTCCACGAGGTAGGCATAAATGGTGTCCGGGCCGGTGGGGCAGTAGCCGGCGATGAAACACGGCCCTCCGTAAGTGAGGTCGGTCCGGACCACTTCCTCAGGCCGTTCGACGAAGGCGCGCCAAATACCCATTCCCGTAGGCTTGGGCTCCACCTCGATGCCGATCGCTTTGCGGACTGCGGAGTGCAGTCCATCTGCGCCGATCAGGAGGTCGTAGCCCGAGGTGCCGCCGTCGCCGGTGCGGACGGTGACGCTGCCGCCGTCGTCCTCTATGTCGGTGACGGTCTTGCCGTAACTGATGCGGGCGCCTGCCTGCACGGCGCGTTCCCGCAGGATGGCAGTCAGGTCCGGACGGTACATACCGAGCGTCGCCGGAAGGTCGTCGCCACCGGTCCGGATGTCGTCCAGGACGGCAATCACGGTACCTGCGGGATCGGGGGCGCGCAGGCCGAGGGTGCTGAACGCGTACCCTTTCGCCTCCACGTCTTCCCAGACGCCAAGATCGCGCAGGACGCGCAGGGCGTTTCCCTGCAGCGTGATACCGGAGCCAAGGGTTTGTGGCTCGGTTGCCTTCTCCAGAACCTCCACCTCGATCCCGGCATCTGCCAGGAGGATCGCCGCAGTGAGTCCTGCAGCCCCTGCTCCGACGATTCCGACCTTCTGTACTGCTGCCATCTTTGACTCCTTTGTGGTGACGGCCATACTGCCTATTGTGCTGCTTCTCGCGCGAGGCTGTTTCTGCCCTGGGCTACTTCGGCTGTGACACCGGAGGGCGGACCAGCTATCGCACGGCTACGGGGTTGACCGGGGAACCGACCGCTCCGGTGATGGGAAGTGGAGCGGCTGTCAGCATGAACTCATACCTGCCGTCCCGGGCGCATGCTTCCGCCAATTCATCCAGATCCCACATTTCGCCGAGGAACAGCCCCAGATTGGGAATGGCGATCTGGTGGAGTGGCTGGAAAGCACCTTCAAACTCGTTGGGCCGGACTTCGAATCCCCAGGTGTCTGTGGCGATTCCGGCGATCTCCGAGGCATGCAGCCATGGTGCCGTGCTGAACGACAACCCGGGAGCTGACCCCCCGGCGTAATCACCCCAGCCTTCGCGGCGAACACGCGTGTACTGCCCGGTGCGGAGCACCACGATGTCGCCGCGGCGAACTACCGAGCTTGGACCCTGGCGTTCAATGGTGCGCTCCAGGTGCTCCGGGGTGATGGCGAAGCCATCGGGCAATTCCCCGTCAGTACGTCCAAGCTCCGGCCCCATGGCGCGGCCAACATCCAACAAAACACCACGGGTGACGATTTTGGCGGCGGCGGTTTCTATCCCGGTGAAGAGGTCGCCCTCAGAGGTGACAACATCTCCCGCGGCCCGGCCGTTCCAGGCTTTGCCGCGATCGAAGATGTGCCCAAGCCCGTCCCACTGAGTAGAGCACTGCAAGGGCATGGCGATCACGTCATCAGCCCCACCGAAGCCGTGCGGGAACCCCTGGTTGCCGCGCTCCGCGTCCACCCCGGTGTCGGTCATGGTGTGAACCGGGTTGGTGCGTCGACGCCACCCCTTCTGGGGGCCATTAGTGTCGAAGGGCTGGGACAAGGAGAACGCATCGCCAGACTTCACCAACGATGCCGCCTCCACGCGCTTGCCGTTGTCTATGAAGTTGAGGGTACCGAGGACGTCGTCGTCGCTCCAGCGTCCCCAGTTGTTGTATAGCTGAGCCGCGGCGGCGATGCTGCCCATCGGGTCAGAGGGCCGGATCAGGTTGGTCTCAACGGCGTCGGCGGTCACTGTTCGTCCTTGCAGTGAATGCGTTGGGTTCCCAGGCCGGTGATGGTGCCCTCCATGACGTCGCCGTCCTGCAGGAGCCGCCCCCAGTGCTGGCCGTTGCCCGCGGGGCTTCCGGTCAGAACCAGGTCGCCGGGCCGAAGAGGCATGATTTGGGACGCTTCGCTGACCAGTTTGGCGACACCGAAGATCATGTCCTGTGTTGACTCGTCCTGCATGGCCTTCCCGTTGAGCTCCAGTGTCACTTGGACATCCTGAGGGTCGCCGAAGAACTTGGCGGGCACCAGCAGGGGACCGGTGGGCAGGAAGCCCGGTGCGTTCTTGGCGCGGTACCAGTCCGAACCGATGGCGGGCATGTCCTTGCGGAACACATACTCGCGCGTGGTGATGTCGTTGACCATGGTGTACCCAAAGACATACTCGAGAGCTTCTTCCGGGGTTACCCGGAAAGCTTCCTTACCGATCACGGCTGCTAGTTCGAGTTCCCAATCGTGGGACTTGCTGTATGCCGGGAGGGTGAGATCGTCCGTGGCTGAAGCGATAGCCGTGGGGAGGCCGATGAAGAAATAGGGTGTTCCCTGGCCGGCGCGCTCATCCATCATGGCTGCTGTCTTGGCGCGCACCTCTTCGGCATCCTGGCCGGCTTCCCGGTGGGCCACGGCCAGATCGATCACGTGCTTGCGGTAGTTGGCGCCGGTCTGTAGGACCTGCGCCGGTTCCACTGGAGCAAGGACCTCGACGGCGGACAAGGCAAGGCCCGCCTCTTCACCGGCCGAGGCTGCGAGCTTGTCAAGTTCGTTTTCGGTGGTCTCCCAGTGGTGGATCAGGCCATTGATGTCACTGTCCAGGGGGAGGACACGTTCGCCTACCAGCAATCCTGCCCTGGCCTTTGTGTCGCCGGGTTCCTGGAAGCGGATCAGCGAGTACGTTGCGTCAGCCATGTTCCTAGCCCCGACCCTGCTTTGCGTAGGGGTTCAGGAGGGCTTCCTTCATTTCGGCGGATGCACCTTCTTCCGTGGCGGTGAAGCCTTCCGCCGGCGGGAAGGATTCTGTCATGGAGTGCGGCATGGCGCCGTTCTTGTAGAAGTTGTTGGAACCTTCCGAGGGCTTCCAGGTGTTGGCGTCCCAGTCCGGCACGTAGTTCCGGTAGCCGCCGGAGTTGAGCTCAACGCGCAGGCCTGAGGGGTCGCGGAAGTACAGGAAGTTCTGTTCGCCCACGCCGTGGATGGAGGGGCCGTATTCCATGGGGGTGCCGTTTTCCATCATGACGTCAGCAGTGCGGAGAAGGTCCTCGGTGGCGTCCACCCAGAACGCGATGTGGTTGACGCGGCCGGCGCGCTGGGAAGTATCTTTGACGACGCCGAGGTCGTGGGACTTCTCGTTGGTGGTCAGTACTGAGAAGACGGTGATGGGTGCTTCGTCCAGGTCAACGAACGCCATGACGCGGAAGCCCAGTGCCTCGTTGTACCACTTGGCGAATCCGCGGACATCGGAGGAAGCCACCGTGACGTGGTCCAGGAAACGGGGAGCGGCTGCGTGGCTGCTACGGCGTTCGGGACGGTCGGGGTACGTGGATTCGAAGCCGGGCTCGGCAACGAACTTCTCCACGTCGTAGAACAAGCGCATGTGGTGGCCGTAGGGGCCGGTGAATTCGTAGGCCTTGCCGAAGCCGTGGCCACCGGCCGTCCAGGTGCCCTGCGCACCTGTTGCTTCAACACGGGCTGCTGCGGCTTCCAGTGCTGCTTGGGAGTTGGTGCGCCACGCCATCCGGCCGAGCGATGCCTCGGGGCCTTCAGTGATGACCAGGCTGTAGCGGTAGTAGTCGCCCCAGCAGCGCAGGTACACATTGCCATCCACGCGATCAATGATGCGCATGCCGAATTTCTCCTCGTAGAACCGTGCCGAGGCTTCAACGTCCGGAGTGGTGATCTCGAGGTGGGCAAGATGGGAGAGGGGAGTTTCCACGATGAATTTCCTTCTGAGTGCTTGATTGCTGGGACAGTTATCTGCAGGTCCTGTAACAACCATGAGCCACATCACGTATTCGGAGAAGAGCAAGTATCTGATAGCAACTATCTGTTCGGCAAATACTGGCATGGCTCGCCGTCATGGTCCTTGTCCGGGGCCCGCGGCTCGTGGGCACGCAAGCTAATGTCCTTCTCCTGTGGATAACCTAGGGGCATGAAGAACCTGGATCTGAACCTCTTGCCACAACTCCAGGTTCTGCTGGAGCTGCGGAACGTTTCCCGGGCTGCGGAACGGCTCCAGCTCAGCCAGCCGGCCACAAGTGCGGCGATGGCCAGGCTGCGGAGGCATTTCGACGACGAACTTTTGGTCCGTAACGGCCGCAGCTACGAGCTCACTCCCTTCGCGCAGTCTTTGGTCCCGCTGGTTGACGAAGCCATGCTTCACATTCAGCGGGCCACGCGCGTCAGGTCCGGATTCGATCCCACCACCAGTGAACGTGAGTTCGTGATTGCCGCATCCGATTATGCCGCGGCACTCATCGTGGGGCCCTTGAGGGGAATCCTGCGGCAGGAGGCTCCGCATGTGGTGGTGGACATCGTCCCCACGTCCGGGGTTCAGGGCGCCTTGGCTGACTATTCCAGAATGGACCTGCTGGTGGGGCCGATGGGCTACAAGATGCAAGGAACCACGAAACAACTGTTCCGGGACAGTTTTGTGGCCGTGGCCGATGCAGGAAACCCTCTTCTGCAGTTGCCGCGGCTGACCTTGGAGGACATCGTGGGGGTGCCGCACGCCGTGGGGTATTTCGGCGAGGGCATCAGCACGCCGGCGGACAAACTCTTTGAAAAGCGCGGTGTTCGGCGACGCGTGGCCGCTGTGGTGGCCGGCTTCCTGTCCCTGCCTTTAATGGTGGAGGGGACGGACCTTGTGGCGCTGGTTCCGCGCATGCTGGCATCCAGGGCGCAGCGGGGGGCGAGCATCGAGGTCCTGGAGTTCGCAGGGGAGTTGGAAGCGGCCTTGGTGGAAGCCATGTATTGGCATCCATCCCTGACAGAGGATCCCGCAAATGCGTGGCTCCGTTCCGTGGTGCAGCGCGCCTGCTCACAGCTCCATGAGATCTTTCATGTGACGGCTCATCCGGTCACCATCACGGCGGATCAGGCCAGTTAGCCCGGGAACGGTCGGGCGCCCCCACGGATGGGGGCGCCCGGATCAGAGTTGGCGGCCTAGCGCAGGGTACGTAACCCCATGGGACTAGTGATCGGCGTCCGCCGCATCTTTCTTGGCGGACTTTTCCGCGTCCTTCTCTGCGCGCAATGCCTCTGACTCGTGTTGCTCGTCGGCCTTTTCCTGATGGATGACCTGGGCGAAGAGCTTCTCCATCTCCTTGGCGACACCTGCCGCTGAGGCTGGATTCTGGCCTGTTACCAGGCGCTCGTCCACCGCAACTTTCTCTTCAAAGACACCTGCGGAAACATGGCGGGCACCCTGCTCCTCCAAGCGGTCGGCCAGGAAGAACGGAATAACCTTGTCCTTGCCGGCAGCTACTTCCTCGTCATTGGTAAACGCGGCTACGTCGCGTCCTTGGACGAGTCGGAACCCGTTTTTTAGTTCCACATTCAGCAGACCGGCAGGGCCGTGGCACACAGCTCCTACCAGACCTCCGGCGTCGTAGACGCTGGCTACCAGCCGCTGCAGTCCTTCGCTGTCCGGGAAGTCCCACATAGTGCCGTGCCCGCCTACGAGGTAGACGGCATCGTATTGGCCGGGATCCACGACGTCCACGCGGGCGGTGTTGTACAGCCCGGCGCGCGTGGTCTCATCCTGGGTAAAGGCAACCTGGATGGGGTCATCTGTATCTACCTCGTCGCTGGGAGGCTGGCCGCCCTTGATGGAGGCGAAGTCGACGAAGTGGCCTGAATCTTTGAAGACTTTCCAAGGATGTGCGGCCTCGGCGACGTTGTAACCGGTCTTCTCTCCCGTATCGCCGAGCTCGGAAACGCTGGTCAGTACCATGAGGATTTTCTTCATGAAGTGCTCCTTTCGTCCAACGTCCACCCTACGCCCCTTCCGTTTTTAGCCCTCCGGGCAGCCTGTTGACAGACGGGAAGTAACGCGGGTAACCTAAGTCACATGTTCACCGGGTAACGCGCGTTACCAACAGGGTTACCGGTGAGCAGCCAGATCATGAAGCTCTGGCACACCCTCGGATCGAACAAGAGCACCCGGAGCATTCAATGGCGAAAACCACCCCTGACGAGGCCGTGCCCGTGCGGCAGCGGGGAGTCACCATGAAGGACGTTGCCAACCACGCCGGCGTCTCCCGGACTGCAGTCTCGTTTGTGCTGAGCAACCGCGAAAACGCAAGCATTTCCGAGGAAACCCGCACCCGGATCAACCAGGCCGTGCAGGAGCTGGGTTACCGGCCCAACGCCGGTGCACGTGCTTTGGCATCCCGGCGCAGTGACTGGTACGGCATCGTGACAGAGATCGTCACGGCACCGTTCGCTGTCGACATCATTAAGGGAGCCCAAGACCAAGCCTGGCTTGACCGCCGGTTCCTACTCATCGCGCCCTCCGACCAGGCCGATGCCGTAGGACCCAACCAGGGCTTGGAAGATGCTGCAACTGAACAGCTGTTGGAACAACGAGTGGAAGGACTCCTGTACGCAGCCACGTTTCACCGGGGCGTCCATGTTCCGGCGAGCGCCAATGAAGTACCCACCGTGTTGATCAATTGCTTCGATGCGGATGGAAAGCTGCCCTCGATCGTCCCTGACGAGCGTGGGGGCGGCCGGGTGGCCGTCGAACGGTTGCTCCAAGCCGGCCATACGCGGATTGGAGTCATCAATCTTGACCCGGTTATTCCTGCTTCAGTGGGCCGTTTGGAGGGTGCACGCGAAGCACTCGCCGCAGCCGGACTGGAGCTTGACCCGGAATTGGTGGTGTCCGGATATGCAACGGCTGACGGCGGCTACGAAGCTGCCTGCCACATCCTGGATCGCTACCCGGAAAGCGGCAGGCCAACGGCGCTGTTCTGCCTCAATGACCGGATGGCGATGGGCGCCTATGACGCCATCAAGGAACGGGGCCTGACCATCCCCGGGGACATCGCCGTGATCGGCTTCGACAACCAGGAACTTATTGCGGCCTACCTGCGGCCAAAATTGACCACGGTTGCGTTGCCCTTCGAGAAAATGGGCGCCTTGGGCGTCCAAACGCTCGCCGCTCTCACAGCAGGACAGCCGATCCTTGCCGACCAGCAATTGGTCGACTGTCCGCTGCTAGAACGCTCTTCGGTCTGACCGCGAAATCAACGTCGAAGAGCAACCCTTACCCACCCCTTCACCTTGCACGATGAAGATAGGAAAGAGACAACCATCATGACACAACCCCGATACTTCCGGGCTGCCCGGATGACGGCGGCAAGCCTTGCAGTGGGCGCGATGCTGCTCACCGGCTGCACGGCAAATGTCACCAAGACAAGCACTTCCGACGCCGGAGCGAACGCCAGCGCGTTTCTCACCATTCCGCGTGAGGACATGGGAACGTTCGTGCAGAACTTCAACCCGTTCGCCCCCACGGTGAACCCGATGGTTCAGCAGTCCATCTACGAATCCCTCCTGATCTTCAACCCGGCAAAGGGAGATACGGTGCCGTGGCTGGCCACTGAGTGGAAGTCGGCGGAGGACGGCAAATCGGTCACCTTCACCCTTCGTGACGGTGTGAAGTGGTCTGACGGGCAGCCGTTCGTGGCTGACGATGTTGCTTTCACGTTCGAACTTCAGAAGAAGATCAAGGGCGGTTTTGAATACCTGGACACCGTCACGGCCGAGGGCAATAAGGTCACGTTCAACTTCAACAAGCCGTGGTCTCCGGCCCTCTATGATGTGGGTCAGCTGATCATCCTGCCCAAGCACGTATGGTCCGCATTGCCGGACCCGGAGAAGGATGCAAACGCCAAGCCCGTGGGCACTGGACCATACACCGAGGTTGATACTTTCCAGGCGCAGTCCTTCGTGCTCAAGAAGAACCCCAATTACTGGCAGCCGGAAAAGCAGAAAATCGCCGGCATCAAGATGCTCGCTTTTGCAGGAAACGACGGCGCCAACCTCGCCGCCGCAAACGGGGACGTGGACTGGGCTCCGCAGTACATTCCCAACATTGAAAAGACGTTTGTCTCCAAGGACAAGGAACACCGCCAGTACTGGTTCCCGGCCACCGGTGCCATGATCAACTGGCAGCTGAACACCACCAAAGCGCCGTTCAACGATGTTGATGTCCGCAAGGCGCTGAGCATGGCCGTGGACCGCGATCAGGTCACCAAGATCGGTATGAGCGGCTATGCCAAGCCGGCGGACTGCACTGGACTCTCCGGTAACTATGAGACGTGGAAGAACGCCGCGGTCAAGGACAACTGCACGTGGACCAACCACGATGTGCAAAAAGCCAACGAGCTACTGGATAAGGCGGGCTACCCCAAGGGAGCTGACGGGAAGCGCACGCTCAAGGACGGGAAGCCCTTCGAGTTCAAGATCTCCGTGGGTGCGACGTCCTCTGATTGGCTGTCCGTGGCCAACGTGATCGCGCAGAACCTGGCCGAGGTGGGCGTTACTGCCAAGGTGGAGTCCCCTGACTGGGCGGCAGTGGTTGCCGGTTACGAGACAGGCGACTTCGATTCCGGGATCGTCTGGAGCGCCAACGACCCCAGCCCGTACAAGTACTTCAACACCTCCATGGGCACCGCCACGGTGAAGCCGGTAGGCACCAAGACCTTTGATAACTACCACCGCTTCGGCGACACAAAGGCCGATGCCCTCCTGGCCGACTTCGCTGCGGAAGCTGACGAGTCCAAGCAAAAGGACATCGCCAACAAGCTGCAGGAAGAATACAACGACGTCGCACCGTTGGTGCCGCTGTTCTCCGGCCCTGAATGGGGTGCCTTCAATGACACCCGATTCACCGGATGGCCCACGGAGGACAACCCGTACGCCACCCTCTCCGTCCGTTCACCCACAACGGTGCTCGTCCTGACCACGCTGGAACCGCGCAAGTAATCCCTGGCAGGCCTCACGCCGCCGCATCAGCGCTGGCACGCCCGGCGGCACCCTGCCGCTGACCCGGCCTCCCCGCCGGGCGTGCCGCTTCACTTTCCGCAATCCCCGCAATTCCCGAATGGAGGGAAACCGTGCGCTTCATCCTGCGCCGCCTGGGTTTCTACCTGATCGCCTTCTGGGCATCCATCACCCTAAATTTCCTGCTCCCGCGATTCATGCCGGGCGACCCCGTGTCCCGTATGTTCGCCCGCTCCCAGGACCGAATGCAGCCCGAACAGATCGAGGCCCTGCGCAAGCTGCTGGGTGTTGATGACCGGCCCATTTGGGAGCAGTACATCGACTACATTCACAACATTTTCACTGGGCAGATGGGTGTCTCCATCTCGCGTTTCCCCACCCCGGTCACCGAGGTCATCTCGTCCCAAATCGGCTGGACACTCCTGCTGGGCGGAACCGCACTGGTGATCGCCGCCGTCGTTGGTAACCTGCTGGGAATCCTGGCGGCTTGGCGCCGTGGCGGCGCGATCGACTCCGCGCTCCCGCCCGTGCTGGTTTTCATCGGCTCGTTCCCCTACTTCTGGCTGGCCATGGGTGCGCTGTACCTCTTCGGCGTGGTGCTGGGATGGTTCCCCATCAGGCACGCTTTCACGGACGGATTGGAACCGGCATTGACGTCGGAGTTCATCGGCGACGTCGGCGCCCACCTTGTGTTGCCCGCGCTGACGATCGTGCTGGTTTCGATCGGCGGCTGGATGCTCGGCATGCGAAACACCATGATTGCCACCAATTCCGAGGACTACATCACCATGGCCGAAGCCAAGGGACTGCGCCCTGGCCGCATTATGCTCCGCTACGCAGCCCGCAACGCCATGCTCCCGTCGGTGACCAGTTTTGGCATGGGACTGGGATTCGTGGTGGGTGGTGCGCTGCTCACAGAGGTGGTGTTCGCCTACCCCGGCGTTGGTTACCAGCTCCTCAACGCTGTCCAAGGCCTCGACTATCCGCTCATGCAGGGCCTGTTCCTGACCATCACCGCCGCTGTGCTGCTGGCCAACTTCCTGGTGGACATCCTCTACGTCCGCCTCGACCCGCGCGTGCGCAGCAACTAGAGGACCGATCATGACTACCGCACTTCTGAAGCAGCCAACACCAACACAGGCTGTCCGCAAGCCCAACCGCAGCTTCGTCCACGGCCTCATCAGCAACAAGAAAGCGCTGACGGGCATGGCCGTGATGGTCATCTTCCTTGCACTGGCACTGCTGGCGCCGGTGCTGTTCCCGGGTGACCCATCAAGGATCACCGCGATGGCCTCCCTGGAACCATCGGCCGAGCACTGGCTTGGCACTACCGCCAAAGGACAGGACGTGCTCGCCCTGACCGTCCACGGCTCACGTAGTTCGCTGTTCGTGGGACTGACTGTGGGCGTGGCGTCCACTTTCATCGGCATCCTGGTGGGTCTGGCCTCGGCGTACTTCGGCAAATTCATTGACGAAGCACTGTCCCTGGTCACCAACGTTTTTCTGTTGCTGCCCGGCCTGCCATTGCTGGTCATCCTGGCCGCCTTCCTCCCGCCGGGCCTGGGCACAGTGATCCTGGTTCTTGTGGTCACCGGGTGGGCCGGGTCAGCCCGCGTCCTGCGCTCACAAGCACTATCCATCCGCTCCAAGGACTTTGTGGCCGCGGCCGTAGTTTCCGGCGAACGGGCAGGCCGGATCATGTTCCGCGAGATCCTGCCCAACATGGCCTCGATCGTCATGGGCACCCTCCTGGCCTGCGTGATTTATGGAATCGGCGCCCAAGCGGGCCTGGAGTTCCTGGGACTGGGCGATGTCAGCACGGTCTCCTGGGGAAACAACCTCTTCTGGGCCGGTAACGAAGGTGCCCTGCTGACCGGCAGTTGGTGGGTCTTTGTACCCTCCGGCGTGTGCATCGCGCTGGTGGCCTTCGCCCTTGCACTGATCAACTACGCGGTGGACGAAGTCACCAACCCGCGGCTCCGAAAGATCAAAACGCCCAAAACAACACCCGCGAAAGCCGAAAGGAGCGCCGCCAAATGACCATCTCCCAAGTTTCCTTCGGCTCCCACCAGCCTGTCCTGGAGGTCAAGAACCTCACGGTGCAGTACATCGGCGATACCCGCTCCACCACCGCCGTCGATCACGTTTCCTTCAGCATCGGCACCGGCGAGGTGTTCGGTCTCGCGGGGGAGTCCGGATGCGGAAAATCCACCATTGCCAACTCGATCATGAGGCTCCTGAAGGATCCCGCGAAGATCGCCGGCGGCAGCATTTCCTTTGGCGGCAAGGACGTCCTGGCCATGACTCCGGAGGAGCTGCGGCGCTTCCGCTGGCAGGACGTGGCCATGGTGTTCCAATCGGCCATGAACTCGCTCAATCCGGTGCTGACCATCGGCGAACAGATCGTTGATATCTTCACGACCCATGCCGGCTATTCCCGCAAGGAATCAATGCGGCGAGCCGGGGAACTGCTGGAACTGGTAAGGATCGAACCCTCCCGGCTCAAGTCCTACCCGCACCAGCTCTCAGGCGGCATGCGTCAACGAGCTGTGATTGCCATGGCTGTAGCGCTCAAGCCGTCACTCTTGATCCTGGACGAGCCAACTACCGCACTGGATGTGGTGGTTCAGCAGGAAATAATGGCCCAGATCAAGGAGCTCCAGCGCGAGCTCGGTTTCTCTGTCCTGTTCATTACGCACGACATGTCCCTCATGGTGGAACTCTCGCACCGCATGGCCGTGATGTATGGCGGGCGGATGGTGGAAACCGCCAAGGCCCATGACGTCTACGCCAACCCCCGTCACCCGTACACCCAAGCGCTGATGGGCGCGTTCCCGCCGCTCACCGGCCCCCGCGTCCCATTGACGGGACTGCCCGACGGCGTGAAGTTCCGCAACATCCCGGACCTCGCTGAGGTGGCACCCGGCCACTTTGTAGCCCCGTTTGTCGCCGACACTTCGGTGGTCAATTCCGTCAACCTGGAAGGAGCCGCACGATGAGCCACTCACTGATGACCCCGGCGGCCGTGTCCACCACCGGCACCCCTGCCCTGGAAATTCGCGGCCTGGGAAAGACTTTCCCCATTGGCGGTTTGTTCTCCCGCGATTCTGTCCGCGCCCTCCACGGGATCGACCTGAGCATCGCCAAAGGCGAAATCGTAGCGCTCGTGGGGGAGTCCGGTTCCGGCAAGAGCACCTTGGCCCGCTGTGTGGCGCGGCTCGAAAAGCCTAGTTCAGGGGAAATCCTGATTGACGGCGTCGACGTCCTCAAACGCGACCGGTTCCAAGCATCGCGTGCGTTCCGATCAAAACTGCAGATGGTGTTCCAAGACCCCTTCGGTTCACTGAACCCGGCCCACAGGATGGATCACTTCCTGCGGCGCTCGTTGGCGATCCACGGCAGGAGCGGCGGAAGCGAGCGGGAGACCCAGCGGCGGCTCGAAGAACTCATGACCACCGTTGGCCTTCAGGCTGACATGCTGAACTCGTATCCGCACGAGCTCTCCGGCGGCCAGCGCCAACGCGTTGCGATCGCCCGGGCCCTCGCCGTTGAACCGCAGGTCATCCTGGCTGATGAGCCCACGTCCATGCTGGACGTTTCTGTCCGGATCGGCGTGCTGAACCTGATGCGCAAGCTCCGCGACGAGCAGGGCATCTCCATGCTCTACATCACCCACGACCTCGCGTCCGCACGGTACTTGGCAGACAGGACCGCGGTCATGTTCGCCGGTGAACTGGTTGAAGAAGGCGAGTCCTTGGACCTTCTGGCCAATCCTGCCCACCCCTACACGCAACTACTGGTTTCAGCTGTCCCTGACCCGGCCCGTGCAGGCTCCTATGATCCGGTACGCAGGGCCGAACTGCGGCAAGCGGTCATGGCGTCAACGCACTGCGCGTTCCACGGCGATCCGAACCAAGCATGCTCGTCCGAGGAACCTGTGCGCCATCAGGTGGGTGACCCCGAAAACCGTCACTGGGTTCGCTGCCACCTCTACCGGCCGTGGGCTGCTGCCGGCAGTCATGCCTTGGTCAGTGAACCAACCCAAACCAGCCACCCGGCGTCGAACGCTCACGAAGAGGCTTCCGCATGACTGAACTTACCCACCCGCTCGCCACCGTTCCGCGCGACGAACTGCTGTCCCGCGCCGAGGCCGACCCCCTTCGCCCGCGATTCCACTTCGTTTCACCGGCCGGTTGGCTCAACGATCCCAACGGGGTCAGCCAGTGGAACGGCACGTACCACTTGTTCTACCAATACAACCCTGAGGGTGCTTTTCATCACCGGATTCAGTGGGGCCATGCCACCAGCTCGGACCTGGTCACCTGGACTGATCAGCCCGTGGCTTTGGAGCCATCCGCGGGACCGGATGCCGAGGGCTGCTGGTCCGGGGTGTTGGTGAACGACGACGGCACACCCACCTTGGTGTACTCCGGACGGTTCGCGGACAAGGAGTTGCCCTGCGTCGCCATAGGATCCCCTGACCTTCTGGACTGGACCAAGGATCCCGGGAACCCCGTGATCGCAGCGCCGCCTGCAGGGGTGGACATCACTGCCTACCGCGATCACTGCGTATGGCGCGAGGGGACCGTGTGGAGGCAGTTGGTAGGCTCAGGAATTCGTCATCGCGGCGGTACGGCGTTCTTGTACGAGTCTTCGGACTTGAGATCGTGGGACTACGTGGGGCCGCTGTTCATCGGAGATGCCTCACAGGGTGACCCGGCGGACACTGACTGGACCGGGACCATGTGGGAATGCGTTGACCTGTTCCGGGCAGGACAAGGTTCTTTAGGATCCGCACCTGCTGACGACTCGCCGGATGTGCTGGTTTTCTCCGCATGGAACGACGGCGAAACCCGCCACCCGCTGTACTGGACCGGTCGCTACGCCGGAAATTCCTTCGAACCGGAGGCTTTGCACCGGCTGGACTTTGGGGGTCGCTTTTTCTACGCCCCGCAGTCTTTCCAGGATGAGTCCGGCCGACGTGTCATGTTCGGTTGGATGCAGGAAGGGCGCAGCGACGCAGCCATGGTGGAGGCCGGCTGGTCCGGGGTGATGAGCCTGCCGCGGCTCACCACGGTGGCCAACGACGGAACCCTGGAGTTTGCACCGGTTCCCGAAATCGCGAAACTCCGTAGCAACCACGTCAGCGTGCCGGTCCAGGTTTTGGTGGGGGCTGGAACGCCACTGGATACCCGTGTGTCCGGCAACCAGCTGGACCTTGAGCTGGACCTACATCTTGCCCCTGGTGCGGAGGTTCGGCTCGGCGTGCTCGTGTCCACGGATGGTGCTGAGGAGACGCTCATCATGCTGAGCCGGGCTGCTGACGAAACCCCAACAGGCACTCTTCGCCTTGACCGGGCCCGCAGCAGCCTCAACCCTGCCGTTGACGTTGAGGACAAGTCCGGCCCCATTCCCATGACTAATGGGCGAGTTCGCCTGCGCGTTCTGGTGGACCGGTCCGCCGTCGAAATTTTCGCCAATGGCAAGCCGCTCACGGCCCGTATCTACCCAACCCTCGGCGGCGAGCGCGTAACGCTGGCAGCCACCGAAGGTTCGGTGCGGATCCTCTCCTTCGATGCCTGGACCATGGCCGGGGTCTTTGAAGAGACCCGTAGCCTGCAGCCGGAACGGAAGAAAACCCATGGATGAATCACCGTCAGTCTCACGCCGCGGACTTCTGACCGGCGCCGGCGCTGTTGCGCTGGGCGGGTCCATCGCGCTGTCCACTCCTGGAGGACCCGCTATGGCGGTGGGCGGCCCAGCCTCGAAAGGATCATCCCGGATGCGCCCTGTCTATCACTTCAGCGTGACCGACAACTGGAAGAACGATCCCCAACGACCCATCTACCTTGACGGGGAGTACCACTACTACTACCTGTACAACGCTGACTACATCAAGGGCGGTGGCGGCACGTCCTGGCGCAGGGCCACCACCACGGATCACGTCGCATTCCGGGATCGCGGAGTGGCGATACCCAAGTTCAGCAACGGCAACGGCGATTGTTGGTCCGGATGTCTGGTGGTTGATGATGCCAATACTGCCGGATATGGTGCTGGAGCCGTCATAGCCCTAGTTACCCAGGCTCCGGAAGGCCGGCAGGCACAATACCTCTGGTACTCCACGGACAGGGGGCGCTCTTTCACGCCCGGCGGCGAGGCGCCGGTACTGCCCAACCCGGGGGTGCACGATTTCCGAGACCCCAAGGTGATCTGGGACGCAGACCGCGGCCGGTGGTTCATGGCCAATGCCGAGGGGCAGAAGCTGGGTTTTTACACCTCCCCGGACCTTCGGTCCTGGAAACGTGTTGGCGAATTTCTTCGCAGCGACCTGGGGCTGCTGGAGTGCCCTGACCTCTTCAAGATGACTGCCGACGACGGCACCTCGCACTGGGTCCTTGGTACCAGTGCCAATGGCAAGGGGCGCGGGTTGCCTGCGACGTATGCGTATTGGACTGGAGCTTTTGACGGCAGCTCCTTCACCCCCGACCACGCCGAGCCGGAATGGCTTGATTATGGCTTCGACTTTTATGGCGCAGTGACCTACCCGCATCACGATGCGACGGGTGCGGAGGACCCAACCCTCCGACGGGCAATCGGCTGGGCCAATTTCTGGGATTACCCCCACAACACGCCAACCCTTTCCACTGACGGCTACAACGGCGATGACATGATTGTCCGCGATGTCCGGCTCAAGCGTGGAAGCGACGCCTATTACCTCGCCTCAGCGCCCACATCTGCCCTGAGCGATCACGTGAAGCGCACACATCGACTAGGTGATGTGGCGGTTGCCGGTACTCATGACCTGAAGATCCGCTCGAATGCTTACGATCTGAGCTGCGAGGTGGTGTGGGATCCGGCCGCGCCGCCGGCCAATCTCGGGTTGGAGGTATGCCGCGCGCCAGGTGGAGGCAGGCATGTGGCCGCCGGTGCGTTCCTGCGTGGCTCGTTTACGTACGTCAACCGCCGCCCCACCGTTAACCCCACTGCGGGGGAAACCCAAACCGCGATGGATCCCACCACTGGCAGACTTACGCTCCGCATCCTTGTGGATCGCACCAGCGTCGAAGTGTTCGTCGGCGATGGGCGCGTGGTGCACTCGCACCGGGTTTTCCCCCTTGAAGGTGATGACGGCATCCGCCTTTACGCCCATGAAGGATCGGCCACATTCCAGGACCTGACCATCCGTGAGCTCAAAGTCACGCCCTAGCCCCACCCAAAAATAACGAAGGGCAGGACCACTGGTGGGTGGTCCTGCCCTTGGTGCGATGGGTCGCGCCCCTGCGCCCGGAGGTCGGGTTACCTGTTGCGATGGTGTGCCGGAGCGGTTCCTACGCGTACCGAACCTGTTCTTCGGCGTTTAGTAATACGTTGAGCTACATGATGCCCGTTGGTACAAGCAATGCCCAGGCGAGTGCGGGTGCCACCAAAACCACTCCGCCGGCGTACATCATCAGCTGCTTATAGACGCGCTGACGGTCATCCTCGCGAGCGTTGGCCACCACCAACGCGCCGTCGGTGGAGAACGGCGATACGTCCACCACGGTGGCGGCGATCGCCAGGGACGCAACGGTTCCCGATGCACTGAGCGAACTCGTTGCCAGCAAAGGACCAGCCAGAGGGATGAAAGCTGTCAGCAGCGCGGTGGAGGAAGCGAAAGCGGAGCCGACGCCGATGACATAGCAGAGTACCAGGGCAATGAGGAGAGGTGCTCCGAGGGCCAGGGCTTGCTCTGCGAGGGTGTCGATGACGCCAGCGTGCTGCAGGAGGGAAACGTAAGTGATCATTCCGGCGACGAGCAGCACGGTGGACCAGGAGACTCCGCCGATGAAGGTTTGGTGCTCCCTGATGTTGACCAGCGCCAGCAGGAGTCCCGCCGAGAGGGCGACGAAGCCGATGGGCATGTGGAAGCCCAAGGCGCAGACAAGCATGGCCACGATGAGCCCCAGCGTCAGGATCTGCTGGCCGTGCGGGCGGGTGGGTCGTGCCTCGAGCTCGGCGTGCTGGCCTGCGGCGCCGTCGCGGAGTTTACCCAAAAGGGCGAACAGCACCACAGTGAGTACGGACAGGATCAGATTCAGTGCGAAGCTCGCTCCGAAAAGTGCGCCCTGGGAGATCGGGAAGCCGTTCTTGACAGCAATGTCATGCACCAGGACACCCGCCACGGACAGCGGGGAGAAGCCGCCTGCGTGGGCTCCGTTGATGATGAATGCGCCCATGAGAACCGGGTGGATGCGTGACTCGTAGGCCAGGCCGATCGCAGCCGGTGCCAGCAGAGCCACGGCGGCGGGGGAGAACGTGCCCAGGGCGGTCAGTGATGCTGCGAGCAGGAAGAATACCCACGGCAGCAGCAGAGTCTTTCCACGAACAAGCCTGACGCAGTTTTGGACGATGATGTCGATGGTCCCGTTTCGCTGGGCCATGCTGAAGAAGTAGGTAACACCGATGATGGTGATCACGATGTTCGCCGGGAAATCGGCCAGGATCTCCTTGTCGGTCATACCCAGCATGAAGTAGCCAACCCCGAAGGATGCCACGAGTCCCATGACGCCGATGTTCAGTGGCCACTTGGTGGCGACGACGAACATCACCACAAGGATTACCAGCGGGATGATCTGGATGGCAGTCATGGTCGGCTCCGATTCAGGGGTGGCCGCCGGGTTGAAGATGGCACCCCCGAACAGGATGGCAAACAGACCCAGGATGACTGAAGCGGCAACCGTTATCAGCAGGATACGGCGGCGGTTGCCGGGTCGCTGGGAACGCTCTTCCCGGAGTTCGCTCTCAGCCTCGGGAGCTGGTGTGAAAATAGTCTTAGCCATGGTTGTTTCTCCTCATCGAGTGGCTGTTGCTAGTGAGGCTTCGACGACGTTGCCGAGAGTCTCCGGGAGGTGAATGATGCTGGAGGCGATGGTGCGCGCTGTTCGGTCTACGCCCACCAGAAGGGACCCATCTAGTTCCTCGCTCCAGGTTTCGATGACGCCGGCAGGTGTCCGCAGTTTCAGGACTGCCTGGGGTGCGTCGCCGGTGATGTCGTTCATTACCGTGCCCGGGGTGCGGGCGGCAAGTGTGAGGGCGATGCTGCCGGTGATGGCCAACGCCGGATGGGGCTTGCCCATCGACAGCATCATGACGTTGACGTCGCACTCCGGCCCGGTGGGTGGGCCGACGATTGCGAGCTTGGGAACGGCGCGTGCGGCTTCGGCTGGAGTTGCTGCCATTCCCATTCGGACCGCTGCCTGACGACGGATGACGTCCAGGGTATCCAGGTGCAATTCCACGCTGGCCTTCCACGTCTCGTAGCGGGCTGTGTCCAGTCCAAGTTCCTCGGCCCGGACGATGACTACCGGGGCGCCGGCATCCACCATCGATACGGTCCAGCGGGTTCCGCCGGCCATGATCGTGTCTGACGCCTCACCCGTGGGGAGCAGATGTCCGGTGGTCTTGCCGGCCGGATCTTGGAAGCCAAGACCGACTTTGTAGCCGGGAAACACGACGCCGGGCATGTGCGCGTCCGGGGTGATCGGCAGCGCGCCGGCAGGTGTGGAAACCCGCTGGATGATGATCTGGCCCGTGTTGGTGTTACGGGTGACGATGCGGGTGGAATCGGCGTCGGGCACGACCCAGCCTTTCTCGATGGCGTAGAGGCCGACGACGGCGGAGCAGTTCCCGCAGTTGCTGCCCCAGTCAACGGTGGCCTCCTCGATGCCCACCTGGGCGAAGGTGAATTCGACGTCCACCCCCGGATTCGCCGGTCGGCTGAGGATCATTGCCTTACTGGTAGTCGATGTAGCCCCGCCCACCCCATCGATTTGCCGGGTATCGGGGCTTCCAAAGAGTCGCGGCAGGAGATCGTCCAGGCTGGCGTTGGCCGTATCCAGGTGTTCAGTTTCAAAGACCCAGCACTTGCTGGTTCCTCCGCGCATCCATTCAGCTTCGATCTTCATTGTGCTTCCCTGCCTCTCGTGGCAATCCTGCAAAGTTTGTTTGCCTGTTACGAGGATGATCCGAATCACATATGAAGACAATGTTGAATAAATGAGGGGGAGTGTAGTGATCCTTCATTCACTGTGTAGGCAGGGTTAGGCAGAGCTTGAAGATTGCGAAAACCCTGGTTTCCACCCTGCTGCAGGCGCTGAATGCCGTGCAACTGCTTAGAATGAACCAAGTATGGAGAAGGGTGAAGCGATGCTTAACGATGAAAGTTTGGATTTAATTGATATCCGGCGACTTGCCCTCCTGGTGGAGGTGGTGGAACAGGGATCGATCACCGCGGCGGCGGACATCATGATGTATTCGCCATCGGCTGTCTCGCAGCAGCTGCGCAAATTGGAGCAGGAAGTGGGGCAGCCCCTGCTCAACCGGCGGTCCCGCGGTGTTGTCCCCACGGAGGCGGGGCAGGTGCTGGCAGGACATGCGCGGAAGATCGTGGGACAGATGCGCGCCGCCCGGTCCGACCTTGGCCAGATTGCCGGTTTGAACCGCGGCTCATTGACGGTTGGCACGTTCCCTACACTGGCCGGTTCATTTTTGCCCTTAGTGATCCGCGCCTTCAAGAAGCGCTACCCGGCGATTGGTCTCTCAGTGCGCAGCGCCCGCTTCGATGAATTGGTCTCGGACCTCGAATCCGGAGTGACCGGGTTGTGCTTGCTCTGGGACTACCCCTGGAACCGCTTCAACGACGAATCCATTCGGGTCACGGAAGTCTTCCAAGAGAGCACGGTGATCCTTGTGGCCAAGGGGCACCCTTTGGCCGATCGCGACGAGGTGACCATGAAAGACCTCCGAAAGGAATCGTGGATAGTCCGCGCAGAGGCGCACCCGGTAGTGGAGGTACTTCAACGCTCCGCCCACGACGCCGGCTTTGAACCAAACATCGGATTCCTTGCCAACGATTACCAAGAGGCTCAAGCCATGGTCAGCGTCGGCATGGGGGTGGCGATGGTCCCCAAGACAGCGGTGGCCTTGCAGCATCCGGATGTCAGGGTCCTCAGCCTGGGGGCCGAGGCACCCCTGCGCCGGGTTCTCTTGGCCCAACGCCAGGACAAGGTCTATGCGCCTGCGGAGGTGGCGTTCCACTCCACCCTGTTGGAAATAGCCCGTGAACGAGGCAACGAGTATCTCTGAGGTGGTGCATGGCATCGGACGCGCTAGGGCAGTGGGTCGACCCTTGGTACAGGCGTAGCGTTCGCTGACCCTGGTGGTTATCACCTATCACGTGGCCTTGGTGAGGCGCATGTGCCATTGGGTGGCAGTCGTCCACCCACCTTCGATTACCGCCACCCCCCTTGCCGCCCCGCGGCCGGGGGGTTGTTTGTTGTTGGCACCAAGGGAATCACGGCACCCTTGAATTTCGAAGATGCAATTTGTTAGTATGACAGGACAAACTAGGAGAGAAAAACATGCCGCTTGTTCGAATCGACGTCAATCAAGGCCGCACCCCGGAGGAATTGACCGCGCTGAGCCGCGCTGTTCACGATGCCATCCTTGCGGAATATGGGATACCGGAGCGCGATTACTTCCACATTCTCACCGAGCATCCCCAGGGTCAGATTATTGCCCAGGACGCCGGCCTCGGGTTTGAGCGCACTTCCGGGATGGTGATGATCCAGATCTTTACGCAGGGTGGCCGCAGCCAGGATGCCAAGAGTTCGTTATTTGCGGCAATCGCCAGCAGTCTGGCTGAGGTGGGAGTGGCGGGTGAGGACGTCTTTGTGGGCTATGTGGAGAACTCGCCAGGTGACTGGTCGTTCGGCTTTGGCCGCAGTCAGTATGTCACAGGCGAACTGGCCGTGCCGAGCAAATAATGGCACCCAGTGTCATGTTGTAAATATGTCAGTACAAACCTTTGACAGGACATTGAATCTGGTGCAAAGTAGTCCTGTGGCCCCGCTCACTGAGGGGTGGCAAGGCATTGGGGCCCAGCGCTCAAAGGTTTAGAGTTCACAAGAGAAAGGTCAACGATCATCGTGACCCACGAACTGCTTACGATCGGGCGCATCAGCGTTGATATCTACCCGAACGACATCGGAGTGGACCTTGAGGACGTAACGTCCTTTGGGAAATACCTTGGAGGTTCGCCCTCCAACGTAGCCGTCGCCGCGGCGCGTCACGGCCGACGCGCGGGCGTCATCACCCGTACCGGCGATGACGCCTTCGGAAACTACCTGCACCGGGAACTGCACAAGTTCAATGTGGACGATTCTTTCGTCTCCGCGGTCAAGGAATACCCCACGGCGGTGACCTTCTGCGCGATCAAACCGGCCACGGACGAATTCCCACTCTACTTTTACGGCCGTTTTCCCTCGGCACCGGACCTGCAGATCAAGGCTGCAGAGCTGGACCTGGCGGCCATCCGTGACGCTGGCATTTTCTGGTCCACCGTCACCGGCCTGTGCCAGGAACCCAGCCGCGAAGCCCACATCAAAGCCCATCAGGCCCGGCCCCGTGCCGGACTGAAGCAAGGTCAGTTCACCATCTTGGATCTGGACTACCGTCCCATGTTCTGGGCCTCCGAAGCCGAAGCCCGCACCGAAGTTGCCAAGGTCCTCCCTCACGTCACTGTTGCCATTGGAAACGATAAGGAATGTGCAGTTGCCGTAGGTGAGGGCACCCCTGACGAGCAGGCGGACCGCCTACTGGATGCCGGCGTCGAAATTGCCGTCGTGAAGCTTGGCGCGGAAGGCGTGATGGCCAAAACCCGCACCGAGCGCGTGGTCTCCGCCCCTGTCCCGGTGGAAACCGTCAATGGCCTGGGTGCCGGCGACTCCTTTGGCGGCGCCTTCTGTCACGGGCTGCTGTCCGGTTGGCCGCTGTCCGAGGTCCTGGACTACGCGAACGCCTCCGGTGCGATCGTCGCCTCACGCCTCTCCTGCGCTGATGCCATGCCGACGCCGGACGAGGTCACCTCGCTGCTCACTGAACGAGGCCGCCCCATCCCCGGTGCGGCTTCGGCAGCTGCCACAGTCGGAGCCTCCACCCTTGCAGAAGGAGCAGTTCGTTGAGCGCCAACGATGACCCCCGCCGTTACGAGCATTTGAGCCGTATCAGGTTGGAGGACCCCGAGGCCGTGGCCCGCGCTGCAGCCACCCGCCGCCGTCACCCCGGCCTGAAACACAACACGCAGAACTTCATCGTCGCTGCAGACCATCCTGCCCGCGGCGCCCTCGCCGTTGGTCCACAGCCCATGGCCATGGCGGATCGCAGGGACCTCCTGGACCGTCTGCAGATTGCCTTGGCGAACCCTGCCGTTGATGGCATCCTCGCCTCGCCGGACATCATGGACGACCTCCTGTTGCTGGGGGCCTTGGAAGGCAAACTCGTCTTCGGTTCCATGAACCGTGGTGGACTGGCCGGCCTGGTCAACGAGTTCGATGACCGTTTCACCGGCCATACTGCCGCTGCGCTGGAAGCGCTCGGTGCCGATGGCGGCAAAATGCTCACACGCATCTGCCTCGGCGACCCGGACACTGTGGCCACTCTTGAAGCCACGGCGAAAGCCATCGATTCGCTGGCCGAGCGCAAGCTCATCGCTATGGTTGAGCCGTTCCTCTCTGTCCGTGATGCGCACGGAAAGGTCCGCAACGACCTCCGTGCAGATGCCGTGATCAAGTCTGTGGGTATTGCCGAGGGCCTTGGTTCCACTAGCGCCTATACCTGGATGAAGCTCCCGGTGGTGGCTGAGATGGAACGCGTCATGGCGTCCACCACCATGCCCACTGTGTTGTTGGGTGGTGACCCTGACGGAAGTCAGGACGAGGTGTTCGCCAGCTGGCAGGCAGCTCTGGCATTGCCAGGCGTCCGCGGCCTCACGGTGGGCAGGACGTTGCTTTACCCGCACGACGGCGATGTGGCGGGTGCCGTTGCGACTGCGGCCTCGCTGCTGAACAACACTGCGCCCGTGGCCGCCGCTGCGGACAAGCGCACCTTGGCAGACCGTATTCCAGTGAAAGTATCGGAGTAGCTAGTAATGGGTACAGCAACCCGTCGGATGACCGTGGCCCAGGCTGTGGTCGAGTTCCTTTCCAAGCAGTACACGGTGGATTCCATTAATGGTGTGGAGTACCGTGAGCGGCTGATTCCGGGCACGTTCGGCATCTTCGGACACGGCAACGTGGCCGGCGTGGGCCAGGCGTTGAAGCAGTACCAGGCCGCGGACCCCACGATCATGCCGTACTACCAGGGCCGCAATGAGCAGGCCCAGGTCCACCAGGCCGTGGGCTACGCACGCCACACCCGCCGCCGCCAGACGTTCGCCATCAGCACTTCCATTGGCCCGGGTTCCTCGAACCTGCTGACCGGCGCCGCATTGGCCACCACCAACCGTTTGCCTGTACTCCTGCTGCCCAGTGACACGTTCGCCACGCGCGCCGCTGATCCCGTACTGCAGCAGCTGGAGCTCCCGTACGCGTATGACATCACGGTCAACGATGCCTTCCGTCCGCTGTCCAAGTTCTTCGACCGGGTCTCCCGCCCGGAACAGCTCTTCTCAGCGTTCCACCACGGACTCCGCGTTCTCACGGACCCCGCGGAGACCGGCGCGGTCACGATTTCGCTGCCGCAAGATGTCCAGGCCGAGGCTTTCGACGTTCCCGAAGAGTTCCTGGCCGAGCGGGAGTGGCGGATCCGCCGTCCCGAGGTTGAGGATGACGACATCCGCCGCGCCGTGGAGGCCATCCGCGCCGCTAAACGCCCGCTGATCATCGCCGGCGGCGGAGTCCTCTACGCCTACGCCAACGCCGAACTCGCCACATTTGCTGAGCTGACCGGCATCCCGGTGGGCAACACGCAGGCCGGCGTGGGCGTCCTGCCGTGGGACCACCAGCACTCGCTCGGTGCCATCGGTTCAACGGGCACGACGGCGGCCAACGCCATCGCTGCCGAAGCGGACCTCATCATTGGCATCGGGACCCGCTACGAGGACTTCACCACCGCTTCCCGGACCGCGTTCCAGAACCCGGACGTGAAGTTCGTGAACATCAACGTCGCACCGATCGACGCCTACAAGCACGGGACCACGTTGCCGATCGTCGCCGATGCCCGCAAGGCCTTGGTGAAGCTCAACCAGGCCTTAGGCGGGTACCGGGTGGGTGCCGATCTCGAAGAGAAGGTCGCAGCGGAGAAGAAGCGCTGGAACGCAACCGTGGACGAAGCTTTCGAGACACGCTACACGCCGCTGCCGGCCCAGAACGAGATCATCGGGGCCACCAACAAGGCCATGGATGACCAGGACGTTGTCATCTGCGCCGCCGGTTCCCTGCCCGGTGACCTGCACAAGATGTGGCGCGTCCGCGACCCCTTCGGCTACCACGTGGAATACGCCTACTCCTGCATGGGGTACGAAATTCCGGGAGGGCTGGGCGTGAAGCGCGCGGCACTGGCCGAAGCCGCCGCAGGTGGCCCGGACAGGGATGTGGTGGTCATGGTGGGGGACGGCTCCTACCTGATGATGCACACCGAACTGGTCACCGCCGTCGCCGAACGCATCAAGCTCATCGTGGTCCTCATCCAGAACCACGGCTACGCCTCCATCGGCTCTCTCTCCGAATCACTCGGTTCCCAGCGCTTCGGTACGCAGTACCGGGTCCTGGACAAGGAACAGCACAGCTTCGACGCCGGCGAGAACCTTCCCATCGACCTCGCCACCAACGCAGAATCTCTGGGAGCCAAGGTCATCCGGATCGAACCTGGTGAGAACCTCATTGAGGCCCTCGGCGCCGCCATCAAGGAAGCCAAAGCGGCCCCGGAAACAGGCCCCATCGTGATCCACGTTGAGTCCGATCCTTTGCTGGATGCCCCGAGCTCCGAGTCCTGGTGGGATGTTCCCGTCTCGCAGGTCTCAGACCTCGAATCCACCCAGCAGGCCTACAAGACGTATACAGACCACAAGAACCGCCAGCGTAAGCTGCTCGGCTAGTCACAGCCCCGCCCTAAAAGCCACAGACCACAAGGAAGTCCGCACATGTCGACGACGACCACACTGACCACCATCCACCACTTCATCAACGGCGCTGAAACCACCGGCGAAGGCGACCGCACCCAGCCCGTCTACAATCCGGCCACCGGACAGGTTTCCGCGGAGCTGCGTCTGGCCAACGAAGCCGATCTGAACACCACGGTGGCTGCCGCGAAGAAGGCCGCGGAGTCCTGGGGCGATATTTCCCTTGCCAAGCGCACCGCGGTGTTGTTCAAGTTCCGTGAACTCGTCGCCGCACATGTCGATGACTTGGCCGAGCTGATCACCGCGGAGCACGGCAAGGTCCTCTCCGACGCTAAGGGCGAGATCGGCCGCGGCCTGGAAGTCATCGAGTTCGCCTGTGGCATCCCGCAGCTGCTCAAGGGCGACTACTCGGACCAGGTCTCCACGGGCATCGATGTTTTCTCCTTCCGCGAGCCGCTGGGTGTGGTTGCAGGCATTACCCCGTTCAATTTCCCGGTCATGGTGCCGTTGTGGATGGCGCCGATGGCCATCGCTACCGGTAACGCGTTCATCCTCAAGCCCTCCGAGCGTGATCCGTCCGCCCCGATGCTGCTGGCCAAGCTCTGGAAGCAGGCCGGCCTGCCCGATGGCGTGTTCCAGGTCCTGCACGGTGGCAAGGAAACCGTCGACGGCCTGCTGACCCACCCGGACGTGGACGGCATCTCGTTTGTCGGCTCCACCCCGATCGCGCAGTACGTCCACGAGACAGCTACCAAGCACGGCAAGCGCGTGCAGGCCCTGGGCGGGGCGAAGAACCACGCCATCGTGATGCCCGACGCTGACCTCGACAACGCTGCCGATCACCTCGCCGCCGCCGCGTTCGGTTCCGCCGGTGAGCGTTGCATGGCGATCTCCGTCGCCGTTGCTGTGGGTGACGCAGCGGACCTGATCGTGAAAAAGGTCCAGGAACGCGCCTTGGCCATCAAGGTGAGCAACGGCACCGAACCCGACGCCGACATGGGCCCGGTCATCACCCCGGCCTCCAAAGAACGCATCGTCAAGATCGTCACCGAAGCCGAAACCGCCGGCGCCGCGATGGTGGTGGACGGCCGGGACTTGGTGGTCCCGGGCCACGAAGACGGCTTCTGGGTGGGCCCCACGGTGATCGATCACGTCAAGACCGAAATGACCGCGTACACCGAGGAAATCTTCGGACCCGTCCTGGTAGTGGTCCGCGTGGCCGACCTCGAAGAGGGCATCAAGCTTATTAACTCCAACCCGTACGGCAACGGCACCGCGATCTTCACCTCCTCGGGAGCGAACGCTCGTAAGTTCCAGCGCTCGGTGACCGTGGGCATGGTGGGCATCAACGTGCCGCTGCCCGTCCCGGTGGCCTACCACTCCTTCGGCGGGTGGAAGAACTCCCTCTTCGGCGACAAACACATCTACGGCCCCGAAGGCGTCTCCTTCTACACCCGAGGCAAAGTCATCACCTCCCGCTGGCCCGAACCCACCCATGCCTCCGGCGCCTCCTACAACTTCCCCTCCAACTAGATCCCCGCCGCCACAAAGGAAGACAAAGCCGTCATGACTGATGTCGAGAACAAGCTGATCATCGGCACCGCCCCCGACTCCTGGGGTGTGTGGTTTGCCGATGATCCCCAGCAAACACCGTGGGAGCGTTTCCTGGATGAGGTTGCCGAATCCGGTTACAAGTGGATTGAACTGGGTCCGTACGGCTACCTGCCAAACGACCCAACGCGCTTGGCAGAGGAGCTCAAGCAGCGCGACCTCAAGGTCACCGCAGGAACGGTCTTCACTGCTTTCCACCGTGGCGCGAAGCAATACGACGAAGCATGGGAGCCGGCCCGTAAGGTTGCTGAACTGACGGCAGCCATGGGCGGCGAACACATTGTGGTCATTCCCGCGATGTGGCGCGATGACGTTACCGGCGAAGCCGTGGAGAGCGGTGAACTTACCGACGAGCAGTGGGCTGACTTGTTCGCCGGCCACAACCGCATGGGCAAGGTGCTGCTGGAGGACTTTGGATTGAACCAGCAGTTCCACTCGCACGCTGACTCGCACGTCGGTGCGCAGAAGGACATCGAAACCCTGCTGGCAGCGACGGATCCGCAATACTTGAACCTGTGCCTGGACACCGGGCACGCTGAATACTGTGGTGCATCCAGCCTGGAACTCATCAAGAACTACCCGGACCGCATCGGCTACCTGCACCTCAAGCAGATCAACCCCGAGGTCCTTGCCGAGGTCAACGAGAAGAACATGACCTGGGCAGCTGCCAACCTGGCAGGCGTCATGACCGAACCGCCCAACGGCCTTCCGGACCTGCGCGCGGTGATCGAAGCGGTGGAAGGGCTCAACCGGCCGATCTTCGGCATCGTTGAACAGGACATGTACCCGGTAGCGTTCGATGTACCGATGCCCATCGCTAAACGAACCCGTAACTACCTGCTCTCCTGCGGCTCCCGTACGCGCATTCAGTAGTAACGCGGTCCACTAACGGCTGCCAGCAGCACCCCAGAAAAACCTCACGAAGGACAGATACAGTGACACAGAACCTCCGCGTTGCCGTCATCGGCGCGGGCCGCATGGGTGCGGACCACATCAAGCGTCTCAGCACGCGCATCCACGGCGCTGAAGTAGCCGCCGTCGTCGACGTTGACCTGGCCCGCGCGCAAGCCGCAATTGAAGGCATCGACGGTGCCGTCGCTCTTGCCAGTGCCGACGAAGCGCTCAACAACGGTGACGTGAACGCCGTCTTGATCGCCACCCCGGGCTTCCTCCACGAGGAAATCCTCTATAAGGCACTGAAGAAGGACTTCCCGATTCTTTGCGAGAAGCCGCTGACGCCGGATGCCGAGAGCGCTTGGAAAGTGGTCCAGGCTGAGCAGGCTTTGGGCCACAAGCGCATTCAGGTGGGGTTCATGCGCCGCTTCGATGCCGAGTACTCGGCCTTGGGCGCCATCATCCGCAACAGCGAATTGGGGGAGCTTTTGATGCTTCACCACCAGCACCGCAACCCGAGCACGCCCGAGGGCTTCACCAACGAGATGCTGATCAACGACTCCGTTGTCCACGAGTTCGATGCCATCCGCTACTTCACCGGTGAAGAAATCACCTCAGTCCAGGTCCGCCTGGGCAAGCCCACCCGCACTGCGCCCAGCGGCCAGCATGACCCCCAGCACGTTTTGCTGGAAACCGAATCCGGTGTGCTGGCCGACGTCGAAATCTACGTCAACGCCAAGTTCGGATACCAGGTGGCCACGCAGGCGTCCTTCGAGGATGGCATTGTGAGCATTGGCGGGGACAACGGCCCGTACGTCCAGTCAGCGGGCAAATGGGGCGGCAACGTCACCCCCGGTTTTGAAGAGCGTTTTGGAGCGGCGTACGACGTCGAGGTGCAGGCTTGGGTGGACGCCGCCCTTCGCAGTGAAATCGGCGGTCCCACTGCCTGGGACGGTTACGCCACCGCAGCCTGCTGCGAGGCAGGCGTCGAGGCCCAGAAGTCCGGCGAGAAGGTCAAGGTCCAGCTGAACACCAAGCCGGATCTCTACAAGTAGGGGATAGCCACCATGAAAATTGCACTGGATCCCACGCCATTCCATCACAGCCACACACTCCTGGAATTCCCGAGGGTGGCGGCAGATCTTGGCTACAAGTACCTGCAGATGACCCCCCATGCGGACCTCATCCCGTTCTTCAACCACCCCAAGGCCGATGACGAACTCGTCGGGAAACTTAAGGCAGCCTGTAAGGACGCCGGCGTCGAAATAGCCTCGGTCCTACCCGTCCTGCGCTGGTCGGGTCCGGACGAGGACGCCCGGGAAGCTGCAGTCCGTTACTGGAAGCGCGCCATCCAGATTGCAGTAGACCTCGGCGTCCAGACGATGAACACGGAGTTCAGCGGCCGTCCGGAGAAGGCCGAGGAGTCCGAGCGGGCGTTCTACCGCTCCATGGAGGAGCTGCTCCCGATCATCGAACGCGAGGGTCTGGACGTCCTGATTGATCCGCACCCGGACGACTTCGTGGAGGACGGCCTGGCCGCGATCCGCGTCATCAGGGGCGTCAACTCGCCGAACATCGGCATGGTCTACGTCGCTTCGCACAGCTTCCACATGGGCAACAAGCCGTTGGAGATCATGCGGGCCGCGGGGGACAAGCTCCGTCTGGTGCATGTTTCGGACACCATGAACCACCACGCCTCCCACGGCCTTCGCTACATCACCAACCCTCCCGGCAACGCCGTCCGCGTCCACCAGCACCTGAAAATCGGCGACGGCGACGTGAACTGGGACGAGTTCTTTGGCGGTTTGAAGGAGATCGGCTTCCTGGACAAGGAGAACACCGTAATGGTCTCTTCGGTATTCGCCGAGGATGAGAACGCGGAGGATGTTTCCCGCTACCAGCTCAAGACGATGGTCGACTACGTCGCCCGCACAAAGTAAGGCGGTAGGGAGAATCAGGACTTCTACCAGCCGGCTTGAAACTCTTCCAGCAGTATCCGGGAAGACCAGCAAGCCGGAGAACCCCAAGAAATTCCTCCGCAAAGTGGCCTTGTTCTCGACCTTCGGCGGGCTGCTTTTCGGCTACGACACCGGCGTGATCAACGGCGCCCTTCCCTTCATGCAGAAAGACCTTGGACTGACACCGTTGACCGAAGGACTGGTCACCTCCACCCTGCTTTTCGGCGCAGCATTCGGTGCCATCAGTGCGGGACGGTTATCTGACCGTTTCGGACGGCGCAAGACGATCATGGGCCTGGCCTTGATCTTCGCCTTTGCCACCGTGGGTTGTTCCCTGGCGCCCAGCACGGAGCTCCTGGTCCTTGCCCGCACAGTCCTGGGTCTCGCCGTTGGCGGTGCCTCGGTGATTGTTCCTGTATATCTGGCCGAGATGTCCCCGGCCGCCCAGCGGGGCAGGATCGTCACCCAGAACGAGCTGATGATCGTGACCGGCCAGTTTCTGGCCTTTACCTTCAACGCGGTACTGGGAAATCTCTTCCCGGAAGAGATGCACGTGTGGCGCTGGATGCTGGTGATCGCCACGCTTCCTGCCGTGATCCTGTGGTTCGGCATGCTCGTCCTGCCGGAAAGCCCACGCTGGCTCGCATCAGCCGGTCGGTTCGGCGAAGTCCTTGAAGTGCTCCGCTCCACGCGGAGTGCAGGGGATGTGGGGGCCGAATTCGACGAAGTGCGCCAGGCGGCCAGGGAGGACTATCAGTCCAAGCTCGGGACGTTCAAGGACCTCACGGTGCCGTGGATACGCAGGATCTTTGTAGTCGGTCTTGGCATGGCCATCATCAACCAGATCAGCGGCGTTAACGCCATCATGTATTACGGGACCACTATTTTGTCCTCCTCCGGTTTCGGGGACCAAGGGGCCCTGATTGCCAACGTCCTCAACGGCATGACGTCTGTGGCAGCCGTCATCGTCGGCATGTACTTGATGACGCGGGTGCGCCGGAAACCCATGCTCATTGTCGGTTTGATTGGGACGGCGTCATCACTGACGGCCATTGCGCTCATTTCCCTTGCCCTGCCGGAAAGTACGCTGCGTGGCTACCTGGTGTTGCTGTTCATGGTGATGTTCCTTGCTTCCATGCAGGGATGTATTGGAACGGTGACGTGGCTGACCATGTCCGAGATCTTCCCCATGCACGTCAGGGGCATTGGCATGGGTATCTGCGTTTTTGTGTTGTGGATGATCAACTTCCTGATCGGCTTTTTCTTCCCGCAGTTGGTCTCGCTCATGGGGGTCTCGGCAACATTCTTCATCTTCGTTGCGCTGCAGTTGTGCGCCATAGTGTGGGTCAAGCGCACGGTGCCGGAGACCAAAGGCAAATCACTTGAGGAACTGGAGCACCTTTTCAAAGAGAAGGCTGGAGTAACCGGCTGACTCAGCAGAACTGTTTTCCTGCCCATAACCACGCAGAAAACGCCCGACGCCGGCAGGCTTCGGGCGTTTTCTGCGCCATGGAACAGGGACTCTTGAGAGCGCAACCACAACTTTTTCCAGCGCGCTGCGTCGGGCCGCGTCCAGGACGTCAAGGGTTTGGATCCCTTCTGTTGCCGGCACTGGTTCGGGGCCTTCGTCACGGACAGCCTTGGCGAACTCTGTGTAGAAGCCGGTGTAGTTTCCTTGTTCGGAAGGGACAAGCTCGCGGACGGGACAAGCTCACGCCCGCCCCTGCGGGGGAGCGTTCCCCAATTCTCCCGGCATCCACACCGGCGGCAAGGAGCAGGCTCAGGCTGCCGTATGTAGGCAGCCTGCGGAAAGTCGGAGTACAAAAAAGTCGGAGTACAAAAAGATGGGGACGGCGCCTGAGCGCCGTCCCCATCCGGGCCCGGTGTTTAGTCACAAAGGTTCCGGGCCATTTGGCCTCAGGCCGTTGGGTTCAATGATGCTGCGAGTGCCGCATCGGCATCCAGCAGGACCTGGGCTGCCACCTGCAGCCCTTCAATGCGGCCCAAGGAAACGTCCTCGTGCTCGATGTTGACCAGCATGTCCGGGTCCACCTCATGCAAAGCCCGCAGGAACTCCGTCCAGAAGGCAGTGTCGTGGCCGCGGCCGAGGGCCACAAAGTCCCACGCGGAGTTCTTGGGCCATTCGTTGGCCCACTCGTCCCCGCCAAGGTTTGTCCGACTCTCCTCCGGCGAGAGCCGGCGGAAGCTGTTGTCCAGCACCCCGTAGAGAGCCGCGTTCTCTGTATTCACACGAACATCCTTGGCGGCGGCCTGAAATACCAGGGGACCGAGTTCCCGGACAACGGCAACCGGGTCCATCTGCTGCCAGAAGAGGTGCGAGGCATCCAGTTCCACCCCAACATGCGTGGCGCCGGTGAGCTCGATGAGCTTGCGGACATCAGCGGTATTGAACACGATGTTCTGCGGGTGCAGCTCCAACGCCACCTTGACGCCGTGATCGGCAGCGAGCCGGTCAGTTTCCTTCCAGAAATCCGCGGCAATGCCCCACTGGTAATCAAGGACGTCCAGTGCCGCTGAGTTCCAGGCGTTGACCACCCAGTTGACAGTGGTGGCCCCTGGTTCGCCCCCGGGCAGCCCTGACATGGTGACCACGCGCTTCTGTCCCAGTCGATGTGCCAGCCGGATGGAGCGCCGGATGTCTTCGGCATGCTTCTGGCCGATTTCACGTTTCGGGTGCAGGGGATTGCCATTGCAGTTCAGCCCGGCGATGGAAACGCCGGTGCCTTCGAAAATCGCCAGATAGTCGTCGCGGGCGGCGTCGCTTTCCAGAATCTGATCCATGGTTGGTACGTGGACGGCGGGGAGGAAACCACCGGTATTGATCTCGATACCGGTCAATCCAAGATCAGCAATGACCTTCAGGGCATCGGGGAGCGGGCGGTCGTGCAGGATCGCGTTGTAGACGCCGAGTTTCATAGCGTGATTCTCTTCCCGTTGTTGAGGGCTGACTCAGTGACGGCCCCGAGCAGTTCCATATTGCGTACGCCCTCGTCGAAGGTGGCGCAGCGCGGCAGTGAAGCACTTTCGCTGAGGCCTGCAACTTCCTCGAGGAACGCCCGGGCTTGATAGCCGAAGGCGTCGTTCTGGCCGAAGCCGACTTCGGGAGCGTCCATGGCAAGGCCCCCGGCAATGTACGGGTGTCCCGGGCCGAGGATGACCTGACGGTAACCGTTCTCGTTGCCTGAGCCATCGTTGAGGAACAGCTGGATTTCCGAGGGGCGGCGCTGGTCGAATTTGGCCGCACCCTTTTCGCAGAAGACCTCGAACTGGAGGCTGTTGGCATGTCCCGCCGCTACGCGTGAGACCTCGAAGCTGCCGGCACCGTTTGCGAATTCCGCGTTGAATGCAGCGTAGTCGTCGTTCTCGACGGCTTCGAAAGTGTCGCTGACAGCCACATGGTCGTGACCCATGACGGCGCTGAGCGGCAGTGGTCGCTTGCTGATCGCTGTGGTGAGCCGCCCACCGCTGATTAACCTTATGTCACCGCAGAGGAATTCGGAGACATAGGTCAGGTGGCTTCCGACGTCGGCCAGGGCACCGGAGCCGGGGCCGCCTTTGTAGCGCCAGCTCATGGGAGCCTCGGGGCTGAAGCCGTAGTCGGTCCAGTAACGGCCGCTGAAGTGCAGGACATTTCCGAGAGTGCCGTTCTGGATGAGTTCACGGATGTAGGCAATGCCCGGGGTGCGGCGGAAGGTGAAGCCGATGCGTGCGATGGAGCTGGCGTTGCGTGCTGCTTCGGCCATGGCGTGGGCGTCTTCCAGCGAATCGCTCAACGGCTTCTCGCACAACACGTGCTTGCCGGCGGCCAGAAGCCCCTCCACCACTTCGCGGTGCAGTGAGTTTGCGATGACCACGCTCACAACATCAATATCATCGGCTTCTGCGATGGCCTGCCATGAGGTGTCATTCCGCTCGTAACCGAAGCGGCGGGCTGCCAGCGAGCCGAATTCGGCGTTCACGTCACCAATGGAGACCAGCCGGATCTGAGGGAGCACCGGGCTGTAGAGGGTAGATGCTGTCCGGTAGGCCGCTGCATGGGCCTTTCCGGCCATACCTGCGCCGATGACAGCGACGCCAAGGCTTTCAGCCATGATTTCTCCTTTGAAATACTGCCGCGGCGGGGACACTCGACGGCATTTTGTAGCGCTACAATTTTGTATGCTGAATTCGAGAGTAGCCATGTCTATATGTCCTGTCAATCATTCATGCCAAGGTGGCTGCTGCTCTCGGACGGTTATGCCATGAGCACGAATAAGCCGCATCGCCGGCGCCCAACAATTTACGATGTCGCCAAGCTGGCCGGCGTCTCGCCGTCGCTCGTTTCGCTGGTTCTTCAGAACCCGGGGAAGGTCAGTGACAAGCGCCGTGAGGCTGTAAAAGCCGCGATCACCGAGCTGGGATACCGCCCCAGTCGTGCGGCCACCACGCTCGCGAGCAGTCGGACCAAAAGCATCGGGCTCGTCATTGACGACTACCGAAACCTATGGTTCGTTGATCTGCTGCGGGGGCTGGAGTCGGTGCTGGCAGAACATGGCTACCAGGTCATGCTCGCCGATTCCCGCCCCGGGGAGAACCGCATCAAGGAGGCCGCGGACGGGTTGCTTGCCATGCATGTGGACGGACTCGTGATCGCAGCCGAACCAGGGGCCACGGTGCTCAGCGGCACGGAAGTTCCCACTGTGGTGGCAGGGTGGCGGAACGGGGTGCCCGATGACGCTTATCTGATAACCAACGACGACGCCGGTGGCGGCGCGATGGCAGCAGGCCACCTCTTGGACCTCGGACACAGAAGAATCGGCCACCTCTCCGGTTCCGGCGGTGCCGCAGCCCACCGCAGGGCCGGCTTCCAGGAGCGAGCCCGGCAATCGGGCGTCGAACCATTGATTGTGGGGGAGGGCGGAGGTACCACGGAAGAAGACGGTTACGCGTCCGCCTGCTGGCTCCTTGAGCATTATCCGGACACCACTGCGATTTTCGCTGCCAACGACACTATGGCGCTTGGCGCGTTCGGTGCGGTCAAGGCGCGCGGTTTGGCGGCGCCGTCGGATATTTCGGTCATTGGGTATGACAATTCAGCGCTGGCGAAATCCCGGTATCTCGAGCTGACGTCCGTGGACAACCGCAGCGACGCGGTGGGGATGGATGTCGCAAAGTGGCTGTTGGCGCGCATTCAAGGCTCCGCCGTGGGAACGCAGCGCAAGCTGATCGAGCCCGCGCTGGTGGTTCGGCGTACTACTGCGGCGCCCCGATCCTGAGCTTTGGCGAGAACTGTTACGTACAAACATACTAATGTCAGGACAAACTCTTGACATTCGTGAGGTAGGTCACCATGATCGAGGTAGGCGGTGCATCCGAGGCTGCAAAGTGGCAGCCCGCACTTGGGAATCAAAGGAGATTATGGTGACTGTTTTTTCGTGGCGTAAAGCGGCGCTTGTTGCGGCGGTCGTGCCCTTGGTGGCTCTGAGCGCCTGTTCAAGCACTGGCGGCAGGGAGCCGGAGGCAGGCTCCGGAGGCGGCGGAGGCCAGGTGGCCGCCACCGAACGGATGAAGATTGCGTTGATCGCCCACGCCCCCGCAGGTGACACTTTCTGGGACACCGTACGCAAGGGTGCCGAAGAAGCAGCAGCGAAGGACAACGTAGAGCTGCTGTACACCTCTGATCCGGAGGCGGGCCGGCAGGCGCAATTGATCGAGCAGGCCGTGGATCAGAAAGTGGATGGCATTGCCGTGACACTGGCTACGCCGGATGCGCTGAAAGACGCACTGAAGAAGGCGTCGGACGCCGGCATACCGATCGTCAGCTTCAATGCCGGCGAAGCAGCGTCAGCCCAACTCGGAGCTTTCACGCACTTTGGGTCGAATGAAAAGCTAGCGGGTGAGGCCGTGGGCACAAGGCTCGCAGAAGGTGGCTACAAGCACCCGGTTTGCGTGATCCAAGCCCAAGGACACGTGGGTCTTGAGGCCCGTTGCGCCGGTGTAAAGGCAAAGGTACCCGGTACGGAAATCCTGTACGTCAACGGGGCGGACATGACGTCAGTAGAGTCCACCGCCACGGCCAAGTTGCAGGCCTCCAAGGATGCTGATGTGATCATCGGCCTGGGCGCTCCCATCACCTTGACCCTCCTGAAGTCCGTGACCACCGCCGGCAGTTCGGCCAAGGTCGCCAGCTTCGACCTCAACAAAGAACTGGCTCAGAAGGTAGCTGACGGCAGCGTCCTGTTTACCGTGGACCAGCAGCCGTGGCTCCAGGGTTACGGAGCAGTGGATGCGCTGTGGCAGAACAAGCGTGGCGGATTCAAGGTGGGCGGCGGACAGTCCGTGCTCACTGGTCCGGCAATCGTTGACCAGTCCAATGCCGCCGAAGTCCTGACGTTCGCTGAACAGGGTATCCGCTAACAGCCCGCTGGCCGGGCTGGTCGAGTCCAGCCCGGCAGCAAGGAGGAACATCATGACTATTACCCAGAATAAATTCACCAAAGCTGCAATAGATGAACGGGTGGCCCAGCGCAGTCCTTTGCAGAAGCTCCTTGGCCGGCCCGAGGTGGGCGCCCTGGTGGGCGCGATCGTCCTTTTCATCTTCTTCGCAGTGGTTTCGCCCACGTTTACCCAACCCAACGCTTTGGCCACTGTGCTGTACGGAAGCTCCACCATCGGGATCATGGCGGTGGGTGTGTCACTGCTGATGATCGGTGGAGAATTTGATCTTTCCACCGGCGTTGCCGTGATTTCATCGGCGCTGACGGCCTCAATGTTCAGCTGGTACTTCAGCACAAACGTCTGGGTGGGAGTCATCCTGGCTTTGTTGGTGTCCTTGGCCATTGGATTCATCAACGGATGGATTTTGATGAAGACCAAGCTGCCCAGTTTCATCGTCACCTTGGCCACCTTCCTGATGCTGACCGGTTTGAACCTGGGGTTGACCCGGTTGATCGGCGGGTCTGTCTCCTCACCTTCCATCTCCAACATGGACGGCTTCGACACCGCTCGCGGTGTCTTCGCATCCTCGGTGAACATTGCAGGCATCGACGTCAAGATCACCGTCTTCATCTGGATTGCCCTCGTGGCCGTCGCCACGTGGGTGCTCATGCGGACGCGTGTGGGTAACTGGATCTTCGCAGTAGGAGGCGACGCGAATGCGGCCCGGGCTGTGGGAGTCCCGGTCAAAGCCACAAAGATCGGGCTGTTCATGGGTGTGGGCTTCTGCGGTTGGATCCTGGGCATGCACAACCTTTTCGCTTTCGACACTGTGCAGTCGGGCGAGGGCGTGGGCAACGAATTCCTCTACATCATCGCTGCTGTGATCGGTGGTTGCCTTTTGACGGGTGGTTACGGTTCAGCAGTGGGCGGCGCGATCGGCGCGTTCATCTTCGGCATGGCCAACAAGGGCATTGTGTACGCGCAGTGGAACCCGGACTGGTTCAAGTTCTTCCTGGGGCTGATGCTGCTGCTCGCCACCATCGTCAACCTCATCGTCAAGCGCCGCGCGGAACTCAAGTAAGGGGCCGGAAATGAATGCCAAAGCGATCGACCAGGAAACGCTGTTGCAGAATGAGCGTGATCCCCTCACCCACACACCCGTCCATCTTCTTTCCTTGGAAGGAGTGGGCAAGCACTACGGCAACATCATCGCGCTGAGTGAGGTCACCATGGCCGTGGACAACGGCCGCGTTACCTGTGTGCTGGGCGATAACGGCGCGGGCAAGTCCACGCTGATCAAAATCATCGCCGGTCTCCACCAGCACGACGACGGCGTCTTGAACATCATGGGTGAGGAACGAAAGTTCGGTTCCCCCCGCGATGCCCTGGACGCCGGCATCGCCACCGTGTACCAGGACCTTGCAGTGGTGCCGCTCATGCCTATTTGGCGGAACTTCTTCCTCGGATCCGAGATCACCAAAGGCTTCGGCCCGTTCAAGTACATGGACGTCGAACAGATGAAGGCCATCACGCTCAAGGAACTGGCGGAGATGGGCATCGACCTTCGTGATGTTGAGCAACCCATCGGACAGCTCTCCGGAGGTGAACGCCAGTGCGTCGCGATTGCCCGCGCCGTGTACTTCGGCGCCAAGGTCCTCATTCTGGACGAACCCACGGCGGCCCTGGGCGTGAAGCAGTCGGGTGTGGTCCTGCGCTACATCCTCCAGGCCCGCGACCGCGGCCTCGGCGTCATCTTCATCACCCACAACCCGCACCATGCTTTCCCGGTGGGGGATCGGTTCCTTCTGCTCAAGCGCGGCAAGTCCATTGGGTACTACGACAAGAAGGACATCACCCTGGACGAACTCACGGCCCAGATGGCTGGTGGCGCTGAGCTTGCTGAACTCGCCCATGAGCTGGAACAGCTGGGAGGCCATGGCGACGTCGTAAAAGAGGTCAAGGCCGAAGTAGCGGACGTTGACAGCGTAAACGCCGGAAGCCCGAAGCACGCGTAAAAGTGCACTGGCGGGGTCCTCCGGAGAACTCTTCGAAGGACCCCGCCAGCTGTGCACACGGCCCATTCATATCGTCAATAGAAGGGAACACCATGCCGATCAGGGTGGGTGTTATTGGCGCCGGAATCATGGGCGCAGACCACATCAGGAATCTTTCCACCAGTATTGGGGGTGCCGAAGTCACCTTCGTGGCAGATCTCGACGCCGGCCGGGCAGCGGCTGCTGCGCCACCGTTGGCACGCATCACCACGGACCCGACGGAATTGATCAACTCCAGCGACGTTGACGCGGTAGTCGTCGCCTCGCACGACTCGACACACGCGGGCCTTATCTTGGAATGCTTCGAAGCAATGACCCCGGTACTCTGCGAGAAGCCGTTGGCGCCCACGCTTCTTGAAAGCCTCGAAGTGGTGGCGGCCGATGCCGACATCGTGGCCGCGACCGGCGCTTCGTTGCTTTCCCTCGGCTTCATGCGGCGCTTCGACCCGGGCTATGTGGCACTTCGGCGCGCCGTGCAAGGCCGGGCGCAGGGCGAGCCCCTCATGGTTCACTGCGTCAGCCGCAATGCCGCAGCGGGGCCCGGAACAACCGCAGAATCGGCCATCACCAACTCGGCCATTCACGAGCTGGACATCGTTCCCTGGCTCCTGGATTCTCCGGTCACGGAAGTCTCGTGGCAGGCCGGAAAAAGCACGCGACGTGCCGAAGCCGGACTGCAAGACCCGTCATTCATGATCCTCCGAACAGCTGACGGGACCCTAACAACGCTGGAGCTCTACCTGAATGCGCAGTACGGGTACACCACCCGCTGTGAGGTGGTTTCCGAGCTAGGCACCACGTCACTTCAGGAATCGTCCTTGCTGGGCATCGAACAAGATGGAGTCCGGCAGGCCTCCATCCCTGCGGACTGGCGACCCCGCTTCGCCGACGCGTACCGGATCCAGCTGCAAGCGTGGGTCTCAGCACTTGCAGGCGGAGAAGCGCCGCCCCTCGCCGGTGCACAGGACGGACTCAACGCTGCCCTGGTTGCCCAAGCCATGATCCAGTCGCTGCACAGCGACGGGTCGTCGACCAAAGTCAGTTACTCGTGACCCAACCCACGCTTCCGCACTCACGCGTGCCCGAATCCCGTGATGCTCCCGGCCTGCGATGGGGCATCATGGGCCCGGGATGGATTGCCGAACGGTTCACCGAATCCATCCAATCGCATACCGGGCAGGTGATAGCCGCCGTCGGATCCCGATCCCTGAACCGGTCCAAGGCCTTCGCGGAGGCCTTTAGCGTCCCCGCCGCCTACGGAAGCTACCAGGAACTCGCCGCAGCCCCGGACGTGGACATCGTCTATGTGTGTACGCCCCATACCGGCCATCACGCGGCCGCCGTCATGGCCATCGAGGCCGGCAAGCACGTCCTGGTTGAAAAGCCGATCGGACTCGACGCCGGCCAGGCGCGTGATATCGCTGCGCGGGCCGAGGCTGCCGGCGTCTTCGCCGCCGAGGCCATGTGGACGTTCTTCCTTCCAAAATTCGATGTGATCCGGCAGATACTTGATGCCGGAACGCTGGGCACCATCACCACCGTGGTTGCCGAGTATGGCGAGCATTTTGATCGCTCGCACCGCATTTTTGATGCGGAACTGGCTGGTGGTCCTCTTCTTGATCTGGGCACGTACCCCCTGGCCCTGATCACGGAGGTGCTGGGAAGTCCGCACCGGCTCCATGCCATTGGTCAGGCACATGAGTCCGGGGTCAACGCCCAACTATCGGCCGTCATGACGTTCGACGGCGGCGGGCAGGCTGTGGTGAACACTCACCTGCACAACTTCACGCCCACCACAGCCACGATTGTTGGCTCCAAGGCCACCCTGGCGATCGAGGGCCCGTTCAACATGCCCGGCCCGTTCGAGGTCAGGTTTCCTGACGGGACCCGCCTGCGTCACGAAGAACCAGCCGGCGGACACTTCGAGGGCCTTCACTTTGAGGCCGCAGCGGTGGCCCGGGCAGTTGTGGCGGGCAGCACGCAGATCAGCCAACGGACGCTGGCGGCCTCCATCCGCACCCTGGACGTGGCCGATGAGATTCGCCGCCAACTGGGCGTGGTGTTCACGACTCCGGAAACTCCTACCTTTGAAGGAAAAATATGAAAGATGTCATTCTTGGTCTCGTTGGTGTGGGACGCATCGGCGTCATGCATGCCAACAACATGGTCGCTCTCAATGAAACGCTCCGGGACAGGGGCGTCAATGTCCGCCTGAAGCTCACGGACGTTGCCACGGACCATGCCCGCTCAGTCGCAGTCGGATTGGGCGCTGAGTTCTTCCCCTCCGTGGCCGAACTGTTGGGCTCCGGTGTGGACGGCCTGGTCATTGCCACGGGTACGGCGACCCACCCGGAGCTGATCCGTGCCGGAGTGGACGCAGGAATCCCGGTCTTCTGCGAAAAGCCTGTGGCCATGAACGTTTCGGACGCACTGCCTGTGCTGGATTACATCAGGGACAACAACGGCGTGGTGCAAATCGGCCATCAACGACGCTTCGACTCCGGCTATCTGGAAGCCAAGCGCGCGTACCAGGCCGGCGAATTGGGTTGGATCCACTCGCTGCGCGCCGTCACGTGCGATATGACGCCGCCACCGGTCGATTTCCTGGCAACGTCCGGTGGGTTGTTCCGGGACTGTTCCGTCCATGACTTCGACATTCTTCGCTGGCTGACGGGCCGCGAAATCGTGGAGGTCTATGCCAAGGGATCCAACAACGGTGATCCAGCCATTGGGGAAGTAGGCGACGTGGACACGGCTTTGGCGCTCATTACGTTCGACGACGGCACGGTGGGAACGGTTTCTGCCAGCCGCTACAACGGGGCCGGCCATGATGTGCGGTTGGAGATTCAAGGCTCACGCAGGACGGTCATGGTGGGCTTGGACGAGAAGTCCGCTGTGGCTTCGGCTGAGGCCGCGGTCGCTTTCCCCGACGGGGATCCGCACCAGACGTTCGCAGAGCGCTTTGACCAGGCGTACCGTTCCGAGATGGTCGCATTTGTGGAGCTGGTGATGGGTGAGCGTGAGAACCCGTGCACCCCGGAGGACGCGGTGGCAGCCTCCCGTGTGGCAGACGCCGCCCAGGAATCACTGGCAACAGGTGTTCCCGTGAAAGTCGCCCTCAAAGTGTCCAGCTAACATCACTGACCAAAAAAGGCCCTCCCCGCATCCGGTGGACGCGGGGAGGGCCTTCCTATGACGATAGCTAGGCGCCGAAGGGTAACCGGGGGTCGATGTCCTGGCCTTCCCAGCTCTGCCGCACCCAACCATGATGGGGGTCGTCGCTGATCAGCCATTCACGGACGGGACCCGGGCCTGCCATGACGTTGAGGTAGTACATGTCATAGCCCGGTGCTGCCATCGCGGGACCATGCCAGCCGTAGGGGACCAAAACAACGTCACCGGTACGTACTTCAGCTGAAACGTCAATGGGCCGCTCGTCGGAGGCGTACACCCGCTGGTATCCGATCGCGTCGGCGTCGGTCGGTGCGCCGGAACCTGCGGCCACCTGCGTTTCGAAGTAGTAGATCTCCTCGAGGTGGGTCTCGCCGTCCTTTTCCTCATCGTGCTTGTGAGGGGGATAGGAGGACCAGTTACCAGCGGGGGTAATGACCTCGCACACAATAAAGCGGTCCGCCTCCAGTGCAGCCGGTGTGCCGAAGTTGTGCACTTGGCGCGAACAGTTGCCGGCGCCCCTCAATTCCACGGGTGTCTCAGCAGCGGTCACCAGTCGGGTGGGGTACGAGACATCGGCAGGGGCCGTTGCGATGGCGACGCGGCCGCCGTCGGACGAGCTGATGGTGACGGACTTTCCGGTGCCTGAGTACAGGACGTCGCTGGGTCCGTGGAACACGGAGGACCTGCCTCCAAGGGCGTGGTCGACGCCGTCGACAGTAACGGTGAAGGCGCCGTTGAGCGGCACCACAATGCGCTCCTCAGCAACCCCAGGGAGGTCGACGGCGGCGCCTGACGCGATGGTGGCGACCTTGAGGCCGGTATGTGCCCAGCCGTCTACAGCAATGGCGGAATCGGAAGTGCCGAGCGAGATGTCCCACACGCCGTGCGCGGCGGAACCCAAGGGGTAAACCCAATTGGTCATGGAAGCTGAATCCTTTGTATGAGGTGTACTAGCGCTGTACGAGTGTCATTTCGAAACTGTAGGAATCGGCGCGGTAAACGTGGTGGCCGGTTTCCACATGGCGGCCGGTATCGTCCACCGCGGTGCGCTCCATGGTGACCAAAGCGGAATTTACGTCGGTCTCCAGGAGAGGTGCTTGGTAATCATTGGCGATCATGGCACCGATGCGTTGAGTCGCTAGGCGGAAGTTGACGCCACCTCTGCGCAGGATCGAGTACAGGCCCTCTGCTCCCAGCATGGCTTCGTCCATGGTGGCGATGTCATCGCGCACCCAGTTCTCCATCAAGGCCAGTGGTTTGCCACCTACTTTGCGCAGTCGGGTGAAGTGGTACACCTTGGAACCGGCAGGCAGCTCAAGCGCCGCGAGGGTGGCGGCGTCGGCTTCTTCATGGGAAAAGCTCAGCACGGTGGTGGTGGGCTTCTTGCCGTTGTTGGTCAGATCGTCAAAGAGGCTGGAGAGTTCCAGGGGGCGGCGAACCTGACTGGATACCACTTGTGTTCCGACGCCGCGTTTGCGGACCAGCAGGCCGGAACGAACCAGTTCGTCCATGGCCTTGCGCATGGTGGGCCTGGAAAGGTTGAGCTGGGCCGCGAGGTCGATCTCGTTCTCAAGGCGGCTGCCAGGCTCCAAGACCCCGCTGTGGATGGCGGCCTCGATACCCTGTACTACCTGGTGATAGAGGGGCACGGGAGAGGAGCGGTCGATGTTGAGACCAAGTTTAGTCACCACTGGATACCCCGGTTTTCAGGCTCCGCCCCTTGCCCCAGTGCGGGTGGCAGAGGATTGTAGCCATTTGTTCGCTTGATAGGACATACTGTCTCTCTTGATGGTAGCAGCCAACTTTCGGTGGTCAAATGGCCGCGCTTCACATCAGACTTGAATCAACCGAAGACATCTACGAGTGCAGGGAGTTGGAGATCATGCCCAAGACCGGAAAAAACGACCACGCCCGCAAAGACGAAGTGCCATCCACCCTGCAGCGCTCGGAACAGAAAGCCCAGGACACTTTTGCCAAGACCTACGATTCGGCAATGGAAAGCTATGACAACGATTCCGGCCGGGCGGCCCGGACTGCTTTCGCGGCTCTGAAGCACAGTTACGAGAAAGTGGGCGACCACTGGGAGCCCAAAGAGGAGCGCGGACCTTCCGACAACCATGCGGAGGAAGGGGTGGACTCCACCAAGCCCACGGCCGGCGGAGTGGATGCCAACGCCTCCAAGGAGCACCTCTACAGGCGGGCGAAGGAAATGGACATCAAGGGTCGTTCAACCATGAACAAAAAGGAGTTGGTGGAAGCGCTGCAGAAGGCCAACGACGCCGCAACCAGGAAGGCCCGGGAAGGCTAGCCCCATCATCACGCCGGGTCTTGAGGTGATCCGAGGTGGCCCAAATATGCAGGAACGGGTTGTCACCGGCATAGTTAACGTCTTGGGGTTGCACTTTATGGGTACAGTCACCGCATGAAGGCAGGACAGAAACGAACAGGGGCTTAACTTGGCAGGGAATGCGACCTTCCGGCACAGCAACACCGCGCTGCTCTCGGTGAGCAGTGTAGAGGCTCCGAGGATAGTGAGCTCTACGGATTTCGACCGGAGATTGGCTTCGACCCTGCAGAGGCTGAAGTTTCCACCGCGATTGCTTGAGCGGGTTGCGGGTATCACCCACCGCCGTTGGTGGGCCGCCGGAACGTCGTTTGATGATGCTGCAGTGGAAGCGGGCGCCAAGGCACTGGCTGAGGCCGGCGTTGAAGCTTCGGAAATCGGCTTGCTGATCAACACGTCAGTGACGAGGCGCAACCTCGAACCCTCTGTGGCGGTCAAGATCCACCACGAGCTTGGCTTGCCGTCGTCGGCCATGAATTTTGACCTGGCCAACGCCTGCCTCGGTTTCGTGAATGGCTTGATACTGGCGGCCAACATGATTGATTCGGGGCAGATCAAGTACGCCGTCATCGTCAATGGAGAAGACGCGCAGGGTACTCAGGAAGCCACCTTGGCCCGGCTCCAGCGTCCTGAAACCACTCGGGAAGACTTCAACCGCGAGTTTGCCACGTTGACGCTGGGATCGGGTGCTGCCGCTGCGGTGCTGGGCCCTGCCGATGAGCACCCGGGCGCGCACCGGCTTGTGGGAGGAGTCATGCGTGCAGGAACGGAACACCACGAACTGTGCGTTGGAGGCATCGATGGCATGTCCACGGACACCAAGGGACTGCTCGACGGCGGCCTGCAGCTTGTGGTGGATGCCTGGCATGAGGCGCAGCCCGAGTGGGATTGGGCAAGCATGGACCGCTACGTCACCCATCAAGTCAGCAACGCCTATACCCAGGCAATCATCAACGCCATAGACCTGGACGCGGACAAGGTTCCCATCACCTTCCCGCATTGGGGCAACGTGGGTCCTGCATCGCTTCCCATGACACTCGCGGCCCAGGCGCAGTCTCTGACGACCGGCGACCGGGTCCTGTGCATGGGTGTGGGTTCCGGACTGAACGCAGGAATGGTGGAAATCGTTTGGTAGCCGCCAAGTGGCCCGGCGTAGACCCGCAATGGTCCCGGACAATCCGGGTAAGGTCCACATCGGAGGTGGACGATCCGGGCGCAATTCGCCGCTGGCATGTGCTCGATAACGGCGACCAGCTCACGCGCAGTGAACTGACACCGATCGGAACCTTGCTGTGCGTACACGGCAACCCCACTTGGTCGTATCTGTGGCGGACACTGGTCAGTGCGGGAGCAAGCCCGGCCCATCCATGGCGCGTAATTGCCGTAGACCAACTTGACATGGGCTACTCAGAACGCACCGGCACCTTCCGGCGCTTGGCGGACCGGATCAACGATCTCGGTGACCTCACGGATGCACTGGGCCTGGAAGGGCCAGTGGTTACGGTGGGCCATGACTGGGGTGGAGTGATCAGCGCGGGCTGGGCGCTGGAACACCCGCAGCTCCTTGCAGGAATGGTACTGACCAACACCGCTGTCCACCATCCTTCCGATACTCCCATCCCATCGGCTCTTCGGCTGGCCCTGCACCCTGCCGTGCACCGGTGGGGCACTATGACCTCCGACGCCTTCCTGCGTGTGACGCATTCACTGGCCAATCCGCCGCTTCCCTCCGATGTGGGCAGGGCATTTATGGCGCCTTACCGCGGAGCCGGCCGGCGGGCCGGAGTGGGGAATTTCGTCGCGGACATTCCCGCAAACGCCTCCCATCCCAGCTTCCCCGCGCTCACACGCGTGGCGGAAGGCTTGCGCGGGCTGAACGTGCCGGCCCTGATGCTCTGGGGCCCGAAGGATCCGATCTTCTCCGACCGGTACCTCAAAGACCTCATCAGCCGCCTTCCGCACACGGATGTGCATCGCTTCGAAGGTGCCGGACATCTCGTGGCGGAAGACAGGGACATCGCCACGCCGGTGTTTGACTGGCTTGCTGCGCACAGTGGCTCCATAAGCGGCGATAGCTCTCACGTGGTGCCCTCTGCTACCCGCGGCCTCCCGCCCAGGGATCCGGCCGAAGGAGGGGCCACAACATTCCGACCCCTCTGGGACTCGCTCGGCGAACTGGCCGCTGGACCATCGAAGGACGACGTCGCCGTCGTTGAAATGGCACCCGATGGAAGCATGAGCCGAACACTGAGCTGGCGTCAGCTGGACCAGCGCATTCTGGACATGGTGGAGGGCCTGAGGGAAGCCGGCGTGGGTCAAGGGAGCCGCGTGAGCTTGATGGTTCCGCCCGGAACCGACCTCACAGTTGCCCTCTACTCCTGCCTGAGATTGGGGGCGGTGGTGGTCGTCGCCGACGCCGGACTCGGTACCAAGGGCATGAGCCGCGCCGTGAAGGGCGCTACCGCAGACTTCCTGATCGGCATCGATAAGGCACTGGCGGCCGCTTCGGTGCTTGGGTGGCCGGGACGCCGGATCAGCGTTCGGGACCTCCCGCGGGTCCGTCGTCGAATCCTGGGTGTCGAGACGTCGCTGGATGCCCTGGCAAAGACCGGGGCACTAAGCCGCGCAACCAGCGGTGCGAAGCGTGTGGAAGGCCACCACGTGGTAGCCGTGGACCCGGATGCGCCATCTGCCGTGCTCTTCACCTCCGGTTCCACCGGACCAGCCAAAGGCGTCCTCTACACGCACCGGCAGCTTGCCGCGATGCGGGACACGGTTGCCGCTACTTTCGGGATCGGTGCCGGTGCACGGCTGGTGGCTGGTTTCGCCCCCTTTGCGTTGCTGGGGCCGGCGCTCGGAGCCGTCTCGGTGACCCCCGCCATGGACGTTACAGCCCCCCGGACTTTGACAGCCCGGGCACTGGCGGTTGCCGTTGCTGCCATTGACGCCACCGTGGTCTTCGCGTCCCCGGCGGCTTTGCGTAACGTGGTTGCCACCCGGGATAACCTCAGTGGCTCCCAGGCGTTGGCTCTTGGTAACGTGAAGATGCTTCTATCCGCCGGCGCGCCCGTCCCTGAGTCCCTCCTTGCGGAGGTACAAGTGTTGATGCCCGGAGCTTCCCTCCATACCCCTTATGGGATGACTGAGGCGTTGCCGGTCACTGACATCAGCTTTGAAGAGATTCAGGCGGCAAGCGCTGATGCTGCCGCCGGGACCGTCCCGGGCGCCGGCAACGGAGTCTGTGTGGGCGTGCCCGTCCACGGAGCCCGGTTGGCGATCGTTCCGCTGGCGGCCGATGGGACCGCATCGGGAGAGCACCGTGGCACTGAGGCCGGGGTGACCGGAGAGATCCTGGTCAGCGCGCCGCACGTCAAAGAAGCCTATGACAGGCTCTGGATGACGCAACGGAAGAGCACCAGCCTGACCGGGTGGCATGCCACGGGCGATGTAGGTCACTTCGACGCCGCAGGCCGACTGTGGGTGGAGGGGCGCCTTGCCCATGTGGTGACGGCGCCCGGGGGTGCGGTGACTCCAGTTGGTGCCGAACAATCCATCGAACGCCTGGACGCCGTGCGAATGGCCGCCATCGCCGGAGTCGGTCCGAGAGGCACACAGGCTGTGGTGGCCGTGGTGGAGACCGTGCCTGCGGTTCCCAAAGCCGGCCCGGCTGAGCCGCAACTCGCAGGGAGCGTCCGTCGAGCAGCTGCCGAGGCCGGCGTTGATGTCAGCGCTGTGCTCGTAGTCCCTGCGCAGCCCACAGATATCAGGCATAACGCCAAGATCGACAGGACGCGTCTGGCACGTTGGGCTTCGCAGGTGCTGGCCGGCGGCCGCACGGGGAAGCCGTGAGGGTCCTCGTCACTGGTGCCAGCGGACTCCTCGGCGGCGAGGTGGCCCGGCAGTTGGTGCATCAAGGCCATGATGTGGCTTCGTTTCAGCGCCGCTCGTCAGGGGTGGATGGCGTGGAAGATTTCCGCGGATCCATCAACGACGACGCTGCCCTCCGCCGGGCAGTGGACGGTGCGGAGGGACTCATACACCTTGCCGCCAAAGTTTCCATCACCGGGCGCCCCGCTCAGTTCCAAGCAGTAAATGTTGAAGGAACCCGCAGCTTGCTCCACCATGCCAAGGCGGCCGGTGTGCGGGACGTTGTCTACGTCTCGTCGCCATCTGTGGCCCATTCCGGAGCAGCCATTATGGGAGCGGGTGCGGAGAAGGCTGACCCGCGGCATGCACGCGGAGATTATGCCCGCACCAAGGCTGAGGCTGAATTACTGGCCCTCGCAGCGGATGGATCCCACTTGCGGGTAGCAGGAGTGCGGCCCCACATTGTGTGGGGCCCCGGCGACACCCAGTTGGTTGAGCGCGTCCTGGCTCGCGCCAGCCACGGCCGCTTACCGTTGTTGGACTCCGGCGCTGCCCTGATCGACACAACATACGTGGACAATGCGGCATCGGCCATCGTCGCAGCGCTGCACCGCATGGAGCACGTTCATGGCAAGGCTGTGGTGGTGAGTAATGGCGAGCCCCGGCCCATCGGGGAGCTATTGTCAGGCATTTGTGCAGCTGGCGGCGTGGCCCCGCCGTCGTGGTCTGTGCCTGGTGGGCTGGCACGGGCTGCCGGGGCAGTAGTGGAAAGGGTGTGGACCTGGGCCGGACGCAAAGAGGAGCCGCCCATGACCCGGTTCCTGGCCGAGCAGCTCTCCACCGCCCACTGGTTTGACCAACGCTTAACCCGTGAACTCCTCAACTGGACACCTGATGTATCCGTTGATGAAGGACTGGCCAGGCTGACTGAGTATTACGGTTCGCGTACTTCGGTGACCGGGGACTCAGGGCAACTTCGCTAGGGCTGTTCCGGCTTTTCACCGGACGGTGTTGCCAAACCCGGGCCTCGGGATCACAGTGAGATAAATCAGATCACTGACACGGTTCGAGGGACCGTGTACGGGCCGGGGGTGGACCATGAGCACCACGTCAGACGACGCCTTGGAAGCAACGCCAGCAGGTGAGGAGCCGGAGCTTAAACGCGTGCTTGGACCCAAACTGCTCCTCCTCTTTATTGTGGGCGACATTCTGGGGGCCGGGGTCTATGCGGTCACCGGCACAATGGCAGGGACAGTGGGTGGGATCGTTTGGTTGCCGTTCCTGCTGGCCTTTGTGGTGGCCACTCTTACCGCGTTTTCCTATCTTGAGCTGGTGACGCAGTACCCCCAGGCCGCCGGCGCAGCGCTCTACACGCATAAGGCCTTCGGGATCCATTTCGTGACCTTCCTCGTGGCGTTCGCCGTTGTCTGCTCCGGCATCACCAGTGCCTCGACCTCTGCCAACGTCCTTGCCCAGAACTTCTTTGGTGGCCTTCAAATCAACGGCTGGATGGAGGTTCCTGACCGCGGCGTGATCACCGCGGTGGCTTTGGGATTCATGCTGCTGCTGGCAGCGATCAACCTGCGTGGCGTGGGGGAGAGCGTGAAGTTCAACGTCATCCTCACGGCAGTGGAGGTAGTCGCCCTTTGCATCGTCATTGCGGTTGGCTTCTTCGTCATGGCACAGGGAACCGGCAACGTTCAGGAAATCTTCGTGTTCACCGACTACCAGGACAAGGGGCTGTTCCTGGCGGTCACTGCCGCCACGTCCATTGCCTTTTTCGCCATGGTCGGCTTCGAGGACTCCGTCAACATGGTTGAAGAGACCAGGAACCCGGAGCGGATCTTTCCCCGCACCATGCTGACTGGCCTTGGTATCGCAGTGATCCTCTACATGCTTGTAGCTGTGTCTGTGGTCAGTGTGCTCACCCCGGCCGAGCTCGGAGAGATCAGGGAAGCCGAAGGAGCGGCACTCCTTGAAGTGGTGCACAAAGGTTCCCCTGATTTTCCCATCGACAAGATCTTTCCCTTCCTCGCGGTCTTCGCCGTAGCGAACACAGCATTGATCAACATGTTGATGGCGAGCCGGCTGATTTACGGCATGGCGCGCCAACACGTTCTGCCGCGGTCTTTGGGGCGGGTATTGCCCGGTCGCCGGTCGCCATGGGCCGGTATCCTGTTCTCCACCGTCCTTGCCTTGGGGCTGATCTGGTACGTCAGCAGCGACCCCTCAAGCAACATCGTGGCGAATCTTTCCGGAACCACGGCCTTCCTGCTGCTGTGCGTGTTCACCCTGGTTAATGTGGCATGTGTTGTTCTCCGCCGAAAGCGCGATCCGCACCGGAAGGTCTTCTTCACCTCGCCCGGTCAGCTGCCTTTGGTGGCCGCACTCTTGTGTGCCTTCCTCGCTGGTCCGTGGGTGGGAAGGAACCTCATCCAGTACCAGGTGGCGGGCGGGCTGATGGCCATCGGCGTGGTGCTGTGGTTCATTACCTGGTTGATCACCCGGAAGACCAACACCGGGGGGAGAGGACCAGGTGGAGCAGCAGTTGACGCCGATGGCCAGGGACAACAGCAGTGAACCTTGAGACATAGATGATCATCATGCTTACTATTGTGGAGAAGTCGACGTTGACCAGGGTCACCCCCGGCCGAGACCACACTAGGAGCGGACATGGCACTGAGCAAGGGAACACGCGTGGAGTGGAACACCCCGCAGGGCAAGACGCACGGAAAGATCGTGGAGAAGAAGACCAGCGACTTTGTGCTGGACGGCAACAAGCACGTGGCCAGCGAAGACGAGCCGCAGTATGTGGTGGAGTCAGCTAAGACCGGAGCCAGGGCAGCGCACAAGGGCTCCGCTTTGACCGAGAAGAGCTAGCGGAATGGCGCGCCGGCACGAGGTCGTCATCATCGGCGGCGGCAATGGAGGCCTGTCCCTGGCCGCCAGGTTGAAGCGGTACGGCGTCCAGGACATCGCCATCATCGAACCCAAGGAGCACCATTTATACCAGCCCTTGTTCTCCCACATCGCCGGTGGCCGTGCGCAAGTCAAGGAAGCCGTCCGGAGCCAGGAATCCGTAACCCCAATGGGCGTCGCCTGGATCAAGGACAAGGCAGCGAATGTGGACGCGAAGGCCAACTCGGTGACGCTGGCTTCCGGCTCCGAGGTAACCTACGAGCACCTTGTTCTCTGCCCGGGGCTGCAGTACAACTGGGACGCCGTGCCGGGGCTGGCCGAGGCAGTGCACTCACCCTATGGCTCCTGTCATTACGAGTTCGAGCTCGCGCCCAAGCTCTGGACGCTGTTGAGCTCCATGAGGTCGGGCACCGTCATCTTCACCATGCCTTCGGGTCCGGTTAAGTGTGCCGGGGCCAGTCAGAAGCCGATGTATCTGGCCTGTGACTACTGGAAGGAACAGGGCGTCCTGGACAACATCCGGGTTGTCATGGTCCAGCCCTATCCCACAGTGTTCGGCATTCCCGAGGTTGACCGGGAGCTGGACCGCAAGATTGCCGAGTACGGAATAGAACTGCGGACAAACAGCGAGCTGGTGGCGGTAAACCCTGCCAGCCGTACGGCAACCATCCGGAATAATGCTGACAACACGTCTGAGGACCTCTCCTATGACGTCCTCAACGCCGTCCCGCCCCAGTCCGCGCCGGATTGGCTCAAAGCCACTGACTTGCCGGCGGTAGGGGACGAGCACGGCTTCGTGGAGGTGGACACCCGGACGTTGCGGCACCCCAGGTACCCGAATGTCTGGTCGCTGGGCGACGCCGCAGGGACCGCCAATTCGAAAGCCGGCGGTGCGCTGCGCAAGCAGGCCAAGGTCCTGGCGAAGAACCTGCTTTCGGCCCGCAAGGGCGAGCCGCTGAGTCAAAAGTACAACGGTTACTCCGTATGCCCGTTCACCGTTTCGCGGAACACGGTGGTCTTTGCCGAGTTTGACCACCACTACCAACCCATGCCGACCATTCCAAAGGTAGCCACGTGGAAGGAAAGCCGGCTCTCCTGGTGGGTGGACCGAGATATGTTCCCGCAGGTCTACTGGCACCTGATCCTCAAAGGCCGGGCGTAAAAACACCAGGAGACCGGTGAGGCCGCTAGGCCCCGCCGGTCTCCTGGTGTGACATTTATGTACTGAACTTAGGCGGGCTGAATATTCTCCGCCTGCGGACCCTTGGGACCCTGCGTGATGTCGAATTGGACCTTCTGGTTTTCCTCCAGCGAACGGTATCCGCTCGACGTAATTGCTGAGTAGTGAGCAAACACGTCAGGGCCTCCATCGTCCGGGGCGATGAATCCGAAACCCTTTTCAGCGTTAAACCACTTAACTGTTCCTGTTGCCATGCCTTAATTTCCTTCACCCGGTCGCCGGTCGGTCCCGCTGGTCGGTTTGCCGTCCCTGCCACTCACGCTACGAGCCTATGGGCCGCTTCGGCTGGGGGCAACACCTTGGCGGAGTCGCGTACACCTAAGTAAGAGGAGTGCACGACGGCGGGATGCCGCCGTCGTGCGCTTGTTGCGTTTGCAGGGGCTGCTTCAGAGCAGCCGCGAAGCATCAGGCTTTTGGCGTGCGAAGCGTTGCCTCCGGCGCCGCCGTGCGGCGCAGCCGGCGAAGCGCCAGCAACGGAAACAGGAGTACCGAGAGCATCCCTGCCCCTACGAGGGCCGAGGATATTCCGCTGGTGATGTACCCGTGCTCCCGGCCAATGGTTGTCACTGCCACGATGATGGGCAAAGCCGTGGCTCCGAACAGCAGAAGGGCCTGTTTGTCCGCCCGCGAGGAGCCCGGGGGCGTGGCGAGCAAGGACGGCACGCCACGGATGAGCAGCAGAAGCGCCAGGAACAGCGGGACCATGGCCAACGTCAGGGGGCTGGAGGTCAGTGCGCCCAAATCGAAGTCGATGCCGGTATCTATGAAGAAGATGGGCACCAGGAAGCCAAAGGCGACGGCGTCGATCTTGGTCTCGATGACTTTCCGGTCTGCAACAGGAGCGCGTGCAATGGTGACCTTCCAGAGGACCCCTGCGGCGAAGGCTCCCAGCAGCATGTCGAGTCCCAAGACCATGCTGAGCACCACCAGCGAGCTAAGAATCAACAGGATGGACCGCATGGCAAACTGACTGCTGGTGTGCAGGGTGGCAGTGACCTGGGCGTGGAACAGCGTGTGCCGTGCCTGCGAGGCAAGGTAGATTGCCACGCCGGTCAGCAGGACAAAGCCCAGAAGCACTCCTGATGCCACACCGAGTTGCTTGCCGCTGAAGAACAAGGAGATGGCTATGAGCGGCCCAAACTCGCCGGCCGCGCCCAGTGCGGTAGCGGCGACACCGATCGGCGACTTGGAGGCACCGGCATCCCGGAGGATCGGCAGCAATGCGCCCAAAGCGGTGGAGCACAAAGCAACACCAATGATCACGGCGGCTTCCGGTGAGGGCCCCAGGACAAAACCTGCCCCGATGCCTGCGGCCAAGGAGATGGCCCACCCTGCAGAGGCACGGTAAAGGGGACGGCCGCGGATTGCCGCGAAGTCAATCTCGTTGCCGGCAACGAAGAACAGCATGGCCAGCCCGAAATCAGCCAGCGTGTCCGTGAAGGGAGTGGACTGGACCCATCCCAGGAGGCTTGGTCCGAACAGGATGCCAAGAACAATTTCAAAGACCACAATGGGCACTTTGACCCAACGATCCAGGAGCCGTGCAGCAAGGGGGGCCACCACAGCCAACACGGCGATGAGGACCAGTGACGCGGACAAGCCTTGCATCGGCAGTGCCTCCGGTACCTCGGCTGCTTCAAGGAAAAGTACTCCAAAGTTACCGCCACGCCACCGCCCGCGCCAGAACTCTCAGCCTCCGGATGCCGGCCACTCCTTGCCCGCCCACGGGTCGTAGTCTGCGATCAGCACCTCCTGGGCCGGTCGTCGCTCTTCCGGGATGTGTTGAAGATTCACCCGTACCCGGTACCAGAGCGAGCTCGATCCCCGCATCCCGTCCACCAGGACGTCGGCCGGGCGAAGCAGGGAAACAACGTCTGCGTGGCGTTCCTTCCACGCATCGAGTGCTTCTTCGGCTTCGGGCTTGGTCTTGGTCCGGGCTACCTCGATGAGTGGCATCATTGACACCCGGCGACCCGAGCCATCGCCTGCTCTGGGGGCCTTCTCGGCGGGGCCGAGCTCGGCAGCCAAAGCCAGAAGGGCATCGAGCGAGCCGGGAGCTTCATCGATTCCTGCGTGCGGGTCGCCCACATCCGAGAAGCGCGCGGGCACTGTGCGGACAGTGAACTGCTCCGGCCGGGCGGAGCGCACCTCGTCCCACGTGAGCGGCGTCGAGACCCGGGCGTCGGGCCGGGAGCGGACCGAGTACGCGGAGGCTACGGTGCGGTCCTTGGCGTTCTGGTTAAAGTCGACGAAGACGCTCTCGCCCCGCTCCTCCTTCCACCATTTGGCCGTTGCCAGCCCCGGAGCACGGTTCTCCACTTCGCGGGCCAGGGTCTCGGCGGCAAGGCGCACATCCCGGTAGGACCACTGCGGCGTGATGCGCACCAGGATGTGAAGGCCGCGGGAGCCACTCGTCTTTGGCCACCCCACCAGTCCGACGTCGTCCAGCACTTCCTGTGCTACATACGCGGTGTCCACGATCCGGGACCAGTCAACGCCGGGCATGGGGTCCAGGTCCACCCGAAGCTCATCCGGATGGTCGAGGTCCTCCGCGCGTACGGGGTGCGGGTTGAGGTCCAGACATCCCAGATTCACCACCCACGCGAGGCCTGCCGCATCACGGATGACCGCTTCCTCGGCGGAAGTTCCGGACGAGTAGTGGAGTGTTGCCGTGTCAATGAAGTCGGGATGGTTCTCGGGCACGCGTTTCTGAAAGAACGGTTCAGCATCGATCCCCTTGGGGAAGCGCTTGAGCACCATGGGGCGCCCTCCCGCGCCGCGCAGCGCACCGTCCGCGACTGCGAGGTAATAGTTCACGAGATCGAGCTTGGTCAGCCCGGGCTCGGGGAACACCACCTTGTCCGGGTTGGAGATGCGGACCTCGTTGCCGGCGATGTCGAGGATCTCTGCCGGGGACTTCGACGGGTTCATGCGGCCACGCTAGCAACGAACAGCCCTCCCAGCCAGAGTTGTCGTGGAGAAAGGCAGAGAAACCTCGTAGGCATGAAGCCCAAAATTCCGTAACTGGCTTTAAAAAAATAAGTGGGTATGGTGTTGTCATATCCAAAATATTGAAGGAGCCTAAAATGTCCGGTAAGTCACCCAATAGTGCCAGGTCGAAAAAGTCCGGCAAGACTATTCTGGAAAAGAGAGCCGAAAAGAGGGCAAAGGCTGAGGGTAGTGAGAATCTCTTTTCAAAACCCAGGAAAAACCAGCGATAACCATCGGAAGGGCCGAATTGCTGCCGCCGTTCGGTGATGCTGTTCGGTGATGCCGGCCACCTAGTACCGCCGCCCGGCATCACCAGTTGCGAATTGGAAAGGCGGTAAGGGTAGAGAAACGGAAATTAAAGCGATGCGGTATCTCATCACGGTACTCATTATCCCGGCACGTATCCACGAGTGTATCCGTGTGGAAAGGATTGAGCCGGTCATGGAAATGCAGCAATCCTTGGTGGAGGGGAATGTTGAAGCAATAACCGGCCGTGGATGGCACGTTCTGGTCAATGACCAGGCAATTCATGTTCCTTTGCCTTTGAACCCTCGGGCTGAGGTCTTGATTCGTGAAGCAGGCACTCCGGTCGAAGACACCGTCAGCGGGACTGCGGTTTTCCTCGGTCACGGAACAAGCGGTGATGACCAGGATGTGCCGAGCCATCTGCTGACGCTGGCGGAGCGCCTGTTTGAGGCTCGGCTGGCAGCTTAAGCGGGGGGCATTCGGAGGTGACGTCCGGCCGGGCCGACTATATTGGCCCTGTCAGCCCACCACCACCATTGAGGGAGCCTGCACACTATGGCCAAGGAACTTGCCACCCAACTCATCGAACAACTCCAAGCTGCCGGTGTGCAGCGGATCTACGGAATCGTTGGCGACAGCCTTAATCCGATCGTGGATGCTGTTCGGCAAACAGGAGGCTCCTCGAAGGGCGGCATCGACTGGATCCATGTCCGCCACGAGGAAGCTGCCGCTTTTGCTGCTGCTGCAGAGGCCCAATTGACAGGAAAGTTGGCTGTTTGCGCGGGTTCTTGCGGTCCCGGCAATCTCCACCTGATCAATGGACTGTACGACGCCAACCGTACCGGGGCCCCGGTGCTCGCCATCGCATCGCACATTCCCAGTAAGCAGATTGGTAGTGGCTTTTTCCAGGAGACCCATCCGGACCGACTGTTCAACGAGTGCTCGGTGTACTCGGAGATGATCAGTACCGCTGAGCAAGCGCCCCGGGTCATGCACAGCGCCATCCAAAATGCAGTGGGTCTTGGGGGAGTGGCTGTTGTGACGCTCCCGGGTGACATCGCCGGGCTTGAGGCAACGGCGCCCACCCCGCTGCCGGCAACGTTCCGTCCGGCCGCTTTGGTTCCCCATCCAGCCAGCGTCCGGGAACTTGCTGACGCCATCAACGACGCCGGGAAGGTTGCCATTTTCGCCGGCGCTGGCGTCGAAGGTGCCCATGACGAGCTCATTGCCCTGGCAGAGCTGGTCAACGCACCCATCGGCCATTCCTTGCGAGGCAAGGACTTTGTCCAGTACAACAACCCCTTCGACATCGGCATGACCGGGCTGCTCGGCTACGGCGCAGCGGCTGAGGGCATTGAGGACGCGGACCTGCTGATCCTACTGGGCACAGACTTTCCCTATGACCAATTCCTGCCGGACACTCGGACGGCCCAGGTTGACCGGGCGGCACAGCGGCTGGGGCGGCGGACCGACGTCGACATTGCAGTTCATGGCGACGTGTTGCCAACCTTGACGGCCCTGCTGCCCCTGGTGACGCCTAAGAAGAACCGGCGCTTTCTTGACCAGATGCTAAAGAAGCATGACCGCCTGATGAACAAAGCCGTGGGCGCCTACACGCGCAAGGTGGAGAAAAAACAGCCCATCCACCCCGAATACGCGGCGTCGCTCCTTGACCAGGTTGCGGCCGAGGATGCAATTTTCACGGCCGATACCGGCATGTGCAACGTCTGGACCGCGCGCTACATCAACCCGTTAGGCACGCGTCGGCTGATCGGCTCCTTCCTCCACGGGTCCATGGCCAACGCACTCCCGCACGCTATTGGCGCGCAGGTGGCTTATCCCGGACGCCAGGTAATTTCCGTGTCCGGAGATGGCGGACTGTCCATGTTGTTGGGCGAGCTGATCACCGTGGCCGCGCACCAGCTGCCGGTGAATGTGGTGGTCTTCAACAATTCCACCCTGGGCATGGTCAAGCTGGAGATGCTGGTGGACGGGCTACCCGACTTCGGCGTGGACGTTCCGGACGCCAACTATGCGGCGGTGGCCAAGGCCTTGGGGTTCCACGCAGTCCGGGTCACGGATCCCGCTGACATCGAGGCGGCGTACCGGGCGGCGTTTGCCCATCCAGGTCCGTCCTTGGTGGAACTCATCACCGACCCCAACGCCCTGTCCATTCCGCCGAAGATTTCGGGTTCGCAGGTCATTGGATTCGCTACCGCAATGTCCAAAGTGGTCCTGAACCGTGGTGCCGGGGAGGCTGTCAGCATGGCACGAAGCAACCTGCGCAACATTCCCCGGCGGTAGGCTACCGCCCGTGGGCGGCGGCGAGGTAGGGTGCTGTCCGGCTTGTTCGCGAACCCGCGACGACGGCCGGCGGGCCTGCGACCATGATCTCGCCGCCGGCGTCGCCACCACCTGGACCCAGGTCGATCACCCAGTCGGCGCCGGCCACGACGTCCATCTCATGCTCCACCACGATGACAGTGTTGCCGGCGTCAACCAGCTTGTGCAATTGGGCCATGAGCAGCTGGACGTCGGCAGGGTGCAGTCCGGTGGTTGGTTCGTCCAGCAAGTACAGGGTGTGGCCTCGTTGGACGCGTTGCAGTTCGGTGGCGAGTTTGATGCGCTGGGCTTCGCCGCCGGAAAGCTCTGTGGCGGGCTGGCCTAGCCGGAGGTAGCCCAGGCCCACTTCGCGCAGGGTTTGCAGGCTGCGGGCAACGCCGGGGAGATCAGCCAGGAAGTCGGACGCTGCGTTTACGGTCATGCCCAGGACCTCGGCAATATTGCGTCCACGATAGGTAACCTCCAAGGTTTCTGGATTGAATCGCGAACCCTGGCATTCGGGGCAGGGGCCGTAACTGCCTGGCAGGAACAGCAGCTCCACGGCAACAAACCCTTCTCCCTGGCAGGTTTCGCAGCGGCCTCCGGCCACGTTGAAGGAGAACCGTCCAGCTCCGAAGCCTCGGGAACGCGCGCCTTGAGTGGCCGCGAATTCTTTCCGGACTCCGTCGAAGAGCCCCGTGTAAGTGGCCAGGTTGGAACGGGGGGTCCGGCCGATGGGCTTCTGATCGACTTTCACCAGGCGATCGAGCTGGTGGAGTCCGGACACCAAACCCACAGCGTCCTGCATAGGCCGGGTGTCTGCGCTTGGGGCGTTTGTGTCAGGGGCTTCCGGATGTAGCGCTGCCCCCACCACCTCGGCCAGAACGTGGCTGACCAGGGTTGACTTGCCCGAGCCGGAGACGCCTGTCACCGCTGTCAGCACGCCAAGCGGGAACTCAACCTGGACGTCGCGAAGGTTGTGCCTGTTGATGTTCTGGAGCGTGAGCCACTCTTTTGGTGGCCGGGGAGACGCGGGCCTGGTCCCGGAGGCGACCAGACCGGCGTCGTGGGTTGCTTCAACGCCAGCGAAGCCGTCGCCGCGCTCAGGGAAGAGGAACGGCCGCGTCACGGAGTCCTGTACATCCGCCAGTCCGGCTACTGGGCCGCTGTAGAGGATATGTCCTCCACCCTCGCCAGCGTGCGGGCCAACATCGACCAACCAGTCGGCCGCCCTGACCAGGTCCATGTTGTGTTCCACCACGAACACAGAGTTTCCGGAGCGCTTAAGCTGGTCCAGCACCTCCAGAAGCGGCTCGGCATCGGCAGGATGAAGTCCGGCAGAAGGTTCATCAAGGACGTAGATGACACCGAAAAGCCCGGATCGCAGCTGCGTGGCTATCCGGAGTCGTTGCATCTCGCCGGGGGAGAGCGTTGGTGTTGGGCGACCCAGCGCCAGGTAGCCAAGCCCCAGGTCCAGGAGTACCGTGACCCGGCTCAGGAGGTCGCGGGTGATGGCGAGGGCTACTTCGTTGACTTCACCGGAAGTCTGGGTCCGTGAGGCAGTACTGGCCGCCGTCACTTGAGTGGTGGGGCGGATGATGTCGGCCAGTTCGGTCATGGGCAGGGAGTTGAGTTCGGCGATGGTTTTTCCGGCGAAGGTGACCGCTAGTGCCTCCGGGCGAAGCCCGCTGCCACTGCATTGGGGGCACCGGCCGGTTTCCATGAATCGCAGCACCCTCTCACGCATTGTGGAACTTTTTGAGTCGGCCAGAGTGTGGAGCACGTAGCTTTTGGCGCTCCAGAAGCGGCCCTTGTAGGGCTTGGCGACGCGGTCTCGTTGGGGCGTAACCTCCACCACGGGCTGCTCTTCCGTGAAGAGGATCCAGTCACGATCCTTCCTGGGCAGCTTCCGCCAGGGTGTGTCCACGTCGTAGCCCAGGTGAGTCAGGATGTCGCGGAGATTCTTTCCTTGCCAGGCGCCGGGCCATGCGGCGATCGCACCATCCCTGATACTGAGCGAGGGATCAGGAACCAAGGTCTCTTCCGTGACCGTGTGGGCAACACCCAGTCCGTGGCATTGGGGGCAAGCTCCAGCAGCAGTGTTGGGGGAGAAGGCGTCTGAGTCCAGCTGGCTGGCCCCTTCGGGATAGCTGCCGGCCCGGGAGAAAAGCATGCGGACTGAGTTGGATAACGTGGTCACCGTGCCAACGCTGGAGCGGGCGGTTGCCGTGCCGCGGCGCTGTTGGAGTGCGACGGCGGGCGGCAGCCCGGTGATCGATTCAACCTTGGGGTTGTGGCCCTGTTGGATGAGGCGCCGGGCATAGGGGGCCACGGATTCGAAGTAGCGGCGTTGGGCTTCGGCAAAAATGGTGCCGAATGCCAGGGACGACTTTCCCGAGCCGGAAACCCCGGTGAACGCGACAATTGCATCGCGGGGTACGTCCACGTCCACGTTGTGGAGGTTGTTTTCGCGCGCTCCACGGACTCTGACGAAGCCATCTTCAGAGTCGGCAGACTGTGGTTTCGGCTGCTTGGAAGCGGGGTGCCCGGGGATTGTCAGTTTACTGTCCATTGACATGACTCTATCGGCCCGCAGTCCCGGCAAGGTCACGTTGAGGACGCAAGGCATGGTGCTTTCCGGTCCCCGGGAGGACAATGCGGTTCATGGCTGAACAAATCGCCGGGAACCCGGGCGGCCTCGGGGAACAGGGCGGCGAACCACAGGACGTCAACGAGAACGTGGTCAGGCGGCTGATCGAGTGCATCAACGAACGCCATATTGAAGTCATGGATGAGCTGTTCCATGATGATGCCGTCATGCATTGGCCGCAGTCCGGGGAAGTTGTGCGCGGGGCCGGGAACCGCAGGGGTATTTACAATGCCTTTCCGCAGTTGCCCACCATCACGCCCCGACGACTGCTCAGCGGCGGCAATCTGGTAGTAGCTGAGGCGTTGCTTGACTACGACGGACCTCAGTACCAGACAGTCTTCATCTTCGAGTTCCGGGACGGCAGGATCGCCAGGGAAACTGCCTACTGGAGTGAGGCCTTTCCGGCTCCGGAATGGCGTTCACAGTGGGTGGAGATCAGTAGCAGATAGGAGTGGCGCTCCAGGGCCTCACCGGTCACTGGCCCGTCCGGACAGGTGAGTTGGACGGGTGCTATGACTGTATGATCCCGCCAGTAGTCCTCCAGTCACAGGGGAAGAAACCTCATTCCGCGGCGGGTCGGCGTCGTTGTTGTTTGGTGGCAGATCTGATTTCTTTTGCTGCACGGTGACGCCGGGCAGAACCTCGCGTCGGCTTGGACGCGCGACGGATTGATTCCGGGACGAGTCCCACCCTGATGATCTCAGCGAGCTTGGCCATGGCGATCTCCCGATTGCGAAGCTGGGACCGCTCCTCTGATGCCGTCACGGTGATGGAACCGCCGATGAGTTTGCGTCCCAGGCGCTTAAGGAGCAACTGCCGCTGCTCATCAGTCAGGGTTGTGGATCCGGCAACATTCCACGTCAATTCCGCCCGGCTATCCGTAGTGTTGACGTGTTGGCCGCCTGGTCCGGACGAGCGGGAGAACCGCCAGCTAAGTTCCGCGGCGGGGATAGTCAGCGACGGCGGGATATCCAGGTCCATGGATCAAGCTTTGCACGTCACGGTCGTCCAGTCCGGCGCGATTGCAGTGACGTTCGCCGGCACGGTTCCAGTTTCCAGGTAGGCCTGGTGCCAAGCAACATTGTCGCCCTGCAGTTGTCACCCCCCACATCGTTTTCATTCCTTGCGCTTAGGATCATGTCATGGCCGGTTCCCTCGATGTCCTTGGCCCCATCCTGGAAATGATGACGTGGGTGGGGTTCGTTCCGGGCGTGCCACTGTTGATCAGCGCATGGATCATAGCCAAGCGTCGTTGCGTGTGGGCCACCGCGGACGGAGAACAGTTCGCCGCAGGTGGATTCCTGGGGCTGCGGTGGCACGATCAATCGAACGAGGAACAAAAAGTCCTGCTGGATATTCCGGCTCACGACAACAACGTTGTTTCAGGTGCAGTGGTGGTCCACTATGACCTCTGCCATCCGTCGCGATGCTCGCTCAGGCCACCGCGTCACGACAACACGGTGCTCATTCTGGGCTGGATCCTCACCGGGGTCGGGATACTCAGCACGCTCGGGGGATTCGTCCTACTCCTCTTCTAGTGCCGACCTCTTGAATGAAGGCTTGCTCAGGACTAGCGTTTCCCGCGCACGGGCAATGAGCGCGGCTAAAGCCCGCGGTCAAACGAGGAGACTGCTATGAGTGAGACCCCCGCAACCTTGATGGTGGACCTGATCATTTCACTGGACGGCTACGCTTCAGCGGATGGTTGGCCAGGTTGGTGGGGTTTGGAAGGCCCGGAATACCTCGCGTGGCTCGAGCAAGAGGGAAAGAAGGAATTCACTACGCTCATGGGGGCCACCACGTATCGACTGATGTCCAGTATGTCGGAGCAGGCCGCCGCAGACAGTTCCGGGTTTTCGGAGGAAGAGGGCGCCAGTCTGGGCGGTTTGGCGGACATGCCCAAGATTGTCTTCTCGTCCACGTTGAAGGGGCCCTTGGCCTGGCCCAACTGTGAGCTCATCTCCGGTGACGCCGTGGAGAATGTCAGAGAGCTAAAAAGGAGCAGGTCCGGAACCTTCAGTACGCTGGGCAGCCTGAGCCTCTGCCGTTCCCTCCTGACGGCCGGGTTGGTGGACAGGTACCGGCTGGTTGTCTTTCCCGTGATCACGGGCAAGACCGGCAGGGAGCGGATCTACGACGGATACCCGGATGTTTCTCTGGAGCTGGTGGACAGCCGGACGTTCGACGGCAGGTCGCAGTTGCTGGAGTACATTCCTACTGTGATTGACGGGCCGCCAACAGCAAGACGGGGTTGAGATCATGGAGGCGCGGGCTGGGACAATGGCTCCTACGCAGTACTTATCCATACACGCGCTGATCAGGCTAGTTCCTGTACTGCTCCTGCTGACCGTTAGCGTGTTCCAGCAGAGATGCCAGGCACCCGGCGTAGTACCTCATGGCTTCGGCAAAAGTGAGCAACGTGGGTGCTCCGACAGCTGCACCTACCTGATCCGCCGAATCCACCTGGTCCATCTGGCAGAGTACCGGTTCGCGTCTAACGCCGAAGGCGGTCAACGTGGCAATTCCCCAGGGGTGGCTGGGTTCAGTCACTGAGATGCCTGCTGAGTCGAAGGTATCGCGGAGGACATAGTGGGTCACGGTACGCCAGGACTGAAGAAAAGGCGGCAGCAGCTGTTCTACGAGGTCATCATCACGGGTGCGATACGCGTCCGCGAGGGCGGCGGTTAGTCCGTCCCATTCTTCGGCGTCGCGGACCATAAGGTGCGCCGTTTCCAAGCGGTCAATGGTTTCACTCAACGTCATGGTAGTCCCCAAACTTCCCGTCGTTTTCGCTTGCCCCCGGGAGCAAGCCTGACCGCCGTCGGCATGTCACTATGAAGTGAACGGATGAAGCCCCAGCATGATTCCCTCATCAATCGCATCCTGTTTCCAAGTCCAACAGCGACATTTCTCGATCGCCTAGCAAATCAGTAGCCTTACTAATAGGGTGGCTATGGGAAGTACCCCGGGCACGGCGATGAGTCGAGTCTCAAAGGAGAAGTGAGGACCCTATGACTGACGAACAATCCATTAAGAAGGTCACCGACATCATCAACGATTCGAAGATCGGGATGCTAACCACTGTGAACGAGACAGGGGCGCTGGTCAGCAGGCCGCTTGCCGTTCAGGAAGTCAAGGACGACGGCGACATGTGGTTCTTTACGGGCCTGGGAACCTCACAGGTTGCCCACGTTCGCCAGGACCCACGGGTTAACGTTTCCTTTGGCAAAAACACGGAATGGGTCTCTGTGGCCGGGACTGCAGAGGTCGTCACCGATCGGGAAAAGATCCATGAGCTGTGGAACCAGGTAGTTGAGGCGTGGTACCCCGATGGCCCCGACACTCCGGAGGTTTGCCTGCTTCGGGTTGACTCGGACTCGGCAGAGTATTGGACCAGCCCGGGCGGAACGGCCGCTACGGTCCTACAGTGGGTCAAGTCCAAGGTCACAAACTCCCGGTTCAGCGTGGGCGAGAGCGGCACCGTGGACCTATGACCCGCCGTGGTTGACATCCAACGGTTTCGGGTTCTTTTGGAGAGTGAACGGAACCGTAAACTCGAGCTGCTGAAGGCGCTGCGAAGCGACATCACCTCGGTGAGTCTTGCCCGTCAGGATTCCAATGTGGACGACGAGCACGATCCCGAGGGCAGCACCATCGCCTTCGAGCTTTCCCAGGCATCCGCCCTCATGGGACAAAGCCGGGTGGGCTTGGAACAGATCGAGGAGGCCCTGGCGAGGATCGAGGAGGGAACGTATGGGCAGTGCGCGGTGTGCGGCGTAGACATTCCCGAAGAAAGACTCGAGGTCAGGCCATGGACACCGTTCTGCGTCCACCATGCCTCGGGCAAGCGGGCTTGACGTACCAGGAAGGTGGTTCAGCTGGACATGCCCGGTGACACCGGGACGAATTCAATGCCCTGCTGGACCTTCTTCCTGGGGCCCCGGTCAAAGCCCTTGGCATCCAGATGGTTCGCCGCACGGTAGGCGGCCAGCGCGTCGTCGTAGATCTGGTTGAGCCGCTGCGCCGTGAAGATTTCCTCGGTCCCGTCGGAAAAAACCACGGACACCGCAGCGGTGGCGGGAAAGTGCCTCTTCATCCGGATGAATCCTTGGGCGTCCTGGTGTAGGGAGATCACGTGGCAACCGCGCTTTCAGTAGTGTTACCACCAGTTTGGCGTACTTGGGCCCCAATAGCAGCAACGGGCCGCTGCCCCCAAAGCTTCTGGTCGCCGTCCTTACGGAAGCGGTTCAGGGTTTGGGGTGGTTTCCGCGGTGCTGGCGTTGTCGGCTGGTGATCCTTGCTTCCGGCTGGCCAGCAGGAACGGTAGGGCAATGAGTTCAAGGACGCCGCCCATGGCTAATGATGCCGGGTAGCCGTAGAGGTCTGCGCCCCGGCCCAGCACTGGCTGGATGACGACGCCGCCGCTGGATCCCATCAGCGAATCAAAGCTCAGGACGGTGGCCCGTTGCTTCGACGGGATCATATCGTTCACGTACGCCTGCCGGACGGGCATGGCTGCCGAGCCCACAACGGCCCAGATGGCGAGCAGGACCAGAGCCACCCAGAAGACACGCGTCAATCCCAGGACCAGAAGGATGACGCAGCCTGCCAGGCAACCGACGATCAGCACAGTGGTGCGCTTATGGAACAGCCGCCTCGCGTGTGGGGCCAGCCAGCCGCCCAGGATCTGTGATCCCGCAACGATCGCAGCGGCCAGACCGGCTATTGAATAGGCCTTGGGGTCGCCAAACAAGTCCAGAAGGTACGGCTGCAGTGCGTAGAAGACGTAGAAACTGACGCCGGCCGTAAACGGGGCTGCCAACATCACGTACCGGACGGGCGGGTTCTTCAAACCGTTCTCGATTGATGCGGACAGAACCGCTCTGGTCGCGCGGAGAGGGTGCGTCGAACGCTCCGGCGAGAAGCCGACGTCGTGCATGAGCCCAAACGCAACAGCAAACATGGCGAGCAGCACCAGCACGCGCAGGAGGAACGGAACGCCAAGGTTGGTGGCTTGGGCTATTACCCCGCCCGCCACCGAGCCCACCAGCATCGCTACGCCCTGAACCATTTGCCCTCGGCCAAGTACGGATTCCAACCCGCCTTCGTAGCCGGAGAAGCGCAGTGCATCGACGAGCCATGCCTCAACAGCGCCGGAGAAGAACGTAAAGCCCAGGCCCAGGAGAACCGAAACCACGGCCCACATCCAGAACGGCGCGGAGATCTGCCACATCACGAAGTACAAATAGGTGGAGACGCCCAACGTCACCGTGCCCAGGAGGAATGAGACGCGCCGCCCCCACCCATCGGCAATCACGCCCGTGGGAACTTCGAAAAGAACCATGCCTGCAGTGAAGAAGGCGTTGGCGGCAAACGCCTCCAGGTTGCTCAGGCCCGCATCCAGCAGGAAAAGGGTGTTGATGCCCCAGATGAAGGACGCCGCAACGGTATTGCCCAGCGTCAAGGTCAGGTAGACGCGCTGGATCTTTCGGGCGGCGTCATTGAGGGTGTCGCCGCCCTCACCCGTGCCAGGAAGGACCACCAGCTAATTCTCGTCCCGTTGCCCTCACGCCGCCAGAGAAACCAGTGGTTGCGGGCTACTTTTCGTGACTCGTAGGGATGCCCTGGGAGGCTGCCCATTCGCTGACATCCCGGCGCTCAATGGCTGCCGCCATCATGTCCGGGAACAGATCCGGCGTGCACGCGAAGGCAGGAACACCGATCCCCGCAAGTGCTGCGGCGTGGCTGGAGTCGAAGGATGGGTGACCGCTGTCGCTCAAAGCCAGCAGGGCGATCATGGTGGTCCCGCCACCCACAATGGAAGCGGCACGACGCAGCATCTCTTCCGCTATTCCACCTTCGTAGAGGTCGCTGATGAGCACAAGGATGGTCTCGGCGGGTTTGGTGATCTGGTCCTGGCAATAGGCGAGGGCCCGGTTGATGTCCGTGCCACCGCCCAGTTGCACGCCGAACAGCACGTCCACTGGATCGTCCAGGTCTTCGGTCAGATCCACCACTTCGGTGTCAAAGACCACCAACCGGGTGCTTACTGACTTAAGTGAACTGAGGACCGCTCCAAAGACGCTGGAGTACACCACTGATTCGGCCATGGAGCCTGATTGGTCAATGCACAGAATGATCTCGCGCTGAATTTCGGTGCTGCGCCGTGCGTGTCCATGGAGCCGCTCGGGCACCACCGTCCGGTACTCGGGTTGATAGTGCTTAAGGTTGGCGGCAATGGTCCTGTTCCAGTCGATATCCCTATGCCGTGGACGGCGGGTCCGTGCTGAACGGTTGAGCGCCCCGGAGACTGCCTGAATTGTTTTGGCGCGCAGCCGTTCTTCCAGCTCTTTGGTGACCTGCCGAATGACCGATCTGGCTGTCTCCCGGGACTCCTCCGGAATCACCCGCCCCAGGCCCACCAAGGTGCTCACCAAACCGATGTCCGGTTGGACAGTTCGCAACATTTCCGGTTCCAGAAGCAACTGCCTCAAGCCGAGTCTGTCCATGGCATCGGCCTGCATCACCTGGACCACCGAGGAGGGAAAATAGCCGCGGATGTCGCCAAGCCATCGGGCCACCCGCGGACTGGACGAGCCTAGACCTCCGCGCCGGGCCGACCCGCCACCATAGAGCTCTTCCAAGGCCTCATCACGGCGGACATCATCGTCCGACAGTTGAACCGGCACCCCTTCCTCGGTTGAGATGCCGTCAGCATCATGCCCGCCCAGCACCAAACGCCAACGGCTCAACCGGTCACGCCCGGGCCCGGCGGAATCCTCCAGCGCGCCAGAGTCACCTGTCACAGCTGCATCGTTGCTCATGCGATTGCCTTCCATCCCAGAATTCTTGCCATGGTTTGCAGCGCAGGGCCGGCGTCGAACAGGTCAATGGGAGAGGAGTCTGCTGCGTAGCCGGTAGAACCGACCCGGCTTAACTGTTCGCCGATTTCGCGCCGCTCAGGCCTGCTGAAGGCGGAAAAAGTCCGCCGGATCAAGGGCAAGACGTCCTCGAAAACGTCATCGTGCACTCCTTCCACCCACTCATCAACGATCTGCAGAAGCCGCCGATCATGGATGAGCAAGGTGGCGTCGCCGGACAGCAGGCCGTCCAACCAGGCTGCGGCTTCCGAGGCTGGGGTAGCGATCGATAAGCGCCGGCTAAGGCGTGATGCTACGTCGTCTCCTTCCACCAGGCCCGCATCCAACAGGAGCCTGGTGGCCCGGCCCGCCACCGAGCCATGGATCGAGTCAGAGTTGGCCACGGATGAGAGGGCCGTATGCCAGTCATCCAGTGGCAGTTCCGGCAGTAAGCTCAAGCCATTCTGTGCAGAGTCGATCGCGCGGCGCATCACACCCGCGGCCTCATCATCAAGGCCGGCGCAGGCGGTGGGCAGTCCAACGCACGAGCGAATCACCGTGGCTTGCAGAATTTTCCCCACATCACTGACGTCTACTCCACGGACGTTGCCGTACCGGCATGTGCGGGCCAACGGCGCGATGGTTTCCAAGAGGGGAGCAACGTCCTGCTGCAGGGCGGTGCGTTCAGCCAAAGCGGACACGACGCCGGCAATTCCGTCGGGTAGCTCGGCCAGCAGACAGCTTTCCAGCAAGCTGCTGAGAACCGGCAGGCCTTCGGCTGCCTGCGCCTGTTCAGAGACAAAAGCAGCAGCGGCTGAGGCGACAGTGGTGCCATAACGGCTCGCTTCCACCAAGGAGACAGCCAACTCTGGTTTCCACAGCAAGGTCCATGCTTCTTTGAAGGTGCCGGAAGTCCTGCCGGCGTCCGTCAGCTGACCCCAGGCCACACCCAGCAGTTCCAGGCGGTGCAGGAGGACCGAACGGGCCAACTGGTTCGGCTTGCGCAGGTCCAGGACCATGACCTCTTCCATGGCACTGGGTTTCATGCGCAGCTTTCGCTGGGTAGCGGCGAGGTCCGCTGCCAACGGTAGGGTGGGCACGGAGTCCGGGACGTTCCCTAGCTCGCGACCAACAGTCAATTCGCGATGAACCAAGGCCAGCGGCAGCGGCGAACCATCGCACAGGACTGTCTGCGCGGCATCGTCCAGCTCCGGCAAGCCAGGGGTGGGCCGCCCACGAACAGCTGCCAACGCAGTAGCCATCCTGCTGGCCTCCACCACGGACGCCGTGGATGCATCCAGATTCTCTTTACGCAGCGCATGGGCTACCCGGACCAGCCACGTGGTGGCAACATCCTGCCCGGGGTCCTTGGCCATCCAATGCGCGAACAGGTGTTGGTACCAGCCCGGGGCAGTGACCCCTGCTCCGTATCCGCTGGCCAAGCTAAGCCTGTTCGATGTCCAGGGAACCCACGTGACAGCCACTTTGGCCTTCGGCAAACCGGCGAGGACTTTGTTGTCGGCGGAAACCGAAGGGAACCCCGACGGCACTAAGGCCGGTGCGTGATAGGCGCCGCACACCACGGCGATGCGTTCATGCCCTTCGCGCATGGCTGCCCGCAGGAAGCGTCGCATGGCAGCTTCCCGGCGGTTATTCTCCAGCACGTCAGGATGGTCCGCGGGACGCTGATCCATGGCCCGGATTTCCGTGATCGCCTCGATGAGAGCTTCAAAGCGCTCAACGGGGTCCGTGTTGCGGTGCTCCACGGAGTCTTCCCACCATCGTTCCGCGTCGCTGTAGCCCGCAGCTTCGGCCAACATGCCAATCGCATCGGGTCTGTACGCCTGCTGCGGGGCGGCCGGGGGGTTCTCCATGTCATCCGAAGGCTTACCGTCGACGGCGGCATATTCGCCGCCGTCGTCGGAAGTGGCAACTAATGGTTTTTCCTTCTCCGAAGCCGCCGAGGCTGGCTCCTGTGCGGTTCGTTCCTGTGCGGTTCGTTCCTGTGCGGCTCCTTCCTCTGCTGCTCGTTCCTCTGCTGCTCGGAGCGCGAACGTGTGGGCGGCGGGCAGGTCAATGGCACGCACGGGCTTACCCGTGGACAAGGCCCAGCGGATTGCCACCCACTCGGGCGAGAACGCGGCCATGGGGTAGAAGGACGCCAGGCGAGGCTCATCCACCGCATAGATCAGGCCTGCGACCGGGGGAAGCATGTCCGGGTCCGTGATCAGCGGGATGACCTGGTCAAGCTCCGGTGGCCCTTCCACCAGCACCACATCAGGCCGAAGGGTCGCAAGGGCTTCCGCGACGGAATGGGCCGAGCCCGGACCATGGTGCCGGATCCCCAGAACGTGGACGTCTGTCATCTTTCAGTTGGACGATTCGAGGTCGCGGCAGGCCCGGTACAGGTCTTTCCAGTCAGGCCGGTTCCGCACAACGGTCTCCAGATATTCCTGCCAGATCACACGGTCCTGCACAGGGTCCTTGATCACCGCGCCCACCAGACTGGCGGCTACATCCTCTGCCCGGACCGTGCCATCACCGAAGTGTGCTGCCAGGGACAACCCATTGGTCATCACGGAAATGGCCTCTGCTGTAGACAATGTGGCAGATGGGGACTTGATGGTGGTCCGCTGGTCCTGGGTCACCCCCGACCGAAGTTCGCGCATGACGGTAACCACTCGGCGGATCTCGGAAAGTGCAGCCAAATCGGCGGGCAGCTCCAATGACTCTCCCAAGCTACGAACACGGGTGGTCACGATCTCCACCTCCTGGTCGATGCTGTCCGGGAGCGGCAGGATCACCGTGTTGAACCGGCGGCGAAGGGCGGACGAGAGATCGTTGACGCCTTTATCGCGGTTGTTCGCGGTGGCGATCACGTTGAAGCCCTTCCGTGCCTGGACTTCCTCGTTGAGCTCAGGAATGGGCAACGTTTTCTCGCTGAGAATAGTGATGAGGGAGTCCTGCACGTCGGAAGGAATACGGGTCAGTTCTTCAACCCGCACAAGGCTTCCGGTCTCCATGGCGCGCATCACCGGGCCGGCAACCATGGCGGCGCGGGACGGGCCATCGGCCAGCAACCGGGCATAGTTCCAGCCGTACCGCAGAGCCTCTTCAGGGGTACCCGCAGTGCCCTGCACTACCAGCGTGGATGAACCGGAGATGGCTGCGGCGAGGTGTTCACCAAGCCAGGTCTTCGCGGTTCCCGGCACACCCAGCAACAGCAGGGCCCGGTCTGTGGCCAGTGACGCCACGGCGATTTCCACCAGGCGTTCCGAGCCAAGATACTTTGGGCTGATCTGAACACCGTTGGCCAACGTACCCCCCAGGATATAGGTGGTGACAGCCCAGGGAGAGAGCCGCCAGCTGGGTGGGCGGGGGCGGTCGTCAACAGCGTCCAAAGCGCTGAGTTCATCGGCGTACGCGTTTTCGGCGTGCGCGCGAAGAACCTCCGTGGCGTTCTGGGTATCGGTCATCGGAAAGCCTCCGTCAGGGATTGTTTGAATGATTGGTATTGGACAGCGTCGCGCAGCACACGGCGCCGGGAAGCGTCTTTGTCAGTCTGTGCCAAAAGCTGCCGGCAACGCTCGGTGACCTCCGGTGGAAGCGCGGTAGGCAGGCCTTCGGACAGGATGACGGCCAGACGGCCCCCATCCTTGCCGGAAATCACTGTCAATACCGCCTCTGCCAACGGCACGGACCACGGCTGCGGCAGGTCTTGCAGGAGTGGAGCCAGTGTCAGTGGCTCGTCACTGCTTTCCCGGACGTGGCGCTCGAGCCAATGTGCCCGCTCATCGGGAGGGAGGCAATCGAGCAGCCTCCTGTCTGTCAGGACCCCAAGAAGCGCACGGGCCCATTCAACATCGTTGCGGGCGGCAGTTGCAGCGATCATCGCGTTCAGGACGCGGGGCTCGTCCTGCAGCAGCGCAACGGTAGCCGGGCGGTTACGGCCTGTTACCGACGTCCACACGTCCAGCGGTGCCCCTCTGACGATGGCCTCCAACCGTGCCATCCGGTCCGGTTCGCCCTTGCGTGGGTCCGCTGGAACGCCGTCCCGCAGAGCCTCCTTGTCAGGGTCCGGGGGGAGGTCTATCTCCAGCCGTTTGCTCAGGAGCCCTTTGAGCTGCAGCAAAGGCTTCAGCCTGGCGGCCATCCGAGCAGCACGCGCACTTCCGGGAAGCTGGTCCAGGAGCCGGAGTGCCACGTCCCGTACGCCTTTTGCTTTGTCGTCCAAGGCCTTCTCCAGCAGAGCTTCGTCGTTGTCATGGAGGTTTCCGGCGAACAACGCCAGATTGCCTGCCCGTTCCCGGGCGCTGAGCGACGTCCAACACTCGCTAAGTTGTATGCGTGCAGCTGCTGGATCACGGCCTCTCAGCGGTCCGTAGCCTGCCGCAGCATCAGAGCCGCGGAGGCCAGTACTTTGGGTTGCGGGCTCTTGAGAAGGCTGGCCTTTGATCTCCTGCATCCACCGGCCGCGGGTTCCAATTGCCGGTTCCATACGCCTGAAGACAATGGACTGAGTCTCAGCCAACGTCAGTAACGCCGGCAGCAGCCGGTGGGGGACCCGTCGTCGTGCTTCTTCAGCCAACGTCAGCCAATCCACTACCAGCTGGGTCCTCAGGCCAGGACCCACAGGTGCCTGGGTCAGCAAAAGTTCCAACAGCCGTGCGGCCTCTCCGCTGGCTTGTGGCACTGCGTCAGCAGGCGCCGGTGAAGGAAATCCTGCACTGGAGGCGGCAGAGGCTGTCCGCGTCGCCCGGGTCACAATGTCAGCCAGCGCGGCCTGATCCAACAGGGATTCCTCCCGGCTCAGTCCATCGGGTGCTTGAAATCCCAGCTCGGCGGGCGGTTGGGGGGCGTCGTGCCGTCCGGTACCCACCAGCGCTGCTGTTCGCAGCTCCGCCAACCACATCATGGGGTCACCACCCTTCCGTCAACCACCACGGTCAGGGGACGCACTCGACCATCTTCCAGTTCACCAAAAATACTGGCAGCATGGCCACCGGTCAGTGCCAGCAACGAGTCGAGCGGGGCGTCCACCAATGGGAGTGCGTCGCCGTGCGGATCGTGCAGCCACCCGGTTCCCTCGGAATTGACCGTGACTTCCTCCAAAAGCACGGGAATCCTGGTCCGCCACGGTGAACGGGCAACAGCGGCAGACTCGTGCTCAAGGGCTTGCACAATACTGTGCCCCGTGCCGAGGCTTGAAGCCACGTCCAAGGGAGTGACAGGGCCCGTGAACATCCCGCGCTGCGGTGTTGTTCCGGGGTAACGGGCAACTGTGACATCAAGCAGAGCCCCGGCAAGTTGCGGCGCCGCCAAACCTTGGCCCTGCGCGGCGAAATCGAGGAGCACTACTACCGTTCCGTCCGGGCCTTGTATCCACGTTCGTTGTTGCTGCAGGCGTCCGTCATCGCTCCGGTGCGCTCCCAGAACCAGCCAAGGACCCGGCAGCGATTCAGTGCCCTGTACATCGGCAGACGCCGTGGCCCACCCGAGGGCAGCCTTGACGTCCGCGAATTCTTCCGGCGTGAGGTTGTCCCTGCCTGACCATGCCTTGGTTAAGGCCCACCAACGGCCCGCGTGGCGTAGAAGATGGTCAGCCCAGTCGGTCCTGCCGTGGACTTGGGAAGCCATGTCCCGTACCTGTTCGGCCAGACCAGGAAGCTGGGAGTCCACCAAACGTGCTGCAACGGCATCCCACCATGAATAGGGCTGGTTGCGGGCAGCGGCAAGTCCAGTGCGGACAAGGTCCGTCAGCCAGCGCGAAAAATCGTCGACCCCCGCGTCCATCAGGGCGAGTCTGGCGGTGAGACGCTTTGCCTGCGCTTCCGGATCGGCGGGCTGCACCGCATTCCGGCGTTCTTTGACCGTGGCGCGAACAGCCCGTTGGTCTGCCCACTCCTTAGCGAAATCAGCGGTCTCGGCTCCCGCCTCTGCCGCCTCGCCCCGTGCCCAGAGCAGGAGCAGAGCCAAGGCATGTTTGCACGGGAATTTTCGGCTGGGACACGAGCACCGGTAGGCGGGCGCCACAATGTCTACGCTCACTTGGTATGGCGTTTTTCCGCTGCCTTGGCACTTACCCCACACAAGGTCGTCGTTGCTGCCGCAGTCCGTCCACGGACCCGGATGCGCAAGCTTCCGTGCTGCTGCCAGTGAGGAGGAGTCCGGGGCCGCGTTAATGACTGTCTCTTCGCTCCAACGCCCCATGCCTCACATTCTGCCCGACGGCTCCGACACTATAGAACAGCGGTGAGGGTGTGGCGTTGGAACTGCCGGGAAGCCGGCACTCGGCTCCCCGGCACTGCCCTTCGCTCGCTAGGCCTGGTTACTGACCAAACCCGGCTCGGTTCGGACACCTTTACTCCGCTCCACGGCTAAAAGCGATGCGAAGAATTCACCGAGTTCGCTGGTCGCGGTCAGGGGCAGGACGTTGGCGACGTACTGATCAGGGCGGACCACAACCACCACTCCGTCACGGCTGAGGCCACGCAGCTCGAAGATGTCGTTGTTGGGGTCGGTGCCGAACACCTTTTCGAGGTAGGTCAGCCTGAAGGGTCCAACAGTAGGCTTAAAGGCCGCGGGTACCGCATTGATGTCCACCTTGGTGTGGTCCTGCTGGTAGACCACCTTCACGTCGAACCAGGCGTCGCGGTCAGCGTCCGACGGCGTCGCGGCCAGCGGCGAAGCAGGCGAGTTCGCGATCCACTCGGCAAAGTCAGCGACCGGGCCCGGCGCTCCTGCCTCTGCGGTGTCGGCGAAAACGTAGATGCGCCACCGGCCGTCCGCTTTGGCGTGGTGGCCCAGGTGCATGGGGTTGGTGTCGCAGACCCGAAGGACGGGCGCTGATTTGAAGCGCTTTCCTACGGGGAAGCCGGTGGCAAGGTCCTGGTACCGTGCGTCGGCAACCACCATCGAGGGCGCGTATTGGGTCATGAAACCGGCAGGGAACTCGGCAGTGCTGGTGTAAAAGGTTTCCAGTTCCGCCGGGTCTTCGAATTCCTCGGGTTTCTTGGCCATCAGCGTTGACCACTGCTTGTCGAAGTCAATGAGGTTCTTCGCCACCACTTGCCGTTCAGCCGAGTAGGTGTCCAAAAGAGATTCGGGGCTGCGGCCTTCCAGGACGTGGCCGAGTTTCCAGCCGATGTTGAAGCCGTCCTGCATGGACACGTTCATGCCTTGCCCGGCTTTGGCACTGTGGGTGTGACACGCATCTCCGGTGATGAACACCCTCGGGGTGCGGGTACCGCGGTCCTCCGGCAGAACGTCGTCGAACCTGTCCGTGAGCCGATGACCTACCTCGTAAACGCTATGCCAAGCGACGTTACGGACGTCAAGAGTGTACGGGTGGAGGATGTCATTAGCTTTCTGAATGATCTGCTCAATGGTGGTCTTTCGCACTGCACCCTTGTCCTCAGGGTTGACTTCGCCCAGGTCCACATACATGCGGAACAGGTGCCCGCCCTCGCGCGGGATCAGCAGGATGCTGCCACCGGAGCCGGACTGGATGGCGCACTTGGTGCGGATGTCCGGGAAATCCGTCACTGCCAGCACATCCATGACACCCCATGCATGGTTCGCCTGATCGCCGGCCAGGTGACATCCGATCGACTCACGGACCTTGCTGCGGGCACCGTCAGCACCCACAACATACTTGGCACGGATGACCCGTTCCTGGCCTTCATTGGGTCCTGAGGTGTGACCCAAGGTCACCTCAACCGGGTGATCACCTTTGCTGGTGACGTTGAGGCCCTGAAACTCATAGCCATAGTCGGGCTTCATTCGTGTGGGGGAGTTGGCCATGAACTCCGCGAAGTAATCCAGGACACGGGCTTGGTTCACGATCAAGTGCGGGAACTCGCTGATCCCTGCCGGGTCATCCACGGCCCGGGCAGCCCGGACAATGCGGGAGTGATCGGCCGGGTCCGGTTTCCAGAACGCCATCTCCGTGATGCGGTAGGCCTCCGCGATAATTCGCTCGGCAAATCCGAACGCTTGGAACGTCTCTACGCTGCGGGCCTGGATGCCGTCCGCCTGACCGATGGCCAAACGCCCTGGACGGCGCTCAATAATGCGCGTAGTGATGTTCGGGAACTGGGAGAGCTGCGCCGCCGTGAGCATACCCGCGGGGCCAGTGCCCACAATCAAAACATCCACCTCGTCAGGAAGCTCGGCGGGACGATCGATCCCTACGCCGGCGGCCGGCTCAACTCGCGGGTCACCGGATACGTAACCGTGGTGATGAAACTGCACGGGCTTTCCTCACTTCTTTGTGGGCAATAACAGAGCATGGTGTTCGATAATAGAACAACCTGTTCTATTATCGCTCACATAATCGTAATGCGGCTCACATCCCGGTTCAAGTCCCTGGCGTCTCTTCTGCCAGAACCTCGTGCTGCCTCCTGCGCATCAGGTCACGGGCATGTCAGGATCAGGTATGCCGCGACTGATGCTCTTGGACACTGCCTCTTTGTATTTCCGTGCCTTCTACGGCGTGCCAGATTCCATTCGCCGAGCCGATGGGACGCCTGTGAACGCAGTGCGGGGATTGATGGACATGATTGCCCGCCTCACTACCGACTACGAAGCCACGCACTTGGTGGCCTGTTGGGACAATGATTGGCGTCCGCAATGGCGCGTGGACCTCATCCCCAGCTACAAGCAGCACAGGGTGGCGGAGATTGTGCCCAACGGTCCGGATGTGGAGGTTGTTCCGGACCCTCTTGAGGCACAAATCCCGATGATCCGACACGTCCTGGACCTCGCCGGGATCGCCGTTGTGGGCGTCGACCAACACGAGGCCGACGACGTCATGGGAACCTACGCGAGCCACGCAACCATCCCGACGGACGTGGTCACCGGTGACCGGGACCTCTTCCAGCTTGTCGATGATGACCGAGAGGTCCGCGTCATTTACACAGCACGCGGTATGAAGAACCTGGAAGTTCTCACCGAAGTCGTCGTGGTGGGCAAGTACCGTGTCCTGCCCCAGCAGTACGCCGACTTCGCAACACTTCGCGGCGATGCCTCCGACGGCCTCCCCGGCGTCGCAGGCATCGGCGAAAAGACGGCTGCGTCGCTGCTTGCTGCCCATGGGTCGCTGGAGGGACTGCTTGAGGCTGCGGAAGCTCCCGACGGCGGTTTGTCGGCTACCGTGCGGGCCAAGCTGTCCGCGGCGGCTGACTATCTCAAGGTGGCGCCCGCCGTCGTGAATGTTGTGCGTGATTTGGACGTCCCGACACTTCGAGACGCTGGCGCTGAGCTGCGCCCCGTCACAGGAGACGCGCGGACAGAACTTGAGCAGTTGGCCACAGAATGGAACCTGGGTGGATCGGTCAAGAGACTGCTGGACGCTCTGGACCGTTTCCGATAAGGGCAATATCCCATAGGAGCAACGTCCGATAGGGGCAAGTCCGTTGGGTGCAACCCTCACAGACTCCCGTTCACTTTCACAGCCGAATGACAGGTTCAGAACAGCCTGGACTGTGGTGGGTCTCCCATCGTGTTAAGAGGACGGAACCATTGACCGTCCCTCAGACACAAGCCGTACCAACGGCTCATTGAGGAGAGGCATATGTCGAAAACCAAGAGAATCACACTGGGACTTGCGGCCGGAGCTCTGGCGCTGGGGGCAGGATTGGGTGCAACCAGCATCGCTACAGCTGCCACCACACCATCGCCCAGTGCCACGTCATCCGCGGACGCCACCACCCCGTCAGATCGCGGTGGTAGGCCCGGCGGTCACGGACACGGGCGGGACGGCGGCCAGATCGCCGCGGAACTGGCCACAAAGCTCGGCGTGGACGAAGCCAAAGTCACTGAAGCCTTGAAAGCGTTCCGTGAGGCGAACAAGCCCACCACGCCTCCTGCAGAAGGAGCGGAAGGAACCAAGCCGGACCGCGCAGCACAGGACGCCGCGCTGGCGAAGTCGCTCGCCGAATCGCTGGCTGTTGACGAATCCAAGGTCACCACAGCCCTGGAAGAGATCCGCGCAGCAGGCCAGGCAGAACGTTCCGCCGCCCTGAAGACCAAGCTCGACAAAGCGGTCACTGACGGCAAGCTGACGCAAGCCGAAGCTGACGCAGTAACCAAAGCAGTCGAAGCCGGGGTTATCGGAGGAGGTGGCCGCTAACGTCACAGAGAAGGAGATCTCGGCCAAGGGGTCCCAGGATATGAACCGGACTCGGATATGAACTGGATTCGGATATGAACTGGACCCCGAAAGCAGGACTTGCCCAGTAGGCAGGGATACCAGGAAGCGAGGGCCTGGACACGGTATTGAGCCGTGCTCAGGCCCTTATTCTTTTACAAGATGCGGTCGTGGTGTCTGAGCGGACCTCAACCTGGCAGTTCCGCACTGGCGCATAAGAGGCAGCAAAGCTGTTTCGGTACTGGTGAACCTCCCTTTCCGACCCCGACGGAGACGGCATGTTGAACGAGGCCTCACACTAGTACGGCCGGCCCTTTGCTCTGGCCCCTGTAACGACGGGGCAGGGGCACGCACTGCGCGCGGAACCGGGTGGACCCGACGCCGAGTTTTGTCGGGCTGCGCCGCCAGCGCGGGTATGTACCAACGGGCGCGGAGCTGTGCAGTGACCGCCGGGGTGTGCAGCGCCGGATGTGTCGCCCAACGCCCGGTTCTGCCGACGGGCGCCGGGCTGCGACGCAGCGCGGGAATGTGTCCACGGGCGCGGGACTGTGTCGCTGGCGTGGGGCTGTTGTGGGTTGGGTTTATG
>NZ_SDXQ01000038.1:0-53140 GCF_006964045.1 Arthrobacter sp. TS-15 | reverse complement strand
CAAGCACTGGTTCTTCTGTCGGGGTGGATTCCCCGCGCTCGGACGGCTGCTTGAGCAACAACGGGGGCACTTCTTCCGGCCCTGGTTCCCCAAGCCCATGCAACGATTCGAATCCAAGAAGCAGCCCAGCGTTCCAAGAGGGATCAGCGGCGGGTCCTGCCGCCGTCGGGGGCTTGCGCACCGATGGCCGGGAAAGCATGTCCGAGGAAACGGGGGAGCCAATTCCAGGCACCTCACTGGCGCCGGGGGAACCGTCCCGCCGCGCCACGACCTGCCCAATGCCTTCCATAACCCAACCCTGTCACGAAGGCTTCACCACCATCAGACCCAATCGACGCTATGTGGAAAACCCCACCACTGCTCACACCAGAGGTCCTCGTTGGGTAGCCGATCGCGGAAAACATGGTGATGAGATGCCTATAGGGTCGGCAGCGAAAGGGCAGGTTCAGGTCGATGGACGCCCCGGGGCCGATATCCGAGCGCTGCAGCGCAGCCAAGAAGGTCGGCCAGGTACCAGATGATTGCCAGCCACATCTCCGTGCCCTGCAGCGTGGGGACGTTTCTGTCACCGGTTGAGGGTTCAGCGCTGAAGGCCATCCCCTCGCCGGGCACCCACCGTTCAAGTGCCTGGCTGAGCTGAGTTCGTGCCCAATTCCTGGCATCCTCCCGGCGGTGCGTGGTGTGCTGGAACGCCAGCCACAGTGGGTGCACCACGTCCAGGACGTTGCAGGCGTTCTGCCGGCCGGGGGAGAAGTATCGTGGGTCCGCGGCGTGCTCCAGAACAGTGTCTACCAGCCGCTCAACGTGAGGAATCGGTACGCCGAATTGGGCGAAGGTGCCGCGCGTCAGTCGGTAGTAACCGTTGACTACCTCCAATCGATTGTCGTCCGTTGGGGTGACCCATGTTCCCGAGGCGGAACTGACCCTAGTCAGCAACCAACCGAAGAGAGCCTCGAGGGAACCCGTGGCATTGGGATGGGATTGCGCGAGGTTCCAATACGCAGCCGTCCCCCATGCGTCCACCCAAGCACCGGATCCCCATGCTTCGTTACGCCACGGGAGAGTATCCAGGGAAGACCTTACCGCGGCCGGATCCATGTCAGCTATGGCGTGGATCGGATGCTCGAAGCGACTTCCGATGAGGTCCAGGGCATAACCGACAGAAAGCACATGGTAGGTGGCAGGACCGGCGCCGAAGGTGATTGTTGAATCCCCGTAGACGTCGGACCCGAACTCTGGAACCAGGCCCGTGACGGGATCTTGGAGCTTCCGGAGCCGCGCCATGTGTTCGTCCCGTGACAGTTGCGGAGGGACAGAACCCAGCAGCAAGTCCGCGATTTCAATCGCGTCGCAATGGGCCCTGACGGTCGGCTCAGCACCTGGCTGGTCGCGGTAAGCGCCGCCTGCTTCAGAGGTCCAACTCCGCCCAAGAAGGGCTGATGCATCGGCGCGTGCAGCGTTGGCGAAGGCAGCCAGCTCAGCCATCAAGGCGTCGTCGGACGGCGCCTCAACAGCCGTAGCCGGGATTGTTGCCTCTCGCCGGTCCCTGATCCGGCGCGCAGGGTTTCCACCCACAATCGACCATTCCGGCACATCCTTGGTTACCACCGCTCCTGCGGCCAGCACTGCGTGCGAGCCCACAGTAACGCCGTCAAGAACCACAACATTCGAACCGATCCAGACATCGTCCCCTATGGTGATGCCCTTACTCGTGAGTGGCTGCTTAAACACAGGCTCGGAAGCATCCATGGAGTGGTTGAAACCGAGGATGGACGTGTGGGCACCGATCCGCACGCCGTCGCCCATGGTGACGTTGCCTCTGACTACGCTGAAAGCATTGACGGTGCAATCATCGCCCAGGGTGATGGCGCCTGTGATGTAAGCGTAGGCCGCGATGAAAGAATCAGCACCGATGGAGAGCGTGTCGGGATCCACGTTCGCCAAGGGAGACAGGAAGGCCCGCTCGCCAATTTTAGCTCCAGCACGTTTAACCAAACGTTTGTGGTGGGCGTCCTGCGCCTGGCGTTCAGCTTCCGAAGCAGAACTCCAGAAGGTCCACGGTGAGTAGTCATAGTTGAGGCCGTGCTGAGGATTCACGTTGATGTCTCCATGGTGGGGCGAAGCTGGAAAGCGCTTCCCCCATTATTCGCGGCTACAGGAGGGCGGTCAATGCGGCGTCGGTAAACGATCAGCCTCGATCCCTCCGGATGTCCACACTTCTTGTCAGTGATCCATTCACTTCTAGTGAATGTCCCGGACAAGCCCCGAGTTATCAGTGCCATTGAGAGTCGTCGCTGCCCAGCTTGCCAGCAATTTCAAAGCGTCGTCCGTGCCGGTGCCGGGCTCGGCGTTGTAAACCGTCAAGGTCATGCCGGCGTCGGCAGACAGGTCGAGGGCTTCGTAGAGCAAGTGAAGGTCGCCCACTATCCGGTGGCGGAAATGCTTCTTCCCTGTGTAGTGCTGGCGGACATTGTGCGCTGCCCAGCGGACCCGGAACTCCTCGCTGCGGGTGGAAAGCTCGCCCACCAGGTCGCTGAGGCCGCGGTCGTAGGGATCCTTGCCGGCTTCGGTCCGCATAATTGCCACGGTGTCGTTGGCGGCACGTTCCCAATCCGTGTAGAAATCGTGGCTGCGAGGGTCCAGGAACAGGAATCGTGCATGGTTTGGTGGTCCGGAGGGGCTGTCGTAAATATCGGCATACAAAGCCCGGCCGAGGGCGTTCGTTGCCAAGAGGTCCAAGCGACCGTTGCGGATGAAAGCGGGCGAGCCGCTAATCGCATCCAAGGTGAGTTGTACGCCCGGCCGGATGGCCTGCTTCCGGACCGGTCGACGGCGGGACTTGCCGCCGTCGCTCGCCGCCCGGGCGAGATCGTAGAGGTGGGCTCGTTCGGCGTCGTCGAGTTGGAGTGCGTTCGCCAGGGATTCCAGCACGCTCTCCGAGACCCCCGCGAGATTTCCCCGCTCAAGTCGGGTGTAGTACTCCACGCTTACGCCGGCCAGCATGGCCACCTCGCCGCGACGTAGGCCCGGTACACGGCGGTTGCCGCCATAGACGGTCAGACCCGCTTGCTCGGGTGCGATCTTCGCCCTCCGGGTGGAGAGGAAGTCGCGCGTCTCGGTCCGATTGTCCATGCTTCAACGGTAAATCCTTTGGCCCGCTGAGGGAGTCCCTGTCATTACCCCTAACAGCAGTGACTCCTTCCTCTCAGGGAATCAGGGTTAGATAGAGATATCCAACAAAGTGAACCACGCAGGAGAAACATGCCTACCGCTAACGCTTACGCTGCCCCCTCGGCCACGGGCGACCTGACCCTGACCACCATTGAACGTCGCGAGGTCGGCCCCAACGACGTCCACATCGACATCAAGTTTGCGGGTATCTGCCACTCTGACATCCACACGGTCCGCGGTGACTGGGGCCCGCAGCAGTACCCTCTGGCCCCTGGTCACGAAATCGCCGGAATTGTCACCGAGGTCGGCTCGGACGTCACCAAGCACAAGGTGGGTGACCGTGTTGGCGTCGGCTGCATGGTGAACTCCTGCAAGGAGTGCAAGAACTGCCTGGCCGGAGAGGAACAGTATTGCCTCAAGGGCAATGTGGGCACCTACGGTGCTGTTGACCGTGACGGCACCATCACCCAGGGCGGCTACTCCAGCAACGTCGTGGTGAATGAAGACTTCGTGGTCACCATTCCGGAAGGTTTGGACCTTGACGTCGCCGCTCCGCTGTTGTGCGCCGGCATCACCACCTACTCGCCCCTGCACCACTGGGGTGCCGGCCCCGGCAAGAAGGTTGCCGTGGTGGGTCTAGGTGGACTCGGCCACATGGCAGTGAAGATTGCCGACGCCATGGGTGCTGAGGTCACCGTGCTGTCGCAGTCGCTGAAGAAGATGGAAGACGGCTTGAAGCTCGGCGCCGACCACTACTACGCCACCAGCGATCCCTCCACGTTCGAGGAACTTGCGGGCACCTTCGACCTCATCATCAACACCGTGAGCGCCTCCATCGACATCAGCGCGTACCTGCAGTTGCTGACTCTCGACGGCACGTTGGTCAACGTTGGCGCACCGGCCGAACCCCTGCCCGTCAACGTTTTCTCGCTGATCACGGGTCGTCGACGCTTTGCCGGTTCCGCAATCGGTGGTATCCGCGAAACTCAGGAAATGTTGAACTTCTGCGCGGAGCACGGCCTCGGCGCAGAGATCGAGGTCATCCCGGCCAGCAAGATCAACGACGCTTACGAGCGCGTCCTTGCCTCGGACGTCCGCTACCGCTTTGTCATTGACGCCTCCACTATCGGCTAGAGTCGCTGCACCATAAAGGTGCCGCACCATAGAGGCGCCGCACCATGAGAAAGGCCATGCCCCTTGACGGGCATGGCCTTTCCGGTTCCCGCAGCAGGGACAATGGTCTGGTGACTTTCAGACTGGACACCATCGGCACGGGGCTGGCTTTTGCTAAGTCCCTCGCTGACCTCACGGCGGCCCTGACAATCCAGGCCGACGCCGGCGCTCTCCGTGGGCGAAAGGCGGCGTTTGGGGGAGCGGTAATGGTTGGAGGCATCGCCGTGGTTCAGGCACCTCCGGGCACAGGTAAAACCACCCTGGTCCCGCCGTTGCTCGCCAATCTCGTGTCCGAACAGAACCCTGGCCAGCCACGCGTTGTCGTGACCCAACCGCGCCGTGTGGCAGCCCGCTCAGCCGCACGCCGCCTGGCCTCGTTGGACGGAAGCCGCCTCGGTGACAGAGTGGGCTACACAGTCCGGGGTGAAAGCAAGGTCAGCAAAGACACCGTGGTGGAATTCGTCACGCCGGGCATTCTCCTGCGGCGGCTTCTGGCTGACCCCGGACTTGAGGACGTGCACGCCGTGGTCCTGGACGAAGTCCACGAACGCGGCCTGGAAACGGATCTCCTGGTGGGTATGCTCGCGGAGGTCCGGGAGCTGCGCGGTGACCTGACCCTGGTGGCGATGTCGGCAACTCTCGACGCACCGCGCTTTGCAGCACTATTGGGAGCGGGCGGGGACCCCGACGGCGGTGTGCCGGCTCCGGTGGTCGACTGCCCTTCGGCCCTGTACCCGATGGAAGTCCGGTGGGTTCCGGCCCGGGAGCATCGTCTGGATACCAGGGGAGTGTCCCGGAGTTTCCTCGATCATGTGGCCAACACAGCAGCGGCTGCCTACTCGGCTGCCCTGAGCCGGAATCCCGCGGCGGACGCCCTGGTTTTCCTCCCGGGAGCCCGGGAAGTTTCCGACGTCGCCACCCGTCTTCGCATGCAGCTGCCCCACAGCGTGGAAGTTCTCGAGTTGCATGGCCAGATCGGTCCGGAAGCCCAGGACCGGGCGGTATCTGGCCGAGGACCTGGCGGATCACCGCGGATCATCGTGTCTACATCCTTGGCGGAATCCTCCCTCACGGTGCCCGGCGTGCGTTTGGTCATTGACTCGGGGCTTTCACGGGAACCGCGCCGGGATGCCGGCCGCGGCATGTCCGGACTCGTGACCGTTTCCTGTTCCCGTGCCTCGGCCGATCAGCGGGCCGGCCGTGCAGCGCGACAGGGCCCAGGAACGGTGGTTCGCTGCTACGACCAACAGGCCTATGGCGCAGCTCCGGCACATCAGACCCCTGAAATCTCTGTTGCAGACCTCACCGGCGCGGCGCTGATTCTTGCGTGCTGGGGTGCGCCGGGCGGTTCGGGGTTGAAGCTCCCGGACGCGGCGCCTGCCGTCGCCATGACCGACGCCGTGGAGGTTCTGCGTGAACTAGGCGCCGTAGGACAGGACGGAACGGTCACCGCCATGGGTAAGACTTTGGCCCGCATCCCTGCGGACCCCCGGCTTGCCCGCGCCTTGTTGGACGGGGCCGCGGTGGTGGGGCGCCGCACGGCCGCTGAGACGGTAGCACTCGTGGCAGGTGACCACAGAGCACCCGCTGCCGACCTAACAAAGCTGCTTACTGCGCTGCGTTCGGGATCAGACCCCGGCTCCCGTCGTTTCGCCGAGGACGTCAGGCGGATGCAGTCGTTGGCAGAGAAGGAAATGCGGTCAGGGGACGGGGCTGCCGGGGTCGGGTCTCCCCAACCGGCCGCCGATGTCACGGCAAGGGAAGCACCCGGCTTTGTGGTGGCGCTGGCTTTCCCGGACCGCATAGCCAGGCGCGTACCCGGTGATGGGTCCACCACGTACTTGCTGTCGTCCGGGACGCGGGCCGGGCTTCCCTCGGGGAGTTCACTGTCCGGGCATGATTGGCTTGCTGTGGCCGAGGTGTCACGCGCCCAGGGGCGCGATGCCGCCGGAACCGGCGCCGTGGTCCGTTCTGCCGCGCCATTGTCAGCCGAACTGGCCGTAGAAGCTGCGCCGGGCCTTCTTACGGAGAAAGTGCAGGCAAAGTTCGATCGAGGCCGGGTGATGGCCAGGCTGGAACGCAGTCTGGGTGCCATCGTGTTGTCCTCCACCCCCGTTCGCCCCAGCGCGGAATCGGGGCGGCACGCAGTGTCCAGAGCGTTGGAAAAGTCGGGATTGTCCATGATCGGCTGGTCAACGGCAGCTGATTCCCTGCGCCGGCGCCTTGCCATGGTGCACCGTGAAATCGGGAGTCCGTGGCCTGACGTCCGTGAGGCTGCCCTGCTATCCACACTTGATGAGTGGCTGGGCCCGGAGATGGAATCGATGGCAACCGGGACACCCGTCAGCGCCATAAACCTTGTTGACCCCCTCAGGCGCCTGCTCCCATGGCCGGAGGCCGCTCGGCTCGACGACCTCGTGCCGGAGCGTCTGATGGTGCCAAGTGGTTCGCGCATCCGGATCGACTATCCCGAAGTTCCGGACAGTACGCATCGCGGCGGAGCGAATCACGATGGTGCGGATCACGACGGCGGCCGTCCGGTGGTGGCGGTCAAGCTTCAGGAATGTTTCGGTTGGGACAGCACGCCGCGCCTCGTGGATGGCAGGGTTCCAGTCTTGTTTCACCTGCTATCCCCGGCAGGAAGGCCGTTGGCCGTCACGGACGATCTCGCGTCGTTCTGGTCCGGTCCTTACTCCCAGGTTCGGGCCGAGATGCGTGGGCGCTACCCCAGGCATCCCTGGCCCGAAGACCCGTGGACTGCGCCGGCTACGGCTAAGACGAAGAACAGGATGTAGCCCAACGCGTGCTCCGGGAGCCTCCGTCGGGGCCTCCGGAGCACGCTCCAGGAAACGCTAAGCGAGCCGCTCCAGCATGAACTGAATCTCGCCGTCCACGAACGTTCCCAGAACGCTGCTTGCCGCAAATTCATCCGGAGCCGTGGTCAGCGGATCGAGTTCGAACGCCGTGAAGTCTGCCCGCTTGCCTACCGTGATCGAGCCCGATACATCCCAGAGCCCGGCAGCTTTGGCCGCGTGGGAGGTGTATCCTTCCAACGCCTGAAGCGCGGTGAGGGCTTGGGATGGTGCGATGGGTTGCTGGTCCGGATGTCCCGATCGCCGGCGCAGTTGGGCGTCCGCGATGATCGGAAGCGGCTCGAAGGGTGCGATCGGCCAGTCAGAGCCGATGCCCAGCGTCACACCCACATCGCGAAGATCCCTGCAGCGCCAGGCCCTGCCCGCCCGCTCAGTGCCAAGGCGGGTTGACCAGTTGTCGCTGTGATCGGCCATGGAGTAATGGGTGCAATGGGTCGGCTGCATGCTCGCCACTACTCCTGCGCCACGGAAACGCTCCACCAGCTCATCCGGCACGGTTTCTATGTGCTCAATCCTGTGAACAGTTCTGCGCAGAACATCGCCAGGGACCACATGGCACAGGGATTCGAGGGCCTCCAACACGTGATCAACCCCGGCGTCTCCGATTGCGTGCGTCGCAGTCGGGATGCCCCGGGAGGCAAAATAGCGGACGGCCGCGGAGTATTCTTCGGGACGCGGCCAGAACGGCGCTGTGGATTGTCCATGAACATCAGGTTCGTAGAGCCAGGCCGTTCCGTTGTCCACGGTGCCATCGACGAACAGTTTTATGGCTTCAACGGACCAGCGGCGTCCGCCTGTACCGATACTGCGGGCCAGTTCCTTCCAAGTTGCTTCGCCGCTGCCGGGCATGCACCAGGGCGCGGACCGGAGCCGCAAAGGAAGCTCGCCTTCGGCCTCCAAGGCCTGGAAGAGTGCGGCGGATTCCTCGCTGTGGTCCATGATGTGACCGCCGGTCAGCCCCGAACGGGCGAAGTCTCTCAAGAGCTCGCCTAGCCGCGCTTTGCGCTGGGCGAAGGACTCTTGCGGGATATGGCGCTGGACCAACTCCATCGCAGCGGCTTCGAGCAATAATCCGGTGGGCACACCGTCTGCGTCGCAGACCACCTCAGAGGCCTGGTCGAAGTCATAGCTGCCATGGATTCCGGCCAGTTCCAGGGCTCGGCTGTTTGCCAGCGCTGAATGTCCGTCGAACAAGCGGATGAACGCGGGCTGCTCGCCTGAAACCCTGTCCAGCACACTTCGGTGCAGCTGTACTGAGCCGAAAGCGTTCGGGTTCAGTCCCCATCCACGCAACCAGCCGCCGTCGTGTCCTGCTTCTGCCCGCAATACGGTGAGGACGTCTTTTAGGGTCGCGGCACCGTTGAGGTCAGCGCCTACCGTCAGGTCCAAGCCGAACACCGGGTGAATATGGCAATCCACCAATCCCGGCGTGAGTGTCGCGTTGCCAAGGTCCACCACTTGGGTGTCCGTTTGCTGCCACTGGCCGGCATCCTGGCGACTACCGACGGCGGCAATCAACCCGTCGCTGATGGCAACGGCCTGGACTGGCTGGCCAGGGTGTAGCTCGTCCATGGTGTGAATGGTGTCGGCAAGGATGATGAGGTCAGGAGTCATGGGTTTCGAAGCTTCCGATCCGGGCGAAGACGTGGGGGCGGGTGGTGCGCAGTCTGCGGGCAATCAGCAGGCCTGCAAGGAAAACAGCGGGGGCGACCATCAGCAGGATGGTGTTGGTCAGGGCGTCGGCGAAGGTGAGGAGCTCGATGTTGATGGCTATCAACGCCACAACACCGAACAGTAGGACGGCCGAGGCCACGCTCAAAGGAATGAGTATGCGGTTGGTGGCTGCGGCCGGGTTGCGCCGAAGGTAGATGATCGCTGCTACAGCGACCAGTCCCTGCAGAGCCACAATCCCGAAGATACCCGGCGTGTTGACCCAGATCAGCAGTTGCTTGTAGGGGTCGGCACCGGCGATGGCGCAGACGATAATGACAACGGCGGCCAGGATGGTCTGCATCTGACCGGCACGGTGCGGGGACTTGTACTTGGGGTGGGTCCTGCCGAGGAACGCGGGGAGCACGCCGTCATTGGCGAGCATGTACACGTAGCGGTTGATGGCGTTGTGGAACGCAAGCTGGGAGGCATAAACGCTGGTCACAATCAGCACATACATCACTACTTCGGCCCAAGGGCCCACGTACTGGTTGATGGTGGCAAAGAACATGCCGTCGGCTAGCTCGCCGGCAGCAACAACCACGTTTCCATCGCCGTAGGCCTGGATAACGGTCCACACAATGAAGGCGTAGAACACGGACATAAAACCCACCGCGATGTAGGTTGCCCTGGGTACGGACTTGTCCGGATTCCGGGCCTCGCGCCGGTACAGCACGGTGGACTCGAAGCCCATGAAGGCAGCAAAGCAGATGGCCAGGATGGCAAGAACACCTGGAGTGAAGGCGTATTCAGGGGAGAAGGAGGAGAAGCTGATGCCTTGGGCGCCGCCGCGTGCCAGGATTCCGAAGCCCATGATGGCCAGGATCGCGGTTTCGGCGATGAGCAGGACGCCGAGTACCTTGGCGCCGACGTCGATCCCGCGGTAGCCGAGGAACCAGACCGCCGCGATGGCCGCCAGTGCAACTACGGGCCAGGGAACATCCAGGCCGAAGAGGGCGCGAAGCATGCCTTGGGTTTGGACGGCGAACAATCCGTACACGCCGATTTGTAGGCAGTTGTAGGAAACGATCGCCAGGATGGCTGAGGCCAGCCCTACCGTCTTGCCCATGGCCAAGGTGATGTAGGTGTAGAAACCACCGGCTGCTTTGACGTGCTTGGTCATGGCCATGAAGGAGATCGCGAAAACCAGCAGGACTGCTCCGGCAATGATGTAGCCCATGGGGGCGCCTATGCCCCCGACGCCAATGGCGAGAGGGGCAACGCCGGCCATCACTGTCAGGGGAGCCGCTGCGGAGATCACCAGGAAGGCAATACCGCCGGTGCCTATGGCATTTCTTTTGAGCCCGTTGCCGGCATCTGCTGCCGGAGGTCGGGTTTCGAGGTCGGACATGGGGATCCTCTAGGTGTTTGGGGAGGGAAGATTCAAAGGTGAGCCAGACATAAAGCGAAAGGCTTTCGTTTATGGTAGGTCCTTGTGACCGGCGGCACAATACTTCGACGCAAAGTTCTGGCTAGAGTCGTAACAACAACCTTGAATGGAGACACACGTATGGCACGCCCGCTGGTCCCGCTGATATCCATCGACGCCCTCGTCACCGCTGCCTTGGAGCTGGTGGATGAGGCAGGGGACTTCAGCCTGCCGAAACTGGCCAAACGGATCGGGGTCAGCCAGTCCTCCATCTACAACCACGTCAGCGGCCGGGAGGAGATCCTTGAGCTCATGCGGGGCCGGATCATCGCGGAAAGCCCGTACGTCCTGGAGGATGAGCATGATTGGGAGGCTTCGCTTCGCGCCATCGTCCGGAGCTATCGTGATGCCTTCGCCCGCCATCCAAAACTCGCGCCGCTGCTGGTACTCCAGACGGTGCAAGATGCCCAGGTCATGGCCCTCTACGAGAACCTGGCTGTGGCCCTCGAAGCCGCAGGGTTCCGGGGCCGGGACGTGATGTCCGCAATTTCCACCATTGACAGCTTCGCCCTGGGCTTCGCTTTGGACTTGGCGGCACCGGACGTCGTCTGGGCACCACCCGCACAGGGGTACCCCGCCCTCACCAATGCCTTGGCCCAAGCCGGACCTGCGGACGAGCGAGGCGAGGCCGCCTTCGAGTTCGGCCTGGAGATCCTCATCGCCGGACTGCATTCCCGTCTTCAGTCGACGGTGCTGTGAGTGAACCTCCTTCAAACCTGGTGGGACGCCGTGGTCCGCGGCTTCACCGACACCCACACCACAGCGGTGCCCTTGCCAGCCCTGCTGGTCATACTCGCGTGCGCCGTCGTTTTGAGCATCCCGCGCGTCACCTGGCGCTGGTTCGGACTCTACGTCACCTTTGTCCACGAGCTGGGCCATGCCTACGCCGCGCTCATGACGGGCCGCTTTGTCCATGGGCTCCGGATCGGACTGGACCATTCGGGCCGCCTTGTCAGCAGCGGCCGGAGCCCTTTCGGGGCAGCGTGGTCCGGATTCTGGGGCTACCCTGCACCCGCCGTGGTTGGTTTGTGCTTGATTGCCGCCTTCGCCGCCGGCCGCTCCGGAGCCGCCATGTCCATAGGGGCCTTGATCCTGCTGGTCTCGCTGATATTCCTGAGGAACCTCACCGGGATCCTCGTAGCGGTGTTGAGCGCCGCGATTGCCCAACTCATGATCCTGTTCGCCACACCCACAACCGTCAACTACGTTGTCCTGGCTCTCGGAATTGCCCTTTCCGTAGGCGGCGTCAGGGACCTGTTCAAACTTGCCGGTGTGCACACCCGTCGCCGCGACCGACTGGCGGCATCGGACGCCTTCATCCTGGGCCGCACCACTGGAGTCCCGGCGTTCGTCTGGTTGACCGGGTTCACGGTGGTGATCACCGGATGCTCCCTCGCGTCCGCCTGGTTGCTGTGGGGGATGCTCACCGTTTAGCCGGTGGTTGACCGTAGTGGGAAGCCCGACGGCGGTTGTTCGGCTTTGGTTGCTGGCAGGCCTTGCCCTGTGGGCGCTTAGGGTGTCCAATCCTCTATAAGGTTCGAACTGGAGGTGTTCGGACTCCGTGCCGGGATTCAACACCAGGAGGTGCCCATGTCCGCGAAGGGCACGCGCGAAACAACCAAGGGTCCCGGAGCCGGCACCCCGGATACCAGGCGAGGCGACAACGGCACTGTCTTGGCGGCGAGTGATCCAGCGAAAGTCCGGAACGTGGCCCTTGTGGGGCATTCGGGTGCGGGCAAGACGACACTGGTGGAGGCGTTGCTGGCGGCAACTGGAGCCATCACCAGGATGGGCTCCATCAGCGAAGGAACCACCGTCAGTGACTCCGACCCCTCAGCGATTCATCAGCAACGGTCAGTCACGTTATCCGTAGCCCCGATTATGGTCGACGACATCAAGGTCAATCTGGTCGACACACCCGGCTACACCGACTTCACCGGCGAACTTCGCGCAGGTTTGAGGGCCGCCGACGCGGCCCTTTTTGTTGTTTCGGCTGTTGATGGCATTGACGGTGCCACTGTGGCGTTGTGGGGCGAGTGCGAGAAGATCCGGATGCCGCGTGCGGTGGTAGTCAGCAAACTGGACCATCCGCGCGCCGACTTCAGTGCCGCCGTCGTGCGTTGCCAGGAAGCGTTCGGTGAGTCGGTCCTCCCGCTGTATCTCCCGACTGCGGGCGACGCCGGACTCATCGGAGTCCTCCACGGCACTCTTCACGGCACTGGGGGCCAGGATCTGATGCCCACCGCGAACGTGGAAGCAGCCAGGGGACCTTTGATCGAAGGAATCATCGCTGAGAGCGAAGACGAAACCCTCATGGACCGGTACCTTGGCGGCGAAGAACTGCCGCTCGTGGACCTGATCGCCGACCTTGAAACGGCTGTCGCGCGGGGCAGTTTCTTTCCCGTCATGCCGACGTCGGCCGAAACCGGTCTTGGCCTCCCGGAACTCATGGCCCTGTTGACCGATGCTTTGCCATCGCCCTTGGAGCGCATCACCCCCGCGGTGATGAAACTCGACGGTTCTTCGTTGAAGCCTCTGGAATGCAACCCCGCCGGGCGCCTCGCCGCTGAAGTAGTAAGGACCACAGTAGATCCGTTCCTCGGCCGGGTGTGTTTGGTCAGGGTCTTTTCGGGGACTCTGAGGGAGGATTCGTCAATCCACATCGGCGGACGGGGCCTGGCAGACAGGGGCCATGAGGACCACGACGCCGACGAACGCATCACCCATCTCTACTCGCCTGTGGGTTCGAGCCTCAACGCGGTTCCACAGTGCATTGCCGGCGACATCTGCGCCATCAGCAAGCTGGCCAGCGCCGAAACAGGGGACACTGTCTCCAGCCGTGAGGCACCGCTGCTAATCGAGACCTGGAACATGCCCGAGCCTTTGATGCCTGTAGCTATTGAAGGGGCCTCACGCAGTGATGAGGACGCGCTTGCCAAAAGCATCGGGAAGGTGGCGGCCGCCGATCCGACGCTGCGATTGGAACGCAACCAGGACACGCACCAGCTGATCCTGTGGTGCATGGGGGAGGCCCACGCAGAGGTGGTCCTGGACAGGCTGCGTGGTCAAGGCGTTAAACTCCAGACCGTGGACGTGATCACTCCACTCAGGGAAACCTTTGCCAGCAAGGCCGCCGGACACGGGCGGCATGTAAAGCAATCAGGTGGCCACGGGCAGTTCGCCATTTGCGACATCGAGGTGGAGCCCCTGGCCCGCGGCGGGGGCTTTGAATTCGCTGACAAAATCGTTGGCGGTGCAATCCCCGCTACGTTTGTCGCGTCAGTGGAAAAGGGCGTCCGCTCGCAAATGCTTAAGGGTGTGTCAGCGGGATTCCCCGTGGTGGACATCAAGGTGACGCTGGTGGGCGGAAAAACGCACAGCGTTGACTCGTCCGACGCAGCTTTCCAGGCTGCCGGTGCGCTGGCGCTACGGGAAGCTGCGGCAGCTGCCAAAATCCAGTTGCTGGAACCCGTATCCTCCGTTGTCATCAGCGTTCCGGATGACTACGTGGGTGCGGTGATGAGTGATCTGTCCGGACGCCGGGGCAGGGTCACCGGCACCACCGCCGCAGACGGAGAGGGAACCGAAATCAGCGCCGAGGTCCCGGACCAGGAGCTCCTGCGATACGCCATTGAACTCCGCGCCCTCACAGCAGGAACGGGGCGTTTCCGCCGGTCCTTCCTTCGCCACGAGCCCCTTCCGAAGCAGGTTTAAGCGTTTGTCCGCAGGAAGGCAGCAACTGCCGGCGCCAAGGACGCCCCCACCTCGGCCGCGCCACGCTTCATACCCTTGACCGCAAACGAATGGTCGCCGCCGTCGACCCACTGAAGTGTCGCCGTCGGGCCGATTTTTTCTACTACCTGCTCCAGTAGTTCCGGCGTCGCGAACGTATCGCGGGTGCCTTGGAGGAAAAGCATCGGCACCGTGACGCCGTAGAGGTGTTCGTCCCTAAGCTTTTCAGGCTTTCCGGGGGCGTGGAGAGGGTAGCCGAGGTACACCAGACCCCCTGCGGGCATCCCGTCAGCCACAGCCATGGATGCCATGCGTCCACCGAACGATTTACCGGCCGCCCAGAGGGGCTGTCCTTGGCCGAGCTCAGCCGCTTTGTCCATCACAGCCCGCCATGTAGCGATGGCTAGAGGAGGGCGATCCGGAAAACGCCGGCCGGCCTCACGGTAGGGAAAGTTGAAGCGCAACGTCGCCACCCCTTCCTCGCCCATCGCCTCAGCGAAACCCTGCAGGAACGGATGTTCCATTCCTGCTCCCGCGCCGTGCGCCACTACCAGGGTGGCGAACGCCTGCGTGGGCCGGATGTGAAGGGCAGAGACTTCGGTTTCTCCCACAGCGACGCTCAAGGATGTTTCAGTATTTGGCATGCAACCATCATGTCCCATCCCGACAAAACGCACTCAGGTGCAGACGCGCAGGGCACAAACGGGGTAGCTTGTGGCCATGGCGAGCGAAGCAACCACCGTTACTGTCCCTGGTCCCGAGGGCCCGCGCGAGGTCAGGATCTCCAGTCCAAGCAGGGTGATGTGGCCTGAGGCCGGTCTGACCAAACTGGACCTTGCCACATACCTCATCGACGTCGGCGAGGCTTTCGTCTTGGCTAACGGGAACCGGCCCATCAGCCTCCAGCGTTACTCGGGCAACATCGAGGGCGATATGTTCTTTTCCAAGAATCCCCCCAAGGGTGCCCCGGAGTATGTCCGTTCCGTGACGGTGACGTACCCCAGCGCGCGTTCGCATCCCCAGTTGGTGATCGACGAGCCGGCGGCTGCAGTGTGGGCCGCGCAAATGAATACTGTGGTGTTCCACCCCTGGGCGTCCCGGGCCAACGATCCTGACAATCCGGATCAGCTCAGGATCGATCTGGATCCCCAACCCGGCACGGACTTCGACGACGCTATCCCGGCGGCTCTGGAACTACGCACCGTTCTGGAAGAAGCCGGACTGACGGCTTTCATCAAGACCTCCGGAAACCGTGGTCTGCACGTGTACGCGCCCATCCATCCGAAGCATGAATTCCTGGATGTCCGCCATGCCGTGATCGCTGCTGGACGTGAGTTGGAGCGCCGCATGCCGGAGAAGGTCACCACTGCCTGGTGGAAAGAGGAGCGCGGTACGAGGATTTTCGTGGACTTCAACCAGGCCAACAGGGATCGCACCATTGCCGGGGCGTACAGCCCACGTGCCGTCCCCACGGCCCAGGTGTCCTGCCCGTTGACCTGGGACGAACTGGAGAATGCCGATCCCGCGAAGTACACCATTAAGACGGTCCCGGACCGCCTGGCGAAGGTGGGCGACCCCTGGGCGTCCATGCACGATCACCCCGGTGACATCGATGTTCTACTGAAGTGGTGGGAGCGCGACGTCAAAAACGGTCAGGGGGAAATGCCCTTCCCGCCGGAATTCCCCAAGATGCCTGGCGAGCCCATGCGCGTACAGCCAAGCCGGGCACGCAAGCCGGAAGAGTAGGCCGGAAGGGTAGGCCGGAAAAATTGCACCGGGAGAGCGTGTGCCGAGACGACCAGGCATAAGTATCCCTGCCACTGCCCGAGCGTGCAGCTTGTCCCTCAGTAGCTTGTCCCTCAGTAGCTTGTCCCTGAGCAGTTCGTCCCTGAGCCGTCCATTTCCGAGCGGCTTGCTCTTGAGCTTGTTTGTGGGCTGTATGTTTCTTGGCGGGTGCACCGAAGGCTCTGAGCCACGTCCGCTCCCGCCCTCCACCGCTGCAGCACTCCCGTCAACGCCGACGCCAACAACGCCGAATCCAACAACGCAACCGGCAGTGTCAGGCTCTCCTTCCGTTCCTACCCTCGAGCCTGCGCCGGCGCCCACGAACAGCGTCGCAGTCACCCCGGCGTTCCAAGAGCTTCGCGCCACCCTTGAACTGTTCTCGCGGGAGAAGCTGGATGAAGGTGCGTCAGCTGTCCTCATCAAGGCACGGGTCGGCCAGCAAGAGTGGACTCACGCACAAGGAGTCCTCAGCCGGGAGGGGCGGGCTGCTGTCCAGCCGGGTCACCGTTTCCCTGTGGGCGAGCAGTTCCGGACCCTGGTGGCTTTGTCAGTCATGAAGCTTGTGGAGGAGGGCCGGCTCGGATTAGAGGTCCCCGTTTCGACGTATCTTCCCGGATCCCTCGCTGTGGATGGTCCGGTGACAATCCGGCAGCTCCTCGGAGACACCGGCGACGTTCCGGCTGCGACAGGTCCGGATGCATACGCCGTGCTCGGTCAGGTGGTGGAGCGGCTCAGAGGCGCGCCGCTGAGTGGCGTGCTCCGCACGGATGTCCTGGCGCCCTTGAACCTTCTTTCCACGGAGCTGCTGGATGCTGATGCAGCAATCCCCGGTGACCTCATCCATGGATACGTCCAGTTGGAGGGAGAAACCGTGGACGTTACCGGCATTGGAATCCCAGACGGGATCGCCAACGGCGGCCTGGTGTCCACCGTTGAGGACATGTCCACGTTCTACGCCGCCCTACTGAGGGGCCAGTTAGTATCCCCGGCAGGCCTTATCGCCATGAAGGGGACGGTGTTTGACGACTATGGCCTTGGCCTGGATCACTGGTATGACCGTTGCACCAACGGCTCCTACTACGGCCACGCCGGCGACGTTCCGGGGTATGGAAGCATTGCCATGAGCAGCGCGGACGGCAACCGCCAACTGTTCATTTTCATGGCCTACCCACCCCAGGAGTTGTCCACACAGCCCTCAGCCTTGGCACTGGAAATGACCGGCGTCGCCCAGGTGGCCCTGAATGCGGGATGCCGCTTCCAGTTCCGGTGAACGGCCAACTCCGGTGAACGGCGAACAGGAATCCAGTGACCTCTATTCGAAGCGCGAGGGATCGCCCGTCCCGTAGCGGATAACCTCGGCCACGCCGCTGGAGAAGTCGATCACGGTGGTGGGTTCCGAGCCGGTGTCGCCGGCATCAATGACGCCATCCACCTGATTGTCCAGGCGTTCCTTAATCTCCCAGCCCTGGGTCAATGGTTCTTCCTCGTCCGGCAGCAGAAGGGTGCTGGAGAGCAGTGGTTCGCCCAGCTCGGCCAAGAGTGCCTGGACCACCCGGTGATCAGGGATGCGCACACCCACGGTCTTCTTCTTGGGGTGCAGGAGGCGTTTGGGAACTTCGCGGGTGGCGGGGAGGATAAACGTATAGCTGCCGGGGGTGACAGCCTTGATGCTCCTGAAGATGTCGTTGTCCAACATCACGAACTGCCCCATCTGTGCAAAGTCCTTGCACACCAGGGTGAAGTGGTGTTTATCATCCAGATGCCTGATGGATCTGATGCGGTCCAGGGCTTCCCTGTTGCCGATCTGTGCGCCAAGCGCATAACAGGAGTCGGTAGGGTAGGCGATCAGGCCGCCACCTTGGAGCATGTTCACCACTTGGCCGATGGCGCGTGGTTGGGGATCTTCCGGGTGCACATCAAAGAATCTGGCCATGTGAAGAGCCTACGACAAAGCTATGACAAGACGTCCTTGTTGGAGAATTTTGCGTAAGCCAGCGCGCCGCACACCGCGATGTACCCGGTTTGGAGGAGGGCGTTCTCACCGAACGATGTCCAGGAGATCGGCTGGCGCAGAAGATCTGCGAAACCAAGCCAGTGGTGGCTGAACAGCCACGGATGCAGCCACTCGAGCTGTGGCAGGTTATCCAGCACCTGGGACACCACGGAGAGCACAATGGTGGCAGCCATGGCGCCCACCGGCACGTCCGTGAAGGTTGAGATCATTAGGCCTATAGCTGAGAGTCCCAGCAGGGAAACCGTGATGTAGGCGGCGATCAGCAAAGATCTCAACGCCGACTCGCCAACGCTGATGGTATCCCCGGACAGCAAAGTCACCGGACCCACAGGAAAAAGCACGACGCCGGCCAGGGCACCGGCCGCAGCTACGGTGGCGGTAGCGGCGCAACAGAAAGCGACGGCCCCGGCATACTTCACCAGCAAGAGTCGTATCCGCCCTGCGGGAGCGATCAGCAGGTACCGCAGGGTTCCAAGGTTCGCCTCCCCGGCGATGGTATCCCCGGCTACCACCCCAACCGTAAGCGGCAGGAACAGAGGGACACACACTACCAACGCCGTGACGGCGACGAAGAGGCCGTTCTGGGTGATGCGGTCCAGGAAGAGCGGCCCGCGGCCAGGAGCGGTGGGCCGCGACGATAACTTGACGGCCACGGCGATCAAGATGGGCACGGCAGCGAGTGCGATCAACATTGCCCATGTGCGGAGCCGACGGAAGAGCACGGACAACTCCGAGCCCAGGAGCGCCCACCCCATTCCCGGACGTACGCCACCACCGCGGGACAGGCCAGTGGTTTCAGCCGACAACGTCGAACCCCTCTCCGGTCAGGGACACGAACCGCTCTTCCAAACTCGCGTTCTCCACTGCAAAGCCACGGATGCGGACGCCGTCGGCAACCAACGCTGACACTACCGCCTCGGGTTCACGGCCATTGATCCCGGTCGCATACACCGCAGTGGTTCCCCGGCTACCCACAGTTCCCGGGGCTTCGCCGGGAACCAGGCCAAGGCGTGCCAACACCCGGGACGCGACGTCGACGTCGGGCGTCTGCACCACAACGCGGGCCTGTCCGGCGGACCGGAGCTCCTCAATCCGCCCCTGGGCCACAAGGCGACCAGCACTCATCACACCCACATGGGTACACATATGCTCCACCTCGGCGAGCAGGTGGCTGGAAACGAACACGGTGGTCCCGCCTGCAGCGAGGGAGCGAACCAGATTGCGGACTTCACGGGTGCCCTGGGGGTCCAAGCCGTTGGTTGGTTCGTCCAGAACCAGGAGCTCCCGTGGCCTGAGCATCGCGTTGGCCAAACCGAGGCGCTGCTTCATGCCCAGCGAGTAGGCGCGGACCTTTTTTCCCGCCGCATGGCTGAGTCCAACCCGGTCAAGGGCATCCTGGACGCGCCGACTTCTGGTCGATGACGACGCATGGGGGTCGGCGGCATCCAAACGCATCAGGTTCCCCGTACCCGAAAGGAAAGGGTAAAAGCCCGGCCCCTCCACCAAAGCGCCAACGCCCGGCAGTACAGAAGCCAAACCTTGGGGCATGTCCTTGCCAAGAACGCGGATGTCCCCGCTGGTCGCCGAAGCAAGGCCGAGCAGCATCCTGATAGTGGTGGTCTTCCCCGAACCATTGGGCCCAAGAAAGCCGAACACCGAGCCACGGGGCACAGCAAGGTCAATTCCGTCGACGGCAGACCGGCGCCCGAAGCGCTTCACTAAGGCGTGCGTTTCGATAACAAGATTAGATGAGCGGACGGGATTCGCATGCCCATTTCCATCAACATTGGCGGCTTCCCGGGGTTCGTTCACTGGGCGGCAGCGGCCGTCTGGAGCCGTTCCAAAGGCACCATGCCGGCAAAGACACGGCCGTCGTCGAGAACCAACACGCTCACCAGTGACGTCGTCAACGCCCGGCCACCGTCAACAGGAAGCAGCGCTTGGGACAATTGGGGATTGGACGTGAACTCAGCAGGAGCAGAACCCGCGGGCAAGGCGATCACGGAATCCCAGCCTTGACCCATGACCTGCTCCCGATGAGCCGGTGCCTTCAACGAAAGGTCGTGTAGCGGCTCTGACGGAAGGGTCATGGTGGGCACGGGCCTGGCCGGAAGTACCTTCTCAGTGATTGTCGCTCCCTGCGGCGGGGTGAAGTCAAACAACGCGGCATCCGGCGTGGACAGGTCCAGTTGGGTGTATGCCAGTGAATAGGCAGGTTCGGCCTGGCCCTTGGCCCGCACCTCGACACCCAGGGGCAGGCCGGTTTCGGAGTCGACGTCGATGCTCACCGAATCAACCAGTGTTTCGGAACTGCGCGGGTTGAGGACCAAGGAATATACGCTTCGACCAGCAACCGATGCCGCCTCACCAACGGTGACCTCAGTGCTGGCATCAAGGGAAGCAAGGAAACGTCCGGCCATGGCCTCGGGGGTCGGAATCTCCTGCGCGGGCATCTCCTGCGCGGGCCTGTTTGGAGTGGGCCTAGTGGGCAGAGTGTCCTTCAGTTCAGCAAGGGACGGTGCCGGCACTGTCAGATGTGTGGCGCTGTTGTCCTTCGAGTTGTAGAACCAGAGCTCGCGGCTATTGAGGACAACGTCGCGTTCAGCCATGCGGTCAAGAATCTGCAACCGCGCCTTCAGGGGGCCATCCACGTAGACCCTGGCTGTGTGCGAACCAGTCAGGAATTCCACGGCGGAGGCAGCACCAGGAACACTGCCCGAACCGGACGAGGGCAGCTCGGGAAGTCCCAGTTCGGCGTTCTGCTCCATAGTGCCGGACAGAGCCCGCACCTCAGTGCGCGCGATCATGGCAAGGATTTCTTCAGCGCTCTTGGGCGGAAGGGAAACGCTGGCGCCTGCTTGGACAGAGCCGAACACCACGGCAATCGCCAAGGCAAGGGGAATCAGGAGAGCTGACAGCCACCGCTGCCGGGCCCGCGCCATTATTACCAACCACCGCTCGTGAGAGGCATGAGTCCAGACTACTCCGCTTGGCTGCAGTGATCACCCGCCCGGCATGACGTAACTGGATCAGTTCTGAAGGAGTTGCCTGGCCAGTTCCACCGCACCGTGAACCGGAGGCTGCGCCAGAATCCGGATCGAGGACGGGTCCTCCAGGGAAACCTTGCGCGCCACGGCCCCGGCCAGCTGACTCTGATTCACCAACAGAGCACCAGCCATGACCAACGGCAGATCCAATCCCAACTCACCCAGAACCTGGCGGGCATGCGTTGCCAGCGAATGCGCGGCCTCAGCCTGGATCCGCAACGCCGCCGGGTCACCCTCGGCTGCCAAATCCAAAACAAGCGGCGCCAAACCCGCCCAATGGTCAGGTTCGGGTTTGGCGTAGAACGAGTCCATGAGCTGCAATGCGTCCGCGCTCGCCGTTGCCGCCATCACGGCTCTGACCAATGTGCCTGGTTCCAGACCTGCGTAGTACTCCCGCAAAGCCTCGCGGACGGCGTCGCGCACCACGGAGTAGCCGCCACCCTCATCACCCAGCAGATACCCATAGCCTCCGCTGCGGGCTTCTCTCCCGTCACGGTTCCGACCCCATGCAACGGAGCCGGTGCCCGCAACCACTACAGCTCCGACGTCGAGCCCTGCTGCTGCAAGGACTATGCGGGTGTCGTGCACAACCTCGATCCTGGCGCCCGGGAAATGCTCCGTGAGCAGGGCGGACAGGACAGCACGGCTAGCCGGGGTATCTGCTCCGGCGGCTCCGGCACAGACGGCCTCGATCCCGCCGCCCACCTTTGCAGCAATGCGGCGCAGCACCGCGTCAGCCCCCTGGTGGCCCACCGAGGACAGGTTGGCGCTGGCCTCGGTGATTTCGACGCCGGTGCCGCTGCGGGCGTCGATGTCGCCTTGCGCTGCGTCGGAGCGAACGGCGTGCGTCTTAGAGCCGCCGATGTGAAGGCCCAGCACAGCCGGAGTCACAGGGTTCCCGCCGATTCACTGCTCTTTCGCTGAAAATCCTTCAACTGACGGCCCTTCGTTTCGAGTGCTGACTACTGGACAAACATAAACCCGGGGATTGCCAGTTCACCGGATCTGGTGGGTTCAGACCGACAGCTTAACAATGGCGACGGGGTCAACGGTGGCGACGCGGTCTCCATTGGCAATCGGGTCTACATTGACAATTAGATCTACATTGGCATAGACCAATGGCGTTGTCCATAAGTAGGATCTCCACTATGTCCAGCAATGTCCCACAGTCAGCTCCCAAGTACTACCTCCTGAAGACCGAGGTATTAGGGCTTATAGCGGGTCAACGTCCGGGCACACTCATTCCCACCGAGCGCGCCTTGGCGGAAAAGTACGCAACTTCCCGGACCACGGTCAGGCAGGCGATCAGCGAACTGGTCGCCGAGGGAAAGCTGGGCCGCATCCAAGGGCACGGCACGTTCGTGGCGCCTCCAAAAGTGACCCATGTCCGGCAGCTGACTTCCTTCTCCGACGACGCCCGCACCCAAGGTCTGCGGCCTGACTCCAAGTTGCTTGCCCTGGACGTTCTGGGCTCTGATGCGGAGGTCTCAGCACATTTGGGGATTGACCAAGGCAAGCCCGTCACCCGGCTCGAGCGTATCCGCCTGATTGAGGGGGAACCGCTGGCGCATGAGGTTGCTTGGCTTCCAGCAAGGCTGCCCCGGTTCAAGTCCCAGCTGGCCAAGGCGGGATCGCTATATGCTGCCCTGGCCGACGTTTACGGGATTCGGATAGCCGACGTCGAGGACACAGTGGAGACAGCACTCGCCGGCCCTGCTGAGGTCAGGCTGCTGGGAATAGAGATGGGGGCACCTTTGCTGCTGGTACACCGCCTTGCCCGGGATGCAGTCGGCGCGCCGGTGGAATGGACCCGGAGCGCATTCCGCGGCGACAGGTTCCGGTTCGTTTCCCGCGTTAGGTCAGGTGACTAAGGTGGCCAACTCGTCCTCGGGTGAGTCCGTCATCCGCCGTGTGGTCCGCTTGGTCGGAGCATTCGACGACGCCCATCGCACCATGAGCGTCGCTGCGTTGGCCCGGCGCTCCGGCTTACCCGTGACAACCACGTATCGCCTGGTGGACGAGCTCTTGAGTGAGGGCCTGCTGGAACGGGAAGCCAATGCCGAGGTTCGGCTCGGCACCCGCTTGTGGGAGCTGGTGTCCAGGAGCTCCCGCATGGTCGGCCTCCGCGAAGCTGCCCTGCCGTTCATGGAGGACGTCCAATCGGTGGTTCAGCACTCCACTACGTTGGGGATCCTGGATTCCGATGAGGTCCTCTACATTGAGCGCATCGGCTCCCGTGATTCCATGGTGGACATCACCAAGGTTGCCGGCCGCCTGCCGGTCCATGGAACGTCCTCGGGGCTGGTGTTGCTGGCCTATTCTCCACCTGCCTACCAGGACTTGTTTCTGGCCCGGACGCTGGAGAAGTTCACTGACGTGACGCTCACCGATCCCGCTGAACTACGGCGACACCTCGCCGGCATCCGTCAACGCGGGTTCGCTTCCATGCCCGGCATTATTGTCCCTGAGTCCAGTGGAATCGCGGTCCCGGTGGTTGGTCGGGCAAATACCGTGGTGGCTGCACTGAGTGTTGTGGTTCCCAGGAACGAGGAAAACACGGCAGCCCGCGTGCCTGTTCTGATGACGGCAGCACGCGGAATCTCCCGAGCGCTGGGATGGCGCGGAGAACTCAAAGGTGCCCTCCGCCAAAGCAATGGAAGTCTCTGATTCCCGTTCATCGGTAACCCTGTGGCTTCACTCACAGGGCCGCTGGCACTGTGGAACCAAGCAGGGCATCTCGCCCGGGCACCACACTTAAAGGCCCTTGTGGGTTCATTCCGTGCTGCCCTGCGTCCAACTGAGGTTTCAGCAGCCGCAATGCAGCGGCAGGAGGAGTTGTGGTGGTAACAGCAACACAGGCAGGTAATCCGTCCAAGGACGGGCGGGTGGCCGGCAAGATTGTCGTAGTCACGGGCGGTAGGGGAGACCTAGGCGGCGCAACGGCCAGGTTGCTTGCCGATCACGGAGCCACGGTAGCCAGCTTGGACCGTGCAGGAACTGCAGTTGCAGGCGTACATGCCGGCATCACCGAGTACGACGTCGATGTCACCGATGAAGCCAGCGTGGTCGAAGCAATCCACCGCGTCTCTGCGGATCACGGCAGTCCCGACGTCTTGGTCAATGCTGCAGGAATCATCGGTCCGGCCGGAGCCAGCCACACAGCAACACTGGACGATTTCGACCTCATCTTCGATGTCAACGTCAAGGGCGTGTGGCTCATGACCAAGCACATCGTTCCGGGGATGATCCTCAAACAGTCAGGCAGCATCATCAATTTTTCCTCAATCCATGGACTGACCGGTGGGCGCAACGTGCCTCTTTACCACGCCACCAAGGGTGCTGTGCGGCTCCTCAGCAAGTCTGATGCGGCGGCTTACGGCGCACACGGCATTAGGGTCAACTCGGTCCACCCCGGGTCAATGAATACCCGGATGAGCCGCCGCTCGGCAGAGCAATCGGACATCGGCGCGGAGGCCTACTACAAGCAGCTGGTGGGCGGAAACCCGCTTCCCCGGCAGGGCGAACCGGACGAGATCGCGTACGGGGTCCTTTACCTGGCCTCCGATGAGTCCCGGTTCACCACTGGTTCAGAGCTCGTCATCGACGGCGGATACACGGCGGTTTGAGCAGTATCGCTGACAAACACCGCGGGCATAACACCGCGTCATCAACGTCACCGTAGTACTGCAGGTTCTTTGTGTGACCACATTCAACGGAGAGAGACACCACCATGAAATTCATTAACGGGACTAAAGCAGATACCTACGATGTCGTAGTTGTCGGATCCGGCGCAGGTGCCTTGACGGCGGCGGCGACGGCCGCGCGGGCCGGCAAATCCGTCGTCGTGCTTGAAAAGACCGAACTGCTGGGCGGCACGTCTGCCGTTTCGGGCGGCATGCTGTGGGTGGCTGACAACCACCATGCACGCGAGGCGGGGCTGAGCGATTCCAAGGAGGCGGCCGCGGAGTATGTCCGCGCGGTGGCACGGGGTCGGAGCCGTAAAGAGTTGCTGGACGCCGCTCTGAACTACGGCGACACCATGCTCCGCTTCACTGAAGACGAATGCGGCGTGCGGTTCATCTTCCTGGACAATTTTCCGGATTACCGGCAGGACCTCCCGGGCTCGGTTGAGGGTGGCAGAACGGTGGAACCTGAGCTGTACAACGTCCGTGAAGCACTCGGCGATCTCGCTGTCCATGTCCGCTCTGATGGGCGGGCCCCCTTCACCATGCAGGAATATGAAAACTGGGGAGCTTTTACCAAATTTCCCTGGCAGGAACTGTACGAGCGCCAAGAGCAGGGCCTGGTGGCAAAGGGCCAGGCGCTGGTTTCGATGCTCTTGGCCAGCCTGGTCCGTGATGGCGCCGCGTTGGTAGTTGGCGCCCGCGGACATCGGCTGCTCAGTGATGGCAGCAGGGTAGTGGGCGTCGAGCTCGAATCGGGGGAGGCCTTCCACGCCAACGACGGTGTGGTCCTCGCAACCGGCGGTTTCGAGTGGGACACGGCCTTGGCGGACTCGTTGCTGGCTTCGCGGCTGTACATCATGTGCTCGCCTCCTTCGAACACGGGCGACGGCCTGAAGATGGCCCAACGAATCGGTGCCCAAACCCGCGGTACCCGGGAAGCCTGGTGGGCGCCCATGTCCATCACAGGAGACACCCGGGATGGCCAACCTATTGGAACCCTGCTCCGTTTTGAGAGGCAAGGGCCGGGTTCGCTGATGGTTAATCGCCACGGCCGCCGCTTCGCCAACGAATCCCAAAACTATAACGACCTCGCACGGTGCCTGCAGTCATGGGATTCGCCCAATAACCAGCCCCTGAATACCCCGGCCCACGTGGTCTTCGATCACAGTTACTTGGAACGCTACGGCGTCCTCGCCCACCGGGCGGGCCAGCCGACTCCGGACTATCTGGTGGAAGCTCCGTCCCTCGCCGAACTCGCAGCGAAGATCGGTGTCCCCGCGGAAAACCTCCAGGCCACGGTAACGCGCTTCAACGAGTACGCAGTGAGGGGGGAGGATCCTGACTTTGGGCGCGGCGAAAGCGCCTACGACAAATACTGGGGCGACGACGATTGCCCTTGGCCCAACCCCTCCCTCGGACCACTACACAGTGGACCGTTTTACGCCATGGAGGTAGTCAACGGCGCCTTTGGAAGTAACGGGGGAGTTGCCACGGATGGTTCGGCAAGGGTCCTGGACGTTGACGGGCAAGCAGTTCCCGGACTGTTCGCCGCGGGAAACACCACGGAAAATGCCTACGCTGCAGGCTATCCGGGGGCCGGGGCCACGCTGGGACCCATCATGACCATGGGGTACCTCGCAGGCCGTGCCATTGCCGGGCAGCCGGCGGAATACGTCGCTGCAGAATTCGCGGGGGCCGGATCCGGTGCTGACTGCGGAGCCGGCGCATGATCCGCCATGCGGTCCTCTTCAAATTCACACCGGATTTTCCCGTCGCGGACCGGGCCGCATGGATTGAAGGCTTGAACCGGATGGAGGGCAACATTCCGGGGCTCTTGAGCCTCACCCACGGGCCTGATGTGCTTCAGCATGATCGATCGTTCGATTACGCGATCGTGGCCGACTTCGGTGCTCTGGAAGACGTTGATGTTTACAACACGCATCCGCTGCATGAGCCGCTCAAGAAGTACTCGTTCCCTAACAGCGAGCAGATCATCGCCGTTGATTTTCGGCTTTAGCTCCGACGTTCCCGAACCTGCGCCATTCGAAGGAGAATCGCATGTCCAGCACAACCCAGCAGTCTACTGCGCTGCGCAAGACACCCGGAAAAGCGGCCTTGGCCTCTTTCCTGGGTAGCACACTTGAGTATTACGACTTCTTTATTTACGGCTCAGCCGCGGCATTGGTGTTCGGTCCTTTGTTCTTCCCTTCGGATGACCCCGCAGTCGGCTTGATCGGTGCATTCGCCACCTTTGGCGTGGCTTATGTGGCACGTCCGGTGGGCGGGCTGGTGATGGGCCATTTCGGTGACAAACTGGGCCGGAAGAAGGTCCTGCTCATCACGTTGAGCGTCATGGGTCTTGCTTCCCTGGGCATCGGATTCCTACCCAGCTACAGCCAGATCGGGGTATGGGCACCCATCCTCCTGGTGGCAGGGCGCCTTGCTCAGGGTTTTTCCGCCGGCGCCGAATCTGCGGGTGCTTCAACCTTGACCCTGGAACACTCTCCCGAGGGACGGCGTGGATTTTTCACCAGCTTTGTCATGACCGGATACGCCTCAGGGATGGTGCTTGCCACGCTTGTTTTCATTCCCGTGGCCGCACTTCCCACTGAAGCCCTCATGAGCTGGGGATGGCGTGTACCGTTCTGGCTCTCCATTGTGGTTCTGGCCATCGCCTACTGGGTGCGGACGCACTTGGACGAAACCCCGGTGTTCGAAGAAGCAAAGGACCGCAAGTCAGTTGCGCCCATGCCGCTCCGGGAAGTCCTGCGCTTTCAATCGGCAGATGTGGTCCGGGTGGTTGGCATGTCCATCATGTCGGTCATGCAAACCATCTTCACTGTCTTCGGCCTGTCCTACGCCACAGGTGCGGCGGGATTCGATAAAGCATCCATTCTCACCGTCAATGCCGTGGCGATCGGCCTGTCCATGTTTGTGATGCCCTTGACCGCCAGGATCTCTGACCGGGTGGGCCGGCGGCCGCTGCTCCTGACGGCGGCCATCGGCTGCTCGGTGACCATCTTCGCCTATTTCGCGGCGTTATCCACCGGCAACATCTTCTTGGTCTTCGCCGCGGCGTTCGTCAACATGACACTGCTCTACTCCTGTTTCAACGGGATCTGGCCCGCTTACTTCGCTGAACTCTTTGCCGCCCCCGTCCGCTACTCCGGGATGGCTTTGGGCAACCAGCTGGGCTTGGTGGTTGCCGGATTCGCGCCGTTGATCGCAGGTTTGCTCCTCGGCAAAGGTAGCGACGGCTGGCTACCCGTAGCCTGCTTCGGGGTCCTGTGCATGGTTATCGCAGGGGTAGCTGCGTTCTCTTCCCGGGAGACCGCCAAGACACCCCTTGAGGACCTCGGGGAGCCGTACTGGCAGGGCGTCGTGTCCCGGAACGGGAAGTAGGCTTCGGGAGCAACTGCATCAGGAAGCACGCAGTATGCTGCGCACAAACTCCCCGCTCGGTTCCGCGTAGGCATCAACTATCCGGCTGAACAGGGCAGTACCTTCGGCCCCGGGCCAGTCCTCAGGCAGGAACGCCGACGGCAGTCCGGGGTCGAGGTACGGGATGATCCGCCACCTGTCGATGCACTGCACATACGTAGCAAAGGCCTCAGGTGAAGGCTCCACGGGTTGGCCGGACTGCCCTTGGGCATCGGCGCCGTTTCCGCTGCCTGATCCGTGCTCGTGGATGAAGTCCCTGTGCAGTGCAGCTACCGCATCCAGGTCCCACCATTTGGACGCGGCGTCCTGAAGGGTGCCGCCCACCAGCGGAGTTTCCGTCACGAAGATGGTGGACATGGTCCGTAGCTCCAGATCTGTGAGGATTTCCTCCACCTCCGGACGCAGCGAATCGGGGCAGATCCACAGTCCGGCAGCCACCGTACCGCAACCGATCCAGTGCAGCCTGCGGCGTAATTGATGCCGTTTTTCGCGTTCGGTCTCCGGTATGGAGAAGGAAATCAAGCACCAGGGATCTGATTCCGACATACTCCGCGGGTTGTAGATCCTCCGGTCGCCGCGGGCCAGCATGGTTGCGGCGCCCTCGGTCAGCGTAAACCCGGGCACACCATTGCGGGATTCCTGCAACACCACATCTTTCTTGCGAAGCCGGCCCAGGGCAGTCCGGGTTACTGTTCCGGAAGTCCCCAACGCTTCCATGAGGGTCACAATGTCCTTGGTGGACATCCAGCCCCCGGCGTCCCGCAGATACAGGCCAACGACTGTGCGCAGCAACGAGGTTGTACTCCCGGGGCGGGAGTCCATGTCGTCAAGGACGGCACTCATCACCGGCTCACAGCAGTTCGGAGAGGGCATCGCGGATGGCTGCGACTCCCAACTCAACCTCGGCGTAGCTCGTGCTCAGGGGCGACAGGCCAATGCGGAGGCCGTGCGGGGGGCGGAAGTCCGGGATGACGCCCTTTTCCCAGAGCTTGGCCGTGACATCGGCGAACAGCGGGTGGTCCACGGTAATGTGCGAGCCTCGCTCTGCAGGATTCCGGGGGCTTACGATTTCCGCACCAAGAGGCACCAAGTGCTCTTCGGAGAGCGCGATTGCGTACTCGGTCAGTTTGACCGATTTTTCACGCACGGCGTCCATGCCTACCGAGGCGATCAGTTCCAGCATGTCCTTCATCGGCTGCATGGCCAGCACCGGAGGTGTTCCGGTGATAAACCTGCGCATGCCCTGCGCGGGCTTGTATGACTCCGTCATTCCGAAGGGATTATCGGCACCCATCCAACCCCAGATGGGTTGCTGCAAACGATCCTGCTGAGAGGCGTTGACGTAGGCAAAGGCGGGTGAGCCTGGTCCGCCGTTGAGGTATTTGTACGTGCAACCGACGGCGAGGTCCACGCCCCATGCGTCAAGTTCCATGGGCACCGAAGCAACCGAGTGGCAAAGGTCCCAAAGCATCAGTGCTCCGGCTTGGTGCACCTTTTCCGTGATCCCCTTGGCGTCGGCCAGGAACCCCGAGCGGTAGGCTACATGGCTGAGGACCACCACTGCCGTCCGCTCACCCAGCAGTCCGTCCAGGTCTTCGGCACGAACACCGCTGGCAGGGTTCGCAGCGATCCATTTGATGCTGGCCCCGCGCTCCTTGGCGATGCCCTCAATGATGAATCGGTCGGTAGGGAAGTTGTCGCGGTCGATGATGATCTCATCGCGGCCCGGCTGGGCGTCCACGGCTGCGCGGATCATTTTATAGAGCATCACCGAGGTGGAGTCACCCACAGTGGTCTGTCCCGGAGCGGCACCCAGGGTCACTTCACCAATGAGGTCGCCTACCGCGGTGGGCTCGTCCATCCACTGCTCGTCCCATCCGCGGATCAGGCGGCTGCCCCAGGCGTCGTGGACAAAGGATGCCAGATTCGCGGAGGTGACCTTCAGCGGGCGGCCCAGTGAGTTGCCGTCCAAATACGAGACGAGCTGATCGGCGTCGGGCGCGTAGAAGGCCTCGCGCTGGGCGGCGAGGGGATCAGCGGCATCCAGTTCGGCCGACGTCGGTTTTTGGGTTTGTTGCGCTGTTGTCATGGTTCCTCCTGCGGAAGTGTTGGGCGGCAGAGCCGGGCGTCTGGTTAGTTGCCGATCTCGGTGCGGACGGCGTAAAGCTCGGGGAAGAACGTGAGGTCCAGGGCGCGCTTCAGGAAGTCCACTCCCGACGATCCGCCTGTGCCTACCTTGAAGCCGATGGTGCGCTGGACTGTCCTCAGGTGGCGGAACCGCCAGGCTTGGAAGTTGTCCTCAATATCCACAAGATCCTCGCAGGCTTCGTAAAGGCCCCACGGAGTGTCGTCCGATTCGTAGATCTTCTGGAAGATGGGTACGAGGTCTTGACGGAAGGTCCACGGCTCGCTGGTATCCCGGGCCAGGATGTCGGCGGGGATGTCGTAACCTGCGCGGGCCAGGACGTTCAGGAAAGCGTCATACAACGTGGGCTCCTCCAGGAGCGTGCTGAGTAACGCATGAGCTTCGGGTTCGCTTTCAAAGACGCGCAGCATCCCGCGGTTCTTGTTGCCCAACAGAAATTCCACGCCGCGGTATTGATACGACTGGAACCCTGACGAACTGCCCAGGAAGCCGCGGAACTGGGCGTATTCGCGGGGCGTGAGGGTCCCAAGGACGGACCATTGCTCAGTCATGGTTCGCTGGATGGCCTTGACCCGGGCGATGCACTTGAGCGCCTTGCCCAAATTGTCGGCGTCGAAAAGCCTCCGGGCTTCCAGCAATTCATGCAAAACCAGCTTCAACCAGAGCTCGCTGGTCTGGTGCTGGATGATGAACAGCAACTCGTCGTGGTGCTCTGGCTCACTGAGGGGGTGCTGGGAGCTCAGCAGGCGGTCGAGGTCCAGATACCCGCCATAAGACATTGCATGCCGGAAATCGGTGCGGACACTGTCCTCGATATCGCGGACGCTTTGGGCGGAATGGACTGTGGGCTTTTCCATGCTTAGACAATATCACTTGCATGACGCACGTCAAGGTATTGATTTACGCAAAGTATCCAGCTCCGGTTTGTAGCTAAGTTCTCGCGTAGGCTGAATCTCAACCGTTGGGGAAGGGGAGTGGCCATGGATGCCCGTCAAGACACTCATGCACCTGTGTCCGTATATCTGGACGTCGACGGCGTGGTGAACCCCTTCAGTCCCCTCGGAACCACGGACTGGGGAAGCGAATGGACCTTCGCCGACGCCGGAATCCTGGATGTCGCTTTTGCGCAGGAGGTTGTCGCTGAACTCAATGACCTTGCACGTCACCCCGATGCTCGATTTGTGTGGCTGACCACCTGGGAGGGCCTCGCGCCGGAGTTTCTATGCCCCGCCATCGGCCTGAACGGACAGGACTGGCCGGTGCTTTCCAGCCTGGGCTGGGATGAGGGCAATGAGTGGTGGAAACTGGTGGCCCTTCAAAAGGATCTGGCCGGCGCCGGAAGTGAGCGGATCATATGGATTGACGACCAACTCAGCCAGGAGTCCGAGGCCCGATCCTGGGCCGAATACCAGCAGGATCGTGTGCTTTGCATCTCACCGGATCCGCGCAAAGGTCTATCCCGTCGCGACCTCGAGGCTGTCAGGGCTTACCTGCGGTGAACCGGAGCCCCGGCACGTTTGTCCGCTCACCGGAAGGCACGTAGGATTCTTAAGGTTTCAAGCCCGCCGGAGTGAATACCGCAAGCCGAGTCAGTTGAACACTTGCTGAACTATGCTGTGGATGGCAGGTATGGGGAAGTGAAACTGCTGAACGTCGTCGACTCTGCAGATTGGGCAACAGGTGGATATCACCTTCATGGTCGCGCTGGTAATAGCGTTGGCCCTATTCTTTGACTTCACCAACGGGTTTCACGACACTGCCAACGCGATGGCTACGCCTATCGCCACGGGGGCGATCAAGCCCAAGACGGCTGTCGCCCTGGCTGCCGTGCTCAACCTCGTCGGCGCATTCCTCTCTACGGAAGTGGCCAAGACCATCTCCGGTGGATTGATCCGGGAAGGGTCAGAGGGAATCCACATCACCCCTGACATCATTTTTGCCGGCCTCATGGGGGCTGTTCTCTGGAACATGATCACCTGGCTCAAGGGCCTGCCATCGAGTTCGTCGCATGCACTGTTCGGCGGCCTCATCGGCGCAGCAGTAGTAGGCATCGGCTTCCACTCCATCAACTTTGAGACAGTACTGCAGAAGGTGATCCTGCCTGCCATCTTCGCGCCGCTCATAGCAGGGCTCGTCGCGTACATCTGCACCCGCCTCGCTTATGCCCTCACCTCCCGGCATGATCCCGAGACAGGCGACAAGCTAACTCAGAAACGTGGTGGCTTCCGCACTGGACAGATTTTCACCTCAAGCCTGGTGGCCCTGGCACACGGAACCAACGACGCCCAGAAGACCATGGGCATCATCACCCTGGTGCTTATCGCAGGAGGCACTCAGGCTCCGGGCAGTGGTCCGCAGTTCTGGGTCATCGCAGCCTGTGCTTTCGCCATCGCCATCGGTACCTACGCAGGTGGTTGGCGCATCATCCGCACCATGGGCTCGGGCCTCACCGAGGTAAAGCCGGCACAGGGTTTCTCCGCGGAAACCAGCACCGCCTCTGCCATCCTGGCCTCATCCCACCTGGGCTTTGCCCTTTCCACCACGCAGGTAGCATCAGGCTCAGTCATCGGCTCAGGCCTTGGCCGCAAGGGGACATCTGTCCGCTGGGGCACTGCGGGCAAGATTGCCCTGGGCTGGTTGTTCACGCTACCGGCCTCTGCCATCGTCGGCGCGCTGACGGCTCTCCTGGTGAGCATCGGCGTCGTTGGCGTCATCATCGCCGCAGTGGTGGGTACTGCCGCGGTACTGTTCATGTTCGTCGTTTCCCGCAAGTCGCACGTCGGCCACCACAACGCCGTCGAAGTTGAAGAAGCCGGCCATGCCGTGCGGTTCCGCAAGAAGAAGAAATCCCGAAAGACAACCCCCAGCGAGGATGTGCAGCGATGAAATGGTTGGAATTGCTGCAGGTGGCGGGAGTAACCCTCGTGGCCGCCGTTACCTTGGTGGTGCTTTACTCATTGGGCGTTCGCCTAACGGCCATCGCCGGTGACGCCCAGCAAAAGTCGCCTGTTTTGGTGCGCTCATTGGCCTACGTATGCTTCGCGTTCTGCGCAGCCGCGGTACTTTTCGGCATCTACCTGATTGTGCCCTATTTCGGAAAGTAGCCGCTGTTTTCTGGCTGTGAGGTCCTCCAGGGAGAATAATCAGCAGTGCAGTTATGCACATAGCTGCGTCATTCTGAACCGGCAGATGTGGGGCCGTCATGACGTTCCTTACCCGGGACCAGCTCATTGGAGTGGTGCTGGTTCCCGTCGTCGTCTTGGGACTTTCTGCCTGCCTTCCTTCCGGAAACGACGGCCTCCCCTCTATCTCCACGCCCACCTCGACGTCCGTCTCACCCCCGGCGACGTCCACGGCTCAGGCCGCCTCACCAGAGGCCACATCACCGCAGGAAGCTTCAGCTGAAGCCACCGCCACGCAGGCCGCCTCAACACCGGACGCTGTCCAGACCAGCCCACCGCCGGCCGCAACGCCGCAAAGTGAGTCGGCGCCGCAACAGCCCACCGGCGTCGGACCAACCGGCAGTCCCCGCAGCGGCAGTCAACCCGAGCGGGCGCCGAAGTCCGAGGAAACCGCAGAGGCGCCCCCGCAGGAGCCCACCGTGGTGAGTTGGCTGCCAACCGGGCCCATTGGGTCAGATGATCCCGCCCCCGGTCAGCGGTACCTCATGCTGCAGCAGTTCCAATGCGATGCGCTGACTCAAAGCGTTGAGGGCGCAGCAGACGCTGCCGTCTGGCAGGCGGGCGCGGCGGTGTGCAGGGCCCTGCAAACCGGAAGTCAGGACGACTGGCAGCAAGCATCCTTAGCCGTGGCCAGGACCCCGCGTATCCCGCAAAAGCAGTGCCTTGAGTTCCGGGTGGCGGCCACATCGGCATTTCTGGTGGCTCAGTACCGCAGTAACCCCGGATCTGTTTTCAAGGCGGAGCCCGGTCCCGGCGAAGCGTGCCCCCGGCAATTGCTGAGGTTGACCGTAGTGGACGAGGACTTGCGGCCAGTGATTGGCATGCCCCGCGCATCGGGACCCATCTCAGGGGGCACTATTGTTCGCTTGGACGGCTACTACGTGCGGGTAGGAGAAGTCCTGTTTGATGGCGTCCCCACAGTTCCGGACATTGTGGCCGGGGGAGGGGACTACCAAGCGTTATACCTGCGGATGCCGCCCGCTGAAGGCAGGGAATCCATCCGGATCTCCATCAAAGACACGGTGGAGGTTGCCGGAACGGTGACGTTCTTCTACGTGGATCCTGCCGTGCCTGGCAGCACCCTTCCACCTGCTGCTGAACCGGCCAAGGAGCCCTAGACGCCCAGTTCATCGCCGCGTACGACTCCGAAAAAAGTCGTCCCGGGTAAGCCAGCCAATACCGCAGCCCGCTGATGAGTCAGGGTCGCTGCCCAGTCCGGTCGCTGCCCAGTCCGGTCACTGTAATGGCCGGTCACTGTCCTGGCCCGCTCGGATTGCCCTAGTCTGAGGCCATGGCGATTTTCCAGTATTACGTAGCTTCAACCATTGATGGCTTCATCGCCTCACCTGAGGACGATCTTGGCTGGCTCCTCCAGTTCGACCAAGCTGAGGGAGTCAATGAGAGCATCGAATCTTTCATGGCGGGCGTTGGATGCATTGCCATGGGCGGCGACACCTACCGCTGGCTCATGGAACATGAACCCGGCAAATGGCCGTACCCGGATACCCCATGCTGGGTCTTCACCCACCATGAGTACTCAGCACCGGCCGGAGCGGATATCACCTTTGTCCGTGGCGACGTCCGCGAGTTCGCACCGGACTTACTCAAGGATGCAGGCGACAAGAACGTCTGGCTGGTGGGCGGAGGCCACCTCGTGGCTCAGTTCGCCAACGCCGGATTGCTCCACGAGATGATCGTCACCATCATTCCCGTGGTGCTGGGCGCGGGAAAACGGCTGCTGCCGCTCAACGGCCCGACGGCGCCGCTTGAGTTGGTCTCTTCCAAGATCCTTGGTGGGGCGGCGGCTGAACTTCACTACCGGCTTCAGTGACGGTTGTCCCGGATCATATTGGTGATCCGGGCAGTTGAGAGCCGGCGGCCCTTGTCATCGGTGATAACAATCTCGTGCGTTGCCAGTGTGCCACCCAGATGGATGGCGGTGCAGGTGCCCGTCACGATACCGCTGGCAACGGAACGGTGGTGGGTTGCGCCCACCTCTATGCCTACGGCGTGTCGTCCCCGGCCGGCGTGAAGCGATGCAGCGAACGACCCCAAGGTCTCTGCAAGGACAACGTGGGCTCCGCCGTGCAGGATACCTGCCACCTGCGTGTTTCCTTCCACCGGCATAGTGGCCACCGTGCGCTCCGCACCCATTTCCGTGAATCGGATACCCAGTTTCACCACGAGGGCGCCAACGCCATGCGCTGAGAGCCAATCGTGGAACTCTTCGGGGACACCTGCTTCATTGAGCTCGTCGACAAACCGGTTCGGCGTGAAATTGTCCATCATGCCAACTAGGCTGGCACCTGTGAGTGAAACAACCAAACCGGACCAGGTTCCAACGGCCCAAGCTGCTGCCATCGCTACAGCACCCACCCCCTCTGCATCAACCACCACCAGCACTACGGGGGAGGGCCGGCCCAGGCTGCTGGTCCTGGACGGCCACTCCATGGCATTCCGGGCTTTCTATGCCCTTCCTGCGGAGAATTTCTCTACGGCCAGGGGGCAATACACCAACGCTGTCCATGGGTTTACTTCCATGCTGATCAACCTGATCAAGGACCAGAAGCCCACCCACGTTGCCGTGGCATTCGACGTTTCTGACGACACCACGTTCCGTAAGGCTGAGTACAGCGAATACAAGGGCGGCCGCAACGCCACCCCCGCCGAGTTCGCCGGCCAGATCGGCCTCATCGCCAAGGTCATGGAAGCCTGGGGCATCAGGACCATTGCCATGCCCGGATATGAAGCCGATGACGTCCTGGCCACGCTGGCCGCCCAGGGCGACGCCGCAGGCTTTGAGGTGCTGCTTGTTTCCGGTGATAGGGATGCGTTCCAGCTCATCAATGACAACGTCTTTGTCCTGTACCCCAAGCAGGGTGTCAGCAATATCCCCCGGATGGATGCTGCGGCCATTGAGGAAAAATACTTCGTCAAGCCCGGTTTGTACTCTGACCTCGCTGCCCTCGTGGGTGAAACCGCGGACAACCTTCCCGGCGTTCCGGGCGTCGGCCCCAAGACCGCGGCCAAATGGATCAATCTCTACGGTGGCCTTGAGGGCATCCTGGAAAACCTAGACTCCATCGGCGGCAAAGTGGGCGGCGCCCTGAAGGAGAACCTTGAGAACGTCAAGCGCAACCGCAGGCTGAACCAGCTGCTGACCGACCTCGACCTACCCCTCACCTTGGCTGACTTGCACGAGCCACGTCCGGACCGCCAGGCGATCGAGGAGCTTTTTGAGGAACTCGAATTCCGGACTCTCCGGACGCGGCTGTTCGATCTCTACGGTGAGGACACCGCCGGAGCGGCCCCGGACACCATTGAAACCCCGGAATACACCGTCCTCAAGGACGCCCCGGGACTCGAGGCCTTCTTTGCCGCTGGATCCGGCGTGCGTTCGGCACTCGCGGTCCAACTGGTACCCGGACGCGTCGGTGATGACGCAAGTGCCCTGGCTGTCGTCAGGAGCAACGGTGCGGCCTACATCGACCTAACGGGCCTGGACGCCGCAGCTGAGTCGGTTTTGTCCCGGTGGCTCCAGGACCCCGAGGAAGCCAAGGTGCTGCACGAGTTCAAGTCTGCACTCAAGGCCCTCCACAACCGTGGCCTCGGCTTGGAAGGCGTGGTGGATGACACCTCCATCTCCGGCTACCTGATCCAGCCGGACCGCCGCAGCTACGACCTCGCTGAGCTGGCCCAAGTGCACCTGAAGATCTCCTTGGCCGCTGCTGCGGCCCAATCCGGACAGTTGGAATTGGACCTTTCCGGTGACACCGACGAAGCTGCCGCAGCAGCGCTCGTCCAGCATGCCGCCGTCGTGCATGCACTCAGCAAACACTTCGAAACCGAACTTGCCGACATCAAGGCCGACGCCCTGTTGACCACGCTGGAACTCCCCGTGGCGCGCGTGCTGGCCCAGATGGAACTCACCGGCATCTACGTATCCACCGACCGGATGGACGAACAGCTCGCCGACCTCACCAAGGTCATCGAGAACGCTCAGGAGCAGGCTTTTGCCGCGATCGGACACGAGGTCAATCTCGGTTCGCCCAAGCAGTTGCAGACCGTCCTGTTCGAGGAACTCGGCCTGCCCAAGACCAAGAAGATCAAGTCCGGCTACACCACCGACGCCGCGTCCCTGAAGGGGCTGCTGGAGAAGACCGGCCACGAATTCCTGGTCCAGCTCATGGCACACAGGGAATCTTCCAAGCTCGCCCAGATGGTGGAGACCCTCAAGAAGTCCGTTGCCGATGATGGTCGTATCCACACCACGTATGCGCAGAACATTGCAGCAACAGGCCGCATCTCCTCCAACAACCCCAACTTGCAGAACATCCCGGTCCGCAGTGAAGAAGGGCGTCGCGTTCGCGGCATCTTCGTCGTCAGCGACGGCTATGAGTGCTTGCTGTCGGCCGACTACTCCCAGATCGAGATGCGCATCATGGCGCACCTCTCCGGGGACGAGGCCCTCATCCAGGCCTACCGTGATGGCGAGGACCTCCACCGCTTCGTGGGATCGCGGATCTTCAACGTTGCGCCGGCCGAAGTCACCAGTGCCATGCGTTCCAAGGTCAAGGCAATGTCTTACGGCCTGGCGTACGGCCTGACGTCCTTCGGATTATCCAAGCAGTTGGAAATCTCCGTGGATGAAGCCCGGACTCTCATGAAGGACTACTTCGACCGCTTCGGCGGAGTCCGCGACTACCTGCGCGGCGTAGTGGACCAGGCCCGGACAGACGGTTACACAGCCACCATCGAGGGCCGCCGCCGCTACCTCCCGGACTTGACCAGCACCAACCGGCAAGCCCGCGAAGCAGCCGAGCGCATCGCCTTGAACTCACCCATCCAAGGCTCAGCGGCAGACCTCATCAAGCGCGCCATGCTGGGCGTCTCGGCCGAACTCGCCAGCCAAGGACTCAAGTCCCGCATGCTGCTCCAGGTCCACGACGAACTGGTGCTGGAAGTTGCGCCGGGAGAACGCGAAGCCGTGGAGAAGCTGGTCATCGAACAGATGGGCTCGGCTGCTGAATTGTCAGTGCCGCTGGATGTCCAGATTGGCGTCGGTTCCAGCTGGTACGAGGCCGGACACTAAGCCAGGCACGTATTTGTTGAGTCCAGCCAAGGATTCAAGCGAACGCCTGAGGGCGCGCCGCCGAGATGGTGGCGCGCCCTCCGGCGTCTGGCTAGGCTCAATGGCGTGGCCGATCCCAATGAAAACAAGTCCGGAAAGTACACCGTTCAACGATTCCCTGCCGTAGCTGATCCAGATGACGCCGGCTACAGCCGCTGCACCACCTGGGTGCAGGCCGTATCCCACGGGTTCCACCAACAACGGCGCGACGATGAATACCTCGCCAGAACCTTGGCGGCCTATCAAACAGATCAGCGCGAGCTGACGGGCGTCTACGTCAACGGCAACGTGCCGGAGCATTCTCTTGGCTCAGAGGTTCCCGTGGCAACGTACGCCACCATGCGCAAGGCCTTGAACATTGGTTTTGGCCGCCAACTTGAGTCCAACCTCGTTACCGCCGTGACGGTCCGCGGCACGCACCGGCGGAACGGAATCCTGCGCGGCATGATGACCGCCGATCTGGAAGCTGCCAAGGATGACGGCCTTGCCATGGCCGCCCTCACGGCGTCTGAAGCGTCCATCTACGGCCGTTTTGGCTTTGGCGTGGCCACTTTTGAGCGAAGCATCAAGGTTGATACCGGCCCTCGGTTCAGGCTCCGGGGGCTGCCGCAAGGCACCATGGAAGTCGCCGATCCGTCCGTGCTCCTGGACGTGGCACCGCAGGTCTTTGAACGTGTCCAGCGGCTCTCGCCGGGTTCCATTGACCGGCAGGAATACTACCGGCTTCTCGCTTCCGGTTCCATCGGCCACGACGGCAAGCCCGACACCTCCGTTCGTTGCGCCCTGCACTATGACCTTTCCGGATCATTGGATGGCTACGTTTCCTACCGCTTCAAGGGCTGGGACCACAAGCCGTTCACCATGGAGATCGTGGACCTCGTGGCCGCAAGCAATGCGGCCTACATGGACCTGTGGAGGTTTCTGGGCAGCATTGACCTCATCGACAAAGTGACGTGGGTTGAAGCGCCGGTGGATGACCCTCTTGCGTGGGCGCTGGAAGATCCGAGGTGCATTGAGGCCTCGGAGATCCGCGACATGCTGTGGCTCAGGATCCTGGATACACCAGCTGCCTTGCAGGCCCGCAGCTTCCCCGTTGCCGGCAGGCTGGTGCTGGAGGTGACGGACTCCCTGGATTTGGCGGGTGGCACCTGGGTTCTGGAGTCCGACGGCGGTGCTGCCGCCGTCGTGACGGAAGCGTCAGGCGAGGCGCCCGACCTCAGCCTGGACGTCGCCGACCTCGCCTCCATTTATCTTGGGGCTGTGTCGCCCGTTACCTTGGCGGCCGCTGGTCGCATTAGCGAGCACACGCCGGGAGCTGCGTTCCTAGCACAGCAACTGTTTGCTGTGGAACGATCCGCGCACTGCCTGACGCACTTCTAGAGGCCGTCAAGCAAGCGCGACCACCACCACAACCACATAGTTACAACCAGAGAAGGACATCCATGGGGGATTCCACGCGGCGGCCGTTGGCCGGCCGGCGATCAGTGCTGCTTGGAATGGCAGGCCTTGCCTCGGCTGCCCTGACGGCGTGTGCGAGTGGCCCTACGCATACCGCCGGCTCGAGCGGAGACCTTGCTGCCCCAACGTCCCCTCGTTCGGGCCCGGCCACACCGCCGCCTTCCATAGCCGCCAAGTCCCGCGAGCAAGCCGTTGCGGCCCTCGCTCCAACGTCTCCCGCTTCGCCAGGGCCCGCATCCACTGTGCCGTCGAAGCAACACATCATGGCGGAGTTCCACGGAAGGCACCCCAAGGAATGGGGACTGCACGTGACGGGAGTGGTGAACCGCACAGCGTCCGCCAAGGTGGTCTTGACATTTGATGCGTGTGGCGGTCACGGCGGCACAGGATGCGACCACGCACTCCTGCAAACTCTCCGGAGACACAACGTCCCTGCAACGCTGTTCATCAACAGCCGATGGATCCATGCCAACCCCGCGCTCTCGGCAGAGTTGGCCGCCGACCCCCTGTTCGAACTCGCCAATCACGGCACTGCCCACCTGCCGTTGTCAGTGAGTGGCAAGTCCGCCTACGGCATTCAGGGTACCGCTTCAGTGGCAGCCGCTTACGATGAGTTGATGGGTAACCAGCAAATCCTGCAGGAGCTGTGCGGAACGGCCCCGAAGTTTTTCCGCCCAGGCACTGCGTTCTACGACGAAGTTGCGGTGGAAATGACGCGAAGGCTCGGTATGTTGCCGGTCAACTTCACAGTCAACGGCGACGGTGGAGCCACATATTCTGCTGCCACAGTGGCCGGTGAAGTGGGGCGTGTGGTGGCCGGGGACATCGTCATTTCGCATTTCAACAGACCTGCGGCAGGCACCGCCGGCGGCTACGCGCGGGCTTTGCCCCAGCTGCTGGACCACGGAGTCTCCTTTGCCCGCCTCGGGGACGTCCTGACGGTATAACGCTCCTTTTGACCCTGCTTTGCCAATGCGACTAGAATAAACGGGCGTGTACTACGTGCATGCATCCATTTTGTACTAATCCACAAATCAGGATGACCCGGTAATTTGCCGTGTTCTGCCGTCCGGACCCGGGCGGCAGCGGTTTGCCTGACCGACTAACTATCCACAACGGAGCCCCTACTACATGACCATCACCTCCACCGAGAAGCCCGGTACCCCCGTAGTCGCCATTAACGACATCGGTACCGCTGAGGACTTCCTCGCAGCTGTCGACGCCACCATCAAGTACTTCAACGACGGAGACCTCGTCGAAGGTACCGTCGTCAAGGTCGACCGCGACGAAGTTCTGCTCGACATCGGTTACAAGACCGAAGGTGTCATCCCTTCCCGCGAGCTTTCCATCAAGCACGATGTTGATCCCGGCGACGTTGTCGCCGTTGGCGATCAGGTCGAAGCTTTGGTTCTCACCAAGGAAGACAAAGAAGGCCGTCTGATCCTCTCCAAGAAGCGTGCTCAGTACGAGCGCGCCTGGGGCGACATCGAGAAGGTCAAGGAAGAAGACGGCGTCGTTACCGGTACCGTCATCGAGGTTGTCAAGGGTGGCCTCATCCTGGACATCGGCCTGCGTGGCTTCCTCCCCGCATCGCTCGTGGAGATGCGTCGTGTCCGCGACCTCGCTCCGTACATCGGTCAGCAGATCGAAGCCAAGATCATCGAGCTGGACAAGAACCGCAACAACGTTGTGCTGTCCCGCCGTGCATGGCTCGAGCAGACCCAGTCCGAGGTTCGCTCCACGTTCCTCAACAAGCTGGAAAAGGGCCAGGTTCGTCCGGGCGTTGTTTCCTCCATCGTCAACTTCGGTGCATTCGTGGACCTGGGCGGCGTAGACGGCCTCGTTCACGTTTCCGAGCTGTCCTGGAAGCACATCGACCACCCGTCCGAGGTTGTCGAGGTTGGCCAGGAAGTCACTGTCGAGGTCCTCGAAGTGGATCTGGACCGCGAGCGTGTCTCCCTGTCGCTCAAGGCTACGCAGGAAGATCCGTGGCAGACCTTCGCCCGCACCCACGCCCTCGGCCAGGTTGTTCCGGGTAAGGTCACCAAGCTGGTTCCGTTCGGTGCGTTCGTTCGCGTCGAAGACGGCATCGAAGGCCTCGTGCACATCTCCGAGCTGGCTGTCCGCCACGTGGAGCTTGCAGAGCAGGTTGTCTCCGTTGGCGACGAACTGTTCGTCAAGGTCATCGACATCGACCTCGAGCGTCGCCGCATCTCCCTCTCCCTCAAGCAGGCTAACGAGGGCGTTGACGCTGACAGCACCGAGTTCGATCCCGCTCTGTACGGCATGGCCGCTGAGTACGACGAAGAGGGCAACTACAAGTACCCCGAGGGCTTCGACCCCGAGTCGAACGAATGGCTCGAGGGCTACGAGACCCAGCGCGCCGCTTGGGAGCAGCAGTACGCTGACGCCCAGACCCGCTGGGAAGCTCACAAGAAGCAGGTTGCCCAGCACGCTGCTGACGACGCTGCTGCTGCAACGTCCGGTGAGTCCGATTCCGGCACCACCAGCTACTCCTCGGAGCCGGCTGCTGCTGAGTCCAACACCGGCGGCGGTACCCTGGCGTCCGACGAAGCACTCGCTGCACTGCGTGAGAAGCTGACCGGCAACTAATTCCGCTTCCCTCACGGGATGAGCTGAATAGCCAACGAAGGACCCCTGCCTCCGGGCAGGGGTCCTTCTGCTTTCGGCCCCTACATCGCATCTGTTTCCTCCCGACGCACCCTTAACCACTGGTGCAATAGGCGGCAACGGGCGCGCTGCCGGGATGAGCCAGGTGCAAACGGCGTTAGGGGGTGTAAACGGCGTTAGGGGTGCGAACGCAGTTCAGTAGGGGACGTCCACCCATTCGGTGCCCTGTGGCAGCAGCTCAAGAGTTCCTGCGGTGAGGGACGCCAGCCGGGCGTGGGCCTCGGAGATGGCGCCTGCATCGTCAGGCAAAGCCACTCGAAGAACCGTGTCTCTGGCTTCGTATCCGGTTTCCGCCATGACATACCCGGCGCCGCGAAGTTCGTTTTCCAAACGACCAGCCTCCGCGTGGGGGACGTCAATGGAGCACAGGCGCAGTCTTCGCCGCTGAACCAACGGTGCCAGGTCCAAGGCGGCGGACACCGACTCGGAGTACGCGCGGACCAGGCCGCCTGCGCCCAGCAAGACCCCGCCGAAATAGCGCACGACGACGACACTGACGTCGCTAAGGTTCGTCACCTTGGGTGAGGTCTCCCTTTTGACGAGCGCCTCCAGCATGGGGACACCCGCCGTACCCGAGGGTTCGCCGTCATCGCTGGAGCGTTGGATCATGCGATCAGGACCTATGACGAAAGCTGAGCAATGGTGGCGGGCGTCGTGGAATTCACGGCGAAGGTCACTGACCAATGAGCGTGCTATTTCCTCATCGGTTGCGCGACGGAGGACTGTGATGAAGCGGGATCTGCGGATCTCCAGTTCGTTGCGGAAATCCGCACCGGCCGCGATGGTCGTATACGTCGTAGCGCGGCTGTCATCCTCATTTTTCACCGCTTCAGTCTAGTGTTGGAGGGTGTTGAAGATTGGGTTGACTGGCGGCATCGCCTCGGGAAAATCGTTGGTGGCGTCCAGGTTGCGGGAACTTGGTGCAATCCTGGTGGACGCAGATCTTATTGCGCGTGAGGTAGTGGAGCCCGGAACTCCTGGCCTGGAGCGGGTTGTTGGGGCCTTCGGTCCCGGCATCCTCGACGCCAATGGCAGGCTTGACCGGCCGAAGCTCGGTTCCATGGTGTTTCAGGACCCTTCCCAACGCGAAGTTCTCAACAGCATCATCCATCCGCTGGTCCGGGAGGTTGCTGCGGCAATCGTGGCCAGTGCGGGACCTGGTGACATCGTGGTCCAGGACATTCCACTTCTTGTCGAAACCGGGCAGGGCAGCAACTTCCATCTGGTAGTGGTGGTGGATGCCCCGGATGACGTCCGCGTTCAACGCATGGTGGAGTTTCGGCAGATGACCACGGAGGACGCGTTGGCTCGTATGGCCTCACAGGCTACGCGAGCAGAACGCAACGCCGCTGCCGACGTCGTCCTGGACAACTCCGGAGCCCGGGAGCAGTTGCTCGCCGCGGTGGATGCTTTATGGACGCACCGCCTGGCGCCCTTCGCGGAGAACCTTCAGCGGGGCACCAGGGCCCCGCGCGAAACCGGGCCGGTCATGAACGCTTCCAAGTCGGAGTGGATTGTGCAGGCGCAGCGGTTGGCTGCGCGCATCACCGCTGCAGCTCCCCGCGAGATCCTTGCAGTGGATCACGTAGGCTCTACCTCGGTGCCAGGGCTGGCGGCAAAGGACGTGATCGACCTTCAACTCGCCGTGGCTGACCTTGAGACAGCGGACCGCATTGCTCCTGCCCTCGCCGCGGCCGGTTTCCCCGCCGTGCCCGATTCCCATCAGGACACCCCGAAGCCACCGGAACTAGATCCCGCGCTATGGCAGAAACGGTTCCACGCCAACGCTGATCCGGGCCGTGCGGTGAACCTGCACGTCCGGGTGGCCGGCTCACCCGGATGGCGGTACGCACTGCTGTTCCGCGACTGGTTACGGGCAGAACAGTCTGCGGCGGAACTGTATCAAGCACACAAACATGAAGTGGCGGCCACGCACGCCGGGGACCAGGGCACTGCTGCCTACGCCGACGCAAAGGAGCCGTGGTTCACAGAGGTCGCTTGGCCACTCATGGATGCGTGGGCCACCCGCACAGGGTGGATGCCGCCGTCGTATATGTCTTCTGCTGATGGCAAACGCGGACAGTAGCTGTCCTAGGGCAGGGGTAGATTGGTTTATATGAGTCTTGCCCAGGAGATCAATCGTGTGGTCGCGCCCTTCGAAGTAATCAGTGAATTCAAACCTGCCGGCGATCAGCCCACCGCTATCGCGGAACTGACCGAGCGAATCAACAACGGCGAAAAAGACGTTGTCCTCCTCGGCGCCACAGGTACAGGTAAGAGTGCAACGACGGCGTGGCTCATCGAACAGGTCCAGCGACCCACCCTGGTGATGGTCCAAAACAAGACACTCGCCGCGCAGCTGGCCAATGAGTTCAGGGAACTGCTGCCCAACAACGCGGTGGAATACTTCGTGTCCTACTATGACTACTACCAACCTGAGGCCTACGTAGCGCAGACGGATACTTTCATTGAGAAGGATTCCTCCATCAATGAGGAAGTGGAAAGACTCCGTCACTCCGCCACCAATGCGTTGCTGACCCGACGCGACGTCATCGTGGTGGCCACGGTTTCCTGCATTTATGGCCTGGGCACGCCCGAGGAATACATCGCCGGCATGGTCACGCTCCGCAAGGGCGCAGAGATGAACCGCGACCACCTTCTCCGGAAGTTTGTCTCCATGCAGTACGCCCGGAATGACATGGATTTCCACCGGGGTACCTTCCGGGTTCGCGGCGACACCGTGGAGATCATTCCCATGTATGAAGAACTCGCCATCAGGATTGAGTTCTTCGGCGATGAGATCGAGAACATTCAAACGCTCCATCCCCTCACCGGCGAAGTGCTGCGGGACGAAGAAGAAATGTATGTTTTCCCGGCCTCACACTACGTGGCTGGTCCGGAGCGGATGGCCCGCGCCATCAAGCGGATTGAGGACGAACTTGCTGACCGTTTGAAGGTCCTCGAAGGCCAAAACAAGCTTGTCGAAGCCCAACGGCTGCGGATGCGCACAACATACGACCTCGAAATGATGCAGCAGATGGGTTTCTGCAACGGCATCGAGAACTATTCCGTCCATATCGATGGCCGCGAACCCGGAACGGCGCCACACTGCCTGATCGACTACTTCCCTGATGATTTCCTTCTGGTAGTGGATGAATCACACGTCACCATTCCGCAGATCGGTGCCATGTACGAGGGCGACATGTCCCGCAAGCGGAACCTCGTGGACTTCGGCTTCCGCCTTCCCTCGGCCATGGACAACCGGCCCCTGAAGTGGGACGAATTCCTGGAGCGCATCGGCCAGACCGTCTATCTGTCCGCAACGCCGGGTAAGTACGAGCTCGGCAAAGCCGACGGCTACGTCCAGCAGATCATCCGCCCCACCGGCCTTATCGATCCCGAGGTCGTGGTCAAGCCCACCAAGGGTCAAATCGACGACCTCCTCGGTGAAATCAGGACCCGGACGGAGAAGAATGAACGCGTTCTTGTCACCACGCTCACCAAGCGCATGGCGGAGGACCTGACGGACTACCTCGTGGGCCACGGAGTGAAAGTTGAGTATTTGCACTCCGACGTCGACACCCTGCGGCGGGTGGAACTGCTCCGCGAACTCCGCATGGGCGTGTTCGATGTCCTGGTTGGCATCAACCTCCTCCGTGAAGGCCTCGACCTGCCTGAAGTTTCCCTCGTGAGTATCCTCGACGCTGACAAAGAAGGGTTCCTGCGATCCTCAACCTCCTTGATCCAGACCATCGGCCGCGCAGCGCGTAACGTGTCCGGCCAAGTCCATATGTACGCGGACAGGATCACCGACTCCATGGCCCACGCCATCGAGGAGACCAACCGACGCCGCGCCATCCAGGTTCAGTACAACACGGACCATGGCATTGATCCTCAGCCATTGCGCAAAAAGATTGCCGACATAACCGATCAGCTGGCTAAGGAAGACGCAGACACCCAGGAACTGCTCAATAACAACCGGCTCGCCAAGGGGGGCAAGCGCAAGACGTCCGCAAAGGGTGCCGCCACCGTACGCCAGGACGGTCTTGCCGCAGCTCCAGCCGAAGACCTTGTGGGCCTCATTGAGCAACTAACAGAACAGATGCACGGGGCGGCTGCAGAACTCCAGTTCGAAGTTGCCGCCCGCATCCGTGACGAAGTCAAGGAGTTGAAGCGCGAATTACGCCAGATGCAGTCCGCCGGGCACGCCTAAGGTATGGTTTAGGTCACGTAGGGGAGTATCCCAAGCGCTACATCCGTCAGCACGCAAGGCACAGATGCCTCGCCGGATCTAGCGGGCCGCCAATTTTTGCATTCACCGCACCCTGGCAGGCCGGAGAGACTTACACCGCTTTCCCGTACCCTGCGAAAGGCACCTTTAATGCAGCTTCCCGTCTGGTTTGAGATCGGCTCCTTTGTCGTTCTCGGAATCATCCTGCTCATCGACCTCCTGTTGGTCGTCAAGCGTCCCCACGAACCTTCCATGAAGGAAGCCGGCCTCTGGGTCGGCTTCTATGTAGGACTGGCGCTGCTGTTCGCAGTAGCCATGTTCGCATTCGCCGGTCCCGAATATGGGGGCCAGTTCGTCGCAGGGTGGGTCACTGAGTACAGCCTCAGCATCGACAACCTCTTTGTGTTCATCATCATCATGGCCCGCTTCTCGGTGCCCCGTAAGTACCAGCAGGAAGTGCTGATGGTGGGCATCATCATCGCGCTGATCCTTCGCGGAATCTTCATCGCCCTGGGTGCAGTAGTGATCGAGCAGTTCAGCTGGGTCTTCTACATCTTCGGCGCGTTCCTCCTCTGGACTGCGTGGAAGCAAGCCAAGGATTCCGGTGAAGACGAAGAAGAGGGCGCCGAGAACCCGCTGATCGGTCGCCTCCGCAAGGTCTTGCCGATGTCCGAGAAGTTCGACGGCAACAAAATCCGCACGGTGGTGGACGGCAAGAAGGTCTTCACCCCCATGCTGATCGTCTTCGTGACCATTGGCTTGACCGACCTCCTGTTCGCCGTTGACTCCATCCCCGCTATCTTCGGCCTGACCCAGAGCGCCTTCATCGTCTTTACGGCGAACATCTTCGCGTTGATGGGCCTGCGTCAGCTGTACTTCCTCCTCGGCGGGCTCATGACACGTCTGGTGTACCTCAAGCACGCCCTATCCGTGATCCTGGCCTTCATCGGCGTCAAGCTTGTCCTGCACGCCATGCACGTCAATGAGCTCCCGTTCATCAACGGCGGCCAGCACATTGAGTGGGCTCCTGAGATCCCCACTTACGTATCGTTGGCCGTCATTGTCGGTACCATCATCATTGCTGTCGTAGCCAGCCTGATGAGCCCCGCAGCACGCCAGGCGAAGCTGGATGCGCGTTTGGAAGAGGACGCACGCAAGAGCATGAGCGAGGCAGAGTAACTGACCCCCAAAAGTTGTAGTCTCGTGAAGTGACTACCACTTCAACTACGGCGCTGGACCCACAACGGGTTCAGCGCCGTACTGTTTTCCTGCTCAGTTCCGCGCAGTTGCTCAGCGGCGTCGGCAATGGCGCCACACTCTCCATTGGGTCCTTGCTGGCCGTGGATTTGTCCGGATCCGAAGCCTGGGCGGGATCCATCACCACCGTCCTGACACTGGCTGCCGCAATCGCAGCACTGCCGCTGGCTCGCTTGGCTGAGGCCCGCGGACGGCGCGTGGGCCTTGTCACCGGGTTGGTAGCTGCGATGGTCGGTGCACTGCTCATCATCGCCTCAGTCATGAGCCAGTCTTTCGTTCTACTTTTGCTGGGCGCAGCCTTCCTCGGACTGGGCACTGCCGCTAACCTGCAGGCCCGGTTCGCCGCCGTCGACCTCGCTGAACCGGAGCGCCGGGGCCGATCATTGTCCACCGTGGTCTGGGCCATCACCATCGGAGCCGTGGCTGGGCCCAACCTGATCCAGCCCGGAGCCGCAGTGGGGGAGGCACTTGGCCTGCCGCCCATCGCAGGCCCCTTCGTGTTCTCCGCTGTGGGACTTTTCCTGGCAGCCGGACTGTTGTTCGCAGGCTTGAGGCCGGATCCACTACTGCTGTCCCGTCAGCTGGCTGCTCACGTTGGGGCTGGTGACGATCCAGGGGCGCAACCCGTCCGGGGAACCATCCGGTCCGGTCTTCGCGCCGTTCGTGCATCACCCCAGGCGGTGTTGGCGCTGGCGGCAGTCGTCGCCGCCCATGGCGTCATGGTGGCCGTTATGTCCATGACACCGCTGCATCTCCAACAGCTTGTGGGTGGAAGCCATGATGGACACCATGGTGGGACCACGGACAGCACGGATGCCCTGGTGGTTATTGGGCTAACGATCTCCCTCCACATTGCCGGCATGTTCGCCCTGTCGCCCCTCTGGGGGTGGCTGACGGACAAGGCCGGCCGCTTCCAGACCATTGCCATGGGGCACGGGCTCCTGTTGGTGGCGGTGTTCATCGCCGGATTCGGCCAACGTGAACCTGTGTTGGTCACTGTGGGGTTGATATTCCTCGGCCTGGGATGGTCCGCGGCAACCATTGCCGGGTCAACGCTCTTGGCCGAAAGCGTCGAACCCGAACAACGGGTCACTGTGCAAGGCGTCTCGGACACCCTGATGGGTGCCGCAGGAGCACTCGGCGGCGCAACGTCCGGCCTGCTCTTAGCCTGGATCGGCTATCAGGGGCTCAACATCGCTTCAAGCCTTCTGGCGGCAGCAGTGTTGGCCTTGACGGCCGTCATTGCTGTCCGCCAGCGTATGTCGGCCGCGGGGAGCGGACCACTGGAGAACACATCCACCTAGCGCTGGGCGCGCACCATGCCCAAGAGCTTCCTGAAGATCCCCTCACCGTCTTCACCGATGCCATCATGGTGGAAGTCCGATGTGACCCAGGCCTGAAGACCTCGCACGGCTGCAGCGGTCTCCAGCGAGAGATCGTGGTCCACGTAGATATCGTCTTTGTACACGGCTGCCGCTACGGGCACGCTGTTGGATGCCAACCGGGCGGGGTCATACAACGGTTTCCAGTCTTTCCGGGCCGCGAGGTGTTCGGCGACTTCCCGCAGGGGAACAAGCGCCGGATCCTGTTCGAAGTACCAGGGGTAAACCATTTCTCCCGTGAGCAGCGGCTCGACTGCTTCAGGCTTGAACTCCGGGTAGTCCTCAAGAACACGCCAAGCAGCCCAATTGGTTGCCTCGCCTTGGCCGTAGATGGATTCGTGCAGGACGGCATAGAGCGGATTGGCCGCACGGCTCACGAGTGCCCGTACCTGTTCCAGGAAAGATTCGGACAACCGCTCACCGGTGAGCGTGCTGATGAACGCGTCTTCCAGAAGGTAGTGGAGCCCATCCACCCTGGTGTTTCCGCCCAGGAAGGATCCCACCATCTGGAAACGCTCAGGAGTCAGCCGTTCACCGCTGGCCAGGAGTTCAGGGTGCTGCTCCAGATGACGGGCGATTCGCGTGACCTTTTCCCGGTCCTCCGGGTACCACGAGAAATACTCGGCGTTCCTTGCGGCAACCCGACGGAACGTTGCCTGGTAAACGCGGTCTGCTGAACCGTGGAGCGGGGCCAGGCCACCGGTGATCAGCACCTCACGCAAACCCTCCGGCGCAAAGGACAGATACGTCAGCGCACAGAATCCACCGAAGCTCTGTCCCAGCACCGACCACGGCCCGGAGCCCAGAACGCCCCGGATGTACTCGGCATCGGCCACGATGGAATCAGCGCGGAAATGGGTCAGGTAGTCCGCTTGCGCTGCGGCGTCGCCACGGAGCTCCAATGACTGCCGCTCAATCGGAGTGGATAAACCCGTGCCGCGTTGATCAAGCATCAGGATGCGGAAGTCCTTGGCGGCCGCCTTCATCCAGCCGGACAGTGACGTGACGCGGTTACCCCGGCCGCCTGGCCCACCCTGGAGGTACAGCAGCCACGGCAGCTTGGCGGCCTCTTGCGGCGAATGGCTGGTGGAAGAGTATTCCCGCGCAAAGATGGTGATCGTCTCTTCGGGGACCAGCTCCTGGTGCACCAAGGGAACCGTAAAATAATGCTCCGCCGTCCGGAGTCCACGAAATTCGTGGCGGGCTTGGATGCGGTGCCCGCCGGCGGAGGGCCGCTGGTCAGCCACTGACGATTCAGCCATGGGTGAGAGCCTCTTTCGCCTCACCGATGCTCGTCCCGTACGCCTGGAGTGCGTCGCCCGTCAGCCTGAACGTTGACCATTCCTCCATTGGGAATGCACCGAGGTTCTTGTAGAAGTTGATGGAGGGTTCGTTCCAGTTCAGGACGCTCCACTCCACCCGGGCGTAACCGCGTTCGACGGCGGTGGTGGCCAGATACTGCAAGAGCGCCTTCCCGTGGCCCTCGCCACGGGCATCCGGAACCACGTAGAGGTCCTCAAGATAGATGCCGTGGACGCCCTCCCAGGTGGAGTAGTTCAGGAACCAGAGCGCGAAACCCTGAACTGTGCCCGCACTGTTTTCCGCAATGGTGGCGTAGACACGTGGATTCTCGCCAAAGAGTACTTCGGTGAGCATGGCCGGGGTGTTCTTCACGGCGTCCGGTTCCTTTTCGTAGATCGCAAGGTCGTGGATCATCCGAAGGATGGCAGGGACGTCTTCAATGGTGGCGGGGCGGATTACACTCATGCATTCGAGCTTACTAGGGGCCCGCGGGCTTCCTACCGCCAGGCAAGCTTTGACGTTCCGTAACGAACAGGCGGCTGCCGATACCTGAGTGGGGCGCCCTCAACCAGAAGAGGCGGCCCTACAAACGTGAGCTGGCCGTAGGGGCTCTCTGCTCCCAGGAGGTTCGGCTCCCGTAGTGAGCTCACAGGGATGCCCTGATACCCGGAAGGCAAGGCGAACAGCTCCTCTGCCGTCCGTGCCAAAGAGAGACTCGCAGATCCACCGGCTCCAGTCCTTGATCGCTCCGCCAGCAAAGCCAACACCGCCGCCGCGAGTCCGTAACCTGTGGCGTGGTCCAGGGCCTGTACCGGGAGCGCCCCGGGTTTCCACCCGTCGTCGTGCTTCTGTCCATACCGCTCCGCTATTCCGCAAGCCGCCTGTACCAGGCTGTCAAAGCCACGCCTTTCCCGCCAATGGCCGCTAGTGCCCCAAGCTGTCAGGGTGCCCACCACGAGCTCCGGCCTCGCAGCGAGCAGGGCAGCGGGAGATAAACCGAATCTGTCCAAGCCGCCGGCCCGGTACCCGGTGATCACCACATCCGCGGAGGCAACAAGACCGTGGACAGCTGCCAGGTGGTCCGACTTCCTGAGATCCGATTCGGCGCTGCGCTTGTCGAACCCGGCGTCGATGAAGGCTTCGCTCAGCTCCGGAAGGAGGGGCGGGTCGATACGCAAAACGTCCGCACCCAGCGCACCTAAAAGGCGCGTTGACGTGGGCCCGGCGATGACGCGCGTCAGGTCGAGCACTTTCAGCCCGTCCAAGGGCCGGAGCGGGTCCGCAGACGGCGCCCATGACGAGGCCTTCGAACCCAAGGACGCAATATCAGAGAGGGACAGGCTGACCCAAGGGCCGGAGCTTGCCGCAGAGTGCATGGGGGATGAGACCCATGCATCGCGGCGCCGGACAGCGGAAGCCGCACCCTTGTGTGCCACGATTTCAGTCTCCGCCTCCAAGGAGGTCATGGACAACAACGCGTTGTCCACGTCCTGCGGAACGGTCGCCGAGAGCGCTTCCATCAACCGGGCTGCATGATGGGGATAGTTGGCGTGAAGGCGGATCCAGCCGTCCGCAGTGCGCCGGAACCCGGATGCGGGCGCGAAGCCCTGGGGCTTGCGGCCCCCAATCCGGAGGTGCCCCAGCGAATCGAAGGATGCTGCCGTCAGCCCTGAGTCAACCGAGTATCTCCCCGGGGAACCTGTCAGTGCGTTGAGCGCTGTGGCGGCGCTTTGAACCGAACCGAGCGCCAAACCCTCGACGTCCAAGCTGCCACCCCACCACCGACGTGAACCACTGCAGGCCGCCGGCTGTTCCTTGCGCAGGGCTTCCACCCCGCGCAGGCCGGAGGTCAGATCGGGGACGGATTCCATGGCGCCGGGTTCCATTGCACGTGTACCTAGAGCCTGTTGACGTCTGTCACCCGGACCACGGCGGTGCCGGTCTCATCGGACGCCGCCAAGTCGATGTCGGCAGAGATTCCCCAGTCGTGGTTGCCCGCGGGATCGTCGAAAATTTGCCGGACCTTCCACGTGCCCGTTTCCTCATTGATGATGAGCAAACCAGGACCCCGCGCGTCAGGACCGGTGCCAATGTCGTCATGTTCGTCGAAGTAGTCGTCCAAGACCTCTTCCCACCGCTCCGCATCCCAGCCGGCATCGGCGTCGAGTTCGCCCAACGCGGCGGAGTCCTCGTCGGCAAAAAGTTCAACCCTGCGGAACATCTCATTGCGAACCATCACCCGGAAGGCCCGGATGTTGGCGGTCAACAACGGCGGCGGGGGCGGGGGAGCGTCATGGGG
>NZ_SDXQ01000037.1:0-137759 GCF_006964045.1 Arthrobacter sp. TS-15 | reverse complement strand
GCGTCATGGGGCGTGGGGGCGAGCCCGGACGTCAGCTCTTCCCACTCGTCCAGCAGGCTGGAATCCACTTGGCGCACCAGCTCGCCCAACCAAGCGATGAGATCTTCAAGATCCTCACGAAGGGAATCCTGGGGAACTGTTTGCCTCAGCGCACGGAAGCCATCGGCAAGATACCGCAGGACAATGCCTTCGGATCGGGCCAGGCCATAGAACTGAACGAACTCGCCAAAGTTCATGGCGCGCTCGTACATATCCCGGATGATCGATTTCGGAGCAAGTTCAAAGTCGCCCACCCAAGGCGCTGCCTTGCGGTATACCTCGAAGGCCTCGCCAAGAATCTCCGCCAACGGCATGGGATAGGTCACTTCGTCCAGCATGGCCATGCGCTGGTCATACTCGATACCGTCAGCCTTCATGGCCGCCACCGCCTCGCCCCGCGCCTTCTTTTGCTGGGCGGAGAGGATCTGTCGAGGTTTCTCCAGTGTTGACTCAATGACAGAGACAACATCCAGGGCGTAGGAGGGAGACTCCGGATCAAGCAGCTCCAAGGCAGCAAGTGCAAAGGGGGAGAGCGGCTGGTTGAGGGCAAAGTTTGCCTGCAGGTGGACAGTCAGCCGGACTGAGCGTCCCTCGGCCTCCTGCTCCTCCTCCGGAATGCGTTCCACTACACCCGCCGCCAGAAGTTCCCGGTAGATCCCCAAGGCTTTTTTCATCAGTTTGAGCTGGGCAGGCCGGCTTTCATGGTTCTCACTGAGCAGGCGCCGGGTTGCCTGGAAGGGGTCGCCCGGACGTTCCATGAGGTTCAGCAGCATCGCATGGGTAATGGTGAAGCTTGACGTCAAGGGTTCGGGTACAGACTCGACGAGCCGTTTGAACGTGGGCTCGCCCCAGGACACAAATCCTTCCGGAGGCTTTTTCTTAACTACTTGGCGCAGTTTCTTCTGGTCATCGCCGAACTTGGCAGTGGCCTTGGCCATGGCTTTCGTATTTTCCACCACGTGGTCCGGAGCCTGTACCACCACGGTGCCTGCGGTGTCGTAGCCTGCCCGTCCTGCACGGCCGGCAATCTGGTGGAACTCACGGGAGTTGAGAGGCCTGGTGCGTACGCCGTCGTACTTGCTCAAAGCCGTCAACAGCACTGTCCGGATGGGCACGTTGATGCCCACCCCCAAAGTGTCGGTTCCGCAGATCACTTTGAGGAGGCCGGCTTGGGCGAGCTGTTCCACTAGCCGGCGGTACTTCGGCAGCATGCCTGCGTGGTGGACGCCAATGCCGTGGCGGACCAGCCGGTTGAGGGTCTTTCCGAAACCAGCGGCAAACCTGAATCCCGCGATCAGCTCGGCGATGCGGTCCTTCTCTGCCCGGCTGCACATGTTGATACTCATGAGGTTTTGGGCGCGCTCAATGGCTTCAGCCTGGCTGAAGTGGACCACGTACACGGGAACCTGCTTGGTTGAGAGGAGTTCTTCCAGCGTCTCGTGTACAGGCGTCAGGTGGTAGTAGTGGTGCAGCGGAATGGGACGCTCTGCCGAACTCACTGTCGTGGTGGTCCGGCCCGTCAGCTCAGTCAGGCCCGTCTCGAACCGTGAAACGTCACCCAAGGTTGCGGACATCAGGAGGAACTGCGCCTGGGGGAGTTCCAAGAGCGGTACCTGCCACGCCCAACCGCGTTGCGGGTCGGAGTAGAAGTGGAATTCGTCCATGATCACCGAGCCCAGCTCTGCCGCCGATCCTTCGCGGAGCGCGATATTGGCCAGGATTTCCGCTGTGCAGCAGATGATGGGGGCATCCTGGTTTACGCCGGAATCACCGGTGATCATGCCAACGTTTTCGGCGCCGAAGATCTCGCAGAGTGCAAAGAACTTTTCGGAGACCAGGGCCTTGATGGGAGCTGTGTAGTAGCTCCGCTGGCCCCGTGCCATGGCTTCGAAGTGCGCTGCGATTGCTACCAAGGATTTGCCGGAGCCCGTGGGGGTGGCAAGGATGACGTTCGCGCCGGAGGCGAGTTCCATGATGGCCTCGTCCTGGGCCGGGTAGAGCTGCAACCCGCGGCTCTCGGTCCACTCGACAAACCGTGTGTAGATTTCGTCCGGGTCCAAACGGCCGGTGGAGGTGGTACCGGGGAGCTGCTCAAGAAGTTTCATTGGTTTCCAGCTTAGTGCCCGGACGGTTTAGGCTCAGCCCAGCAAGGGTGGCAGAGGCGAGGAGGCTTTCAGTGAAGTGGGATCCGTCCAAATACGTGGAGTTCGGCAACCATAGGGACAGGCCATTCCATGACCTCGTTGCCAGGGTGCGGTCCGTCCAACCGGGCAGGGTGGTTGACCTCGGCTGCGGCCCGGGAAACCTGACGGCAACCCTTGCCGAGCGTTGGCCGGAAGCCCACGTTGTGGGCATCGATTCGTCGGAGGAAATGCTGCTCCGGGCAGAATCCCTGAAGGAGGAGTACCTCCCGCAGCGGTCCCACCACCAGACGCCGGCCAGGCTAACTTTCGAGCAAGGTGACATCGCGGACTGGGAACCGGATGCGGAGACGGACGTGGTGGTCACCAATGCTGCCCTCCAATGGGTTCCCGGGCACCTGGACTTGATGCCCGGCTGGCTTCGCGCTCTTAAACCCGGGGCTTGGTTTGCCATGCAAGTGCCGGGCAACTTTACGTCCCCGTCCCACACACTTATGCGGGAATTGGCCGAATCCCCAAAGTGGTCCGGGCGGCTTGGCGGCGTGCTCCGGCACGATGGCGCAGTGGGCAGTCCTGCGGACTACTTGGGAATCATGCTCGACGCCGGATGTGCGGCTGACGCTTGGGAGACCACATACCTCCAGGTTCTGCAGGGGGAGGACCCGGTACTGGAGTGGGTCCGCGGCACGGGACTGCGTCCTGTGTTGGCAGCTTTGTCGGCGGAAGAGGCTGCTGATTTCGAAGGCCAGTATGCCGCCCTTCTGCGTCAGGCCTACCCTTCAACGAACCACGGAACGGTCTACCCATTTCGTCGCATATTTGCCGTAGCGCACAAGCCGGAATGAACTTGCAGAACTCTTCGCCGCAGGTAGTATTCACCTTCCCGCACCGTGACGGCTTGTCCGTTGCCCGCGTCGCTGGTCTAATTCTCGGCATGGACCAAGGACGCTTCGAACACCAGATTCCCCGGATGGACCCGGCACCAGGCCGGAGTTCACTGTGACTCCCACCGGAGATTTTCCAGGCAACTGGCGACCCAACACCGGCAGTGCTGTTGCGCTCTTTGAACAGTTGAGACTCCGGATCATCGAACTCATTGATGCAGGAGTCCTGGCTGTCGGCGCCAAGCTTCCTCCTGTTCGCAATCTGGCGGGGGCCTTGGACGTCGCACCCCACACCGTGGCCCGTGCATACAAAGAATTGGAAGCAGCAGGCGTCGTGGCTACCCGCGGGCGCAACGGCACCGTGGTTTGCGCGCGGGATGACCGTTGGGGCGCGCTGGCAGGTGTCGCCGCTGAATACGCCGCCGCCTCGAAGGCCCAGGGAGCTTCATTCGCCGAGGCAGTGCAGCTTCTTGCTGCCGCATACGACGCCGACTGATACCGATCAGTAGCATGTGAGGCACGACATGGAAATTCGAAGAAGTTTTCGATTAGCATTGGTAGGTGCCCAAAGCCTTAGCTGAAGATACCGCCATGGACGCCTTGAACGGCGTCCCCGCTCTTTCCGATACCAAACCCGCCAAGCCGGACCTTTCCCGCTTGGTGGTTAAGGGTGCCCGGGAACACAATTTGCGCAACGTGGACCTCGACCTACCGCGCGACGCCATGATCGTGTTCACAGGACTCTCCGGTTCCGGCAAGTCCTCCCTGGCTTTCGATACCATCTTCGCCGAAGGCCAGCGTCGCTACGTGGAGTCATTGTCCGCATATGCACGTCAGTTCCTTGGCCAGGTAGACAAACCTGATGTCGACTTCATCGAGGGTCTGTCTCCGGCGGTATCCATCGACCAGAAGTCCACCAGCAAGAATCCACGGTCCACGGTGGGCACCATCACCGAGATTTACGACTACATGCGTTTGCTGTGGGCGCGCGTCGGTCGTCCGCACTGCCCTGTCTGTGGCGAGCCTATCGCCCGGCAGACACCTCAGCAGATTGTGGATCAGCTCCTGGAACTGGATCCGGGTACCCGATTCCAGGTCCTTGCCCCCGTTGTGCGAGGACGCAAGGGTGAGTTCGTCGATCTTTTCAAGGAATTGACGGCGAAGGGCTATTCCCGCGCCCGCGTAGACGGCGAGCTGGTTCAGCTGAGCGATCCGCCCAAACTCGGCAAGCAGTTCAAGCACACCATTGAAGTTGTAGTGGACCGCCTGGTGGTCAAGGAAGAGATCAGCCAACGCCTCACTGATTCCGTCGAGACCGCCCTCGGCCTCGCTGAAGGCCGTGTGCTGGTGGAGTTCGTGGACCTCGAGGCCGAGGACCCCAACCGTATCCGCGCCTTCTCAGAGAACCTGGCGTGTCCCAACGAACACCCCCTGGCCATCGATGAGATCGAACCCCGTTCGTTCTCCTTCAACAACCCCTTTGGCGCCTGCTCTGCCTGCAGCGGCATCGGCACCAGGCTGGAAGTGGATGAAGAACTGATTGTTCCCAATCCCGAGTTGTCCCTTGGCGAGGGTGCCATTGCCCCTTGGGCCCTTGGCACAGCCACCACGGAGTACTGGAACCGTCTCCTTGAGGGGCTGGCGCACGAGCTGGGCTTCTCCATGAAGACCTCCTGGGAGAAACTGCCCAAGGACATCCGGAATACGGTCCTGCACGGCAAGGACCACAAGGTGGTTGTCCAGTACAAGAACCGCTTTGGCCGCGAGCGTAAGTACAGCACCGGCTTCGAGGGTGCCATACAGTACGTTCACCGCAAGCACGGAGAAACAGACTCCGACTGGGCCCGCGACCGGTACGAAGAGTACATGCGTCAGATTCCGTGCCCCGAGTGCAACGGTGCCCGTCTCAACCCTGCCTCGCTGTCCGTGCTCATCAACGGTAAGTCGATCGCCGAGGTTGCAGCCCTGCCCATGCGTGAGTGCGCGGAGTTCCTGGGCAGCCTTACCCTGACCAACAGGGAAGCCCAGATTGCCAACCAGGTCCTGAAGGAGATCCAGGCCCGCCTGACCTTCCTCCTGGACGTTGGACTGGAGTACCTGAACCTTGAACGCCCTTCGGGAACCCTGTCGGGCGGTGAGGCTCAGCGCATCCGTCTTGCCACCCAAATTGGCTCTGGCCTGGTGGGTGTCCTCTATGTTTTGGATGAGCCATCCATTGGTTTGCACCAGCGGGACAACCGGCGGCTCATCGAGACGCTCACGCGCCTCCGGGACCTCGGTAACACCCTGATCGTCGTGGAGCACGACGAAGACACCATCCACGAAGCCGACTGGGTGGTGGACATCGGACCGGGTGCCGGCGAACACGGCGGCCAGGTAGTGCACTCCGGTACCTACAAGGAGCTGCTGAAAAACACGGAGTCACTGACCGGTGACTACCTGTCCGGTCGTCGCAAGATCGATGTCCCCACCAAACGCCGTAAGTACGACAAAAAGCGTGAACTCAAGGTTGTAGGTGCCCGGGAGAACAACCTCAACAATGTTGACGCCACGTTCCCCCTGGGACTTTTCACGGCGGTCACTGGTGTCAGTGGATCCGGCAAGTCCACGTTGGTGAACGAAATCCTCTACAAGGTCCTCGCCAACAAGCTCAACGGAGCCAAGCAGGTTGCAGGCCGCCACCGCACAGTTGCTGGACTCGAGCACCTGGACAAGGTGGTCCACGTTGATCAAAGCCCCATCGGCCGTACACCCCGGTCCAACCCAGCTACGTACACCGGTGTCTTTGACAACATCCGGAAACTCTTTGCTGAGACCACCGAAGCCAAGGTGCGGGGCTACCAGCCGGGGCGCTTCTCCTTCAATGTCAAGGGCGGGCGCTGCGAGGCTTGTTCGGGCGACGGCACACTGAAGATCGAAATGAACTTCCTGCCGGATGTCTATGTTCCTTGCGAAGTGTGCCACGGCGCCAGGTACAACCGGGAAACCCTTGAGGTTCACTACAAAGGCAAGACCATTGCGGACGTCCTCAACATGCCCATTGAAGAAGGTGCCGAGTTCTTCGCTGCCTTCACCCCCATCGCACGGCATTTGAAGACCTTGGTGGATGTGGGCTTGGGCTACGTCAGGCTTGGCCAACCTGCAACCACACTCTCAGGCGGCGAGGCGCAGCGCGTGAAGCTGGCAGCCGAGCTTCAGAAGCGGTCGAACGGACGCAGCATCTACGTCCTCGATGAGCCCACCACGGGCCTGCACTTTGAGGACATACGTAAGCTGCTCCTGGTTCTTCAGGGCTTGGTGGATAAGGGCAACACCGTGATCACCATCGAACACAACCTGGATGTCATCAAATCCGCGGACTGGATTGTGGACCTTGGTCCCAATGGTGGTTCGGGCGGCGGGAAGATCGTGGCCACAGGAACGCCGGAACAGGTGGCCAAATCCACGGACAGCCACACGGCGACCTTCCTGGCCGAGATTCTCTGATAGCTACTCACGGGCGGCCGGAAGGCCGTCAGGGAATATCTCTGCGACCCTGGAAGTATTCCTGTAGCGGCATGCGAGTTTCAGGCATGCCGCTACTCGTGAGAAACTAACCCGGTGACTCAAACAACGGTGCCCGTAATATTCGATCTGGACGGCACCCTTGTCGATCCTGCCGGAGGTATCACGGGAGGCATTTCTGCAGCCCTCCGGGAAATGGAGCTCCCTGTTCCGGAGCAAGCCGTCTTAAATTCAATGGTGGGGCCTAAACTCAGCGACTCCCTTCTGCATTTGGCCAACGTCCCCGGCGAATTGGTGGATGAAACCATTGAGCGATACCGGCGTCACTATAGGGAAACCGGTATTGGCCAGAGCAAGCTGTACCCGGGCATCTTCGATCTCCTTGAGTATTTCGCGGAGACCGGCCGGGCCGTTGCGGTAGCCACCCAGAAGCCACAGTCAATTGCGCGGCTGGTGCTTGAGCACCACAGAATCGCAGACTTTTTCGTCTCCATTCGGGGTGCTGCGGACGACGAATCCCTCAAGGCCAACACGGCGCCCGGCAAAGTCGAGATCGTGGGCGCGGCCTTGAAGGATCTTCACTCCCAGCCGGCCGTCATGGTGGGGGACAGGCATCAGGACGTCGCGGGTGCTTTGGCCAATGGACTGGACTGCATCGGGGTCAGTTGGGGTTTCGCCCCGGACGGTGAACTTGAGGAAGCCGGAGCAGTCGCAGTAGTAAGCACCGCCGTGGAGCTTCGCAGCACAATTGAAGAACTTGACGCTGTCCGCGCGGCAGCCCTGAGCGAGGTACAAAACGATGGCAGTCTTTGATGCGATCCGCTGGACAACCCGTGGCCTGATCTCCTCCACGTGCCGTCCAACGGTCATTGGACTGGAGAACGTTCCCAAGGATGGGCCATTCATCGTGGCACCCAATCATCTGTCCTTCCTGGACAGCGTCATCGTCCAGGCGCTCATGCCCCGGCCTGTTGCTTTTTTTGCCAAGGCGGAATACTTCACCACCAAAGGCGTCAAGGGCGCGGTGATGAAGTCGTTCTTTGAAGCAGTGGGTTCCATTCCCGTTGAGCGCGGCGAGCAGGCGGCCAGCGTGCAGGCGCTCAAGACGCTGCTGGACATCCTGGAATCCGGTAAGGGCATCGGCATCTATCCTGAAGGCACCCGGTCCCGGGACGGCATCCTATACCGGGGCAGGACGGGTGTGGGCTGGCTGGCCCTCACTACTGGCGCTCCGGTGATCCCGGTGGGGTTGATCGGCACCGAGAAACTGCAGCCTGCGGACAAGAACGCAGTCCGTCCCCAGCACTTCACCATGAAAGTGGGCGAGCCCCTTTACTTCGACAAGACAGGCCCGGACCATTCGTTGCCGGCCAGGCGCGAAGTCACTGACAAGATCATGGATGCCATTGCGGTGCTCAGCGGGCAGGAACGGTCCACAAGCTACAACCAGAGCAAGTCTGTTGACTAAGGCCTGGTAAACCGGCTCCGTGGCAAAGAGTGTCGTTACGGTTCACTAGACTGGAATCGTGGCAGATCCAGCAAGTTACCGGCCCCAAACGGGTGAAATTCCCACCACCCCCGGCGTCTATCGTTTCCGTGACCCCCATGGTCGGGTCATTTATGTGGGCAAGGCAAAGAACCTCCGTTCCAGGCTGAACTCGTATTTCGCCAACCCTGCAGGTCTTCTTCCCAAGACCCATGCAATGGTCCACGCGGCCAGTAGCGTTGAATGGACCATGGTAGGCAGCGAGCTGGAATCGTTGCAGTTGGAATACACGTGGATCAAGGAGTTCAAGCCACGGTTCAATGTGGTCTTCCGGGATGACAAAACTTATCCCTACCTAGCGGTCACCATGGGGGAGAAATATCCCAGGGTCCAGGTCATGCGTGGCGAGAGAAGGAAAGGGACCCGGTATTTCGGTCCCTACACTGCTGGTGCCATCAGGGAGACCATGGACACTCTTCTGCGGGTCTTCCCCGTGCGGAGTTGCAGCGCCGGTGTCTTCAAGCGGGCTGAGTCCAGCGGCCGGCCCTGCCTTCTGGGGTATATCGACAAATGCTCGGCACCCTGTGTCGGACGGGTTACCCCTGAGGAGCACCGTGGACTGGCTGAGGACTTCTGTTCCTTCATGGGCGGCGAAGCCAAGCGTTTTATAGGCCGGCTGGAAAAGGACATGGCTGCCGCCGTTGCTGAACTGGACTACGAGCGCGCGGCGGGCCTGCGGGACGACATCATCGCCCTCCGTAAGGTCTTTGAACGGAACGCAGTGGTCCTTGCCGAGGACACTGACGCAGACGTCTTCGCCCTCCATGAGGATGAACTTGAAGCGTCCGTTCAGGTGTTCCACGTGCGCGGCGGCCGGGTCCGGGGCCAGCGCGGTTGGGTGGTGGAAAAGGTGGAAGATGCCACCTCCCCGGAACTGATCGAACATCTGCTGCAGCAGGTTTATGGAGAAGACAGTGAAGTTCAGGGCCGCATCCCACGGGAAGTCCTGGTTCCCGAGAACCCCAGCAACCATGCGGAACTGACTGAATGGCTGGGGGGATTACGCGGGGCAAGGGTGGACATCCGGGTCCCGCAGCGCGGTGACAAGGCTGCCTTGATGTCCACGGTGCGCGAGAATGCGGAGCAAGCACTGAAGCTGCACAAGACGCGGCGCGCTGGAGACATTACCGTTAGGTCCGTTGCACTTCAGGAACTGCAGGAGGCGTTGGAGATTCCGGTTCCCCTGCTGAGGATTGAATGCTTCGATATTTCCCACGTCCAGGGCACCAACGTGGTCGCGTCCATGGTGGTAGTGGAAGACGGGCTGCCCAAAAAATCGGATTACCGGAAGTTTTCCATCACGGGTGCTGCGGCCACGGACGATACCGCAGCCATGCACGACGTCCTCACGCGCCGGTTCAGGCACTACCTGACGGACAAAGCTGCCCAGGTCCCCATTGTCTCCGGGGAGATCGTCAACCCCACGCGAACCGGCGCCAAAAGCAGCGCCAACCTGCCGACGTCGGACCCTGAAGTTCCGGCCCCGAAGGCCAAATTCGCGTATCCGCCCAATCTTGTGGTGGTGGACGGCGGGCAACCGCAGGTCAACGCCGCGGCCCGCGCCCTAGCGGAGTTGGGCATTGATGACGTTTACGTGGTGGGGCTGGCAAAGCGACTTGAGGAAGTCTGGCTCCCGGACAGCGACTTCCCCGTCATCCTTCCCCGAACATCTCAAGGCCTGTACCTGCTGCAGCGCATTCGCGACGAAGCCCACCGATTCGCCATCACGTTCCACCGGCAGAAGCGCGGCAAGGCGATGACGGTCTCGGCCCTGGATGGCGTTCCTGGGCTAGGCGAGGCAAAGCGCAAGGCACTGGTGGCGCATTTTGGCTCACTCAAGAAGATCAAAGCCGCGTCAGTGGAGGAGCTGACATCGGCCAAGGGCATCGGACCGGCGCTTGCAGCCGCGGTGGTCCAGCACCTTGGTGCCACTGATGATTCAGATGAAACGGCACCGGCGGTGAACATGACCACCGGCGAAATCCTTGAATCTTAGCTAGGGTAAGAACTTGTCCGGTCGGCGCGATCGAGCTGCCGGACGCCTGTAACCGGCTGCTTGCACCACGGCGCCCCGGGCGGCAACCACGATCATTTTCACTGACCACTTCCTACGAAACGGGGACAACTGATGGATGAGGCTACGGCAGGGTCCGGCACGGAGCAGGACGGCCTGACGCCCGTGAAGCCGCCGGAGGCTGAGCTGTTGGTGGTAACCGGCATGTCGGGTGCCGGCCGCAGCACCGCCTCGGACGCCTTGGAGGATCACGGCTGGTATGTGGTGGACAACCTTCCTCCGCAGATGCTGGGTACTCTGGCCGAAATTGTCTCGCATGCGCCCAAGTCCATTCCCAAGCTGGCAGTAGTGGTGGACGTTCGCAGCAAGGATCTCTTCACGGACATCCAGACCGCCCTGGGGGCATTGAGCGCAAGCGGCATCACGTTCCGGGTCCTCTTCCTGGATGCCAATGACGACGTCTTGGTCCGCCGTTTCGAGCAGGGTCGCCGCCCGCATCCGTTGCAGGGCGGCGGGCGGATACTGGACGGCATCGGGATTGAACGTGAGGTCCTGCGCGAACTGCGTGAACACGCCGATGTGGTACTGGACACCTCCGACTTCAACGTCCATGGCCTGGCCACCGCCATCACGGAATTATTCAGCGATACCGGCCCTGTAACACTTCGGCTCAATGTCATGAGCTTTGGTTTCAAATACGGACTCCCCGTGGATGCGAACTTCGTGGCGGACGCCCGGTTCATTCCCAACCCGCACTGGGTTCCCCAACTTCGGCCCCATACGGGCCTGGATGAGGACGTCAGCGAGTATGTCCTGGGCGCGGCGGGTGTCCAGGAGTTCGTGGATCGTTACGTTCGGGCGTTGGAGCCTGTCCTGGACGGCTACCGGCAGGAGAACAAGCATTACGCCACGCTGGCTGTTGGTTGTACAGGAGGAAAGCATCGCTCGGTGGCGGTGGCCATGGAACTGTCCAAGCGCCTGGCCCAATACCCCCGCGTCACTGTGACCACCACTCACCGCGACCTGGGGCGCGAATAGTGGGGGTCCTGACGGGACCGCTGCCACTCATTCCGCCCAAGGGCGTCCCCGGCAGCCAACAGAAGAAAAGCCCCTCCGTGGTCGCCCTGGGTGGCGGTCACGGACTGGCCGCTTCGTTGTCCGCCCTGCGGCTGCTCACCTCTGAGCTGACGGCAATCGTCACAGTCGCGGACGACGGCGGCAGTTCCGGTCGTCTGCGTGAGGAGTACGGTGTCCTTCCGCCCGGAGACCTTCGGATGGCGCTCAGCGCCCTTTGCGACGATACGGACTGGGGGCGGACGTGGCGGGACGTCATGCAACACCGCTTCGAAGCCGGTTCGGCTAAAGGCGGTTCGCTGGATAACCACGCCATGGGCAACCTCCTGATCGTCACGTTATGGGAGCTGCTGGGGGACACTGTTGCCGGCCTCAAGTGGGCGGGAGCGCTGCTTGGCGCCCGCGGCCAGGTCCTGCCCATGTCCAGCGTTCCCCTCACCATTGAGGGCAAGGCCCGCGTGGAGTTGCCCGATGGCGGCAATGAACTAAGGACGGTTCGGGGACAGGCGAAATGTGCCGTGGCAGGAAAGCTGGAAGAAGTCAGGCTCCTTCCCGATGCCGCCCCGGCCTGCGTGGAGGCTCTCACTGCTATCGAGCTTGCTGATTGGGTCATCCTCGGCCCCGGCTCCTGGTACACCTCGGTTCTGCCGCACTTGCTGCTGCCTGAGCTGCGGCGGGCCCTCGGTGACACCGCCGCCAAACGCTGCCTCACCATGAACCTGGATGTGGAAACCAAGGAAACTTCCGGCATGACCGCAGCGGACCACTTGGACGTTCTACGCCGCTATGCGCCTGAGTTCACAGTGGACGTGGTCCTGGCCGATCCCGCAGCCGTGCAGGATCTCAAGGCTTTTGAGAAGGCCGCTGCAATGATCGGTGCCGAAGTGGTGTTGGGTAGAGTAGGTGCGTCGAGGCGCCGCCCCGTCCATGATCCACTGCTGTTGGCAGCGGCGTACCACGATATTTTCGGGAACAGTTAGGAACACGCGATGGCACTTACTGCGTCGGTCAAGGACGAACTGTCCCGGCTGGACATCAAGAAATCTTCGGTCCGCAAGGCGGAGGTTTCGGCAATGCTGCGTTTTGCGGGCGGCTTGCACATCATTTCGGGACGTATCGTCATCGAGGCTGAGGTGGATCTTGCCTCCACCGCACGCCGTCTCCGGGCAGCGATCGCCGAAGTTTACGGACATCAGAGTGAAATAATCGTTGTTTCCGGCGGAGGCTTACGCCGGGGGAGCCGCTACGTCGTCCGCGTTGTCCGTGACGGCGAGGCGCTGGCCCGCCAAACCGGTTTGCTGGATGGCCGTGGGCGCCCTGTCCGCGGTCTCCCTTCAGCGGTCGTGAACGGCTCCGCTGCAGATGCTGAGGCTGTGTGGAGGGGTGCGTTCCTTGCTCATGGCTCGCTGACCGAACCGGGTCGCTCCTCCTCCCTTGAAGTGACCTGCCCCGGCCCTGAATCGGCGCTGGCACTGGTCGGCGCAGCCCGACGCTTGGGGATTCAGGCCAAGGCGCGTGAAGTTCGCGGTGTGGACCGCGTGGTCATCCGCGACGGCGACACCATCGCTGCTCTCTTGACCCGCATGGGCGCGCATGACGCCCTGATGGTTTGGGAAGAACGCCGGATGCGAAAAGAAGTACGGGCCACCGCCAACAGGCTGGCCAACTTTGATGACGCCAATCTTCGGCGCTCGGCGCAAGCCGCTGTGGCAGCGGGCGCCAGGGTGGACCGCGCGTTGGAGATCCTGGGAGACGACGTCCCTGACCACCTCAAGTACGCAGGGGAGCTTCGTGTTGCCCACAAGCAGGCGAGCCTGGATGAGCTCGGCCGCCTCGCCGATCCGCCCATGACCAAGGACGCCATCGCGGGCCGTATCCGACGGCTCCTTGCCATGGCGGACAAACGTGCGGTGGATTTGGGCATTCCGGGGACTGAGGCAAATGTGACTCCCGAAATGATGGACGAGTAGGGCGCACCCATAGAATCGAGAAAGTGCGGAGGAAATACTGCAAGGCCACCGCGGGTTGTTCCCGATGGAGGCAAGAGCAGTTTGCTTCGCCAAGGATTTCCGGCCGGCCCGCTGGCCGGATGACATAACGAGAGTTACCAACCGGACGTGAGTCCACTACATTGGAGGATTTCGTGACAGAGTACGTTCTGCCCGAGCTCGGCTACGACTACGCAGCACTCGAGCCGCACATTTCTGCAAAGATCATGGAGCTGCACCACAGCAAGCACCATGCGGCATACGTTGCAGGCGCCAACAACGCCCTCTCCCAACTGGCCGATGCGCGCGAGAAGAATGATTTCGCCAACATCAACCGCCTCTCCAAGGACCTCGCGTTCCACACCGGCGGCCACATCAACCACTCCGTGTTCTGGAACAACATCTCCCCGGACGGCGGCGACAAGCCCGAAGGCGAACTCGCAGCCGCTATTGACGACGCCTTCGGCTCGTTTGATGCTTTCCGTGCTCAGTTCAGCGCAGCTGCCCTGGGCCTGCAGGGTTCCGGCTGGGCTTTCCTGGCCTATGAGCCCATCGGTGGAAACCTGCTCATCGAGCAGCTCTACGATCAGCAGGGCAACGTAGCCGTGGGCACCACCCCGCTGCTGATGCTGGACATGTGGGAGCACGCCTTCTACCTGGACTACGTCAACGTCAAGGCTGACTACGTCAAGGCATTCTGGAACATCGTCAACTGGGCAGACGTCGCCAAGCGCTTCGAAGCCGCCCGCGCCAACGCCACGGGCCTCATCGTCCTCTAGTTGGTGAGTTCCGGTTCACGCAGATGTAATAAAAGTCACCTTTAGCGTGAAATCGGGCGAAATGCTCAAAAGCCTGCCTCCGCAGTTGCGGGGGCAGGCTTAGTTAAACGTAAGATGGATCACGGAAGGCGGTTAGCCTTCAGCAACGTGGCTGGTCGCCCTCCGATCTGATAATCACCTCTGCCCAAAGACGTGCGGGGTCTGTTAGTTGGAAATATTTGATCCGACTCACTAGGCGTGCTTGCAAGAGCACCAAGGAGATTGACACATAGTGACCACCCGTATTGGTATCAACGGCTTCGGCCGCATCGGCCGTAACTACTTCCGCGCAGCACTGGCCCAGGGCGCAGATCTTGAGATCGTGGCAGTCAACGACCTCACCAGCCCCGAAACGCTCGCGCACCTCCTGAAGTACGACTCCGTCGGCGGCCGTCTCGCCCAGACCGTGGAAGTTGTCGATGGAAACCTGGTAGTTGACGGTAAGTCCATCAAGGTCCTTGCTGAGCGTGATCCCGCCAACCTGCCTTGGGGCGAGCTTGGTGTCGACATCGTCATCGAGTCCACCGGCTTCTTCACCAAAGCTGCAGCCGCACAGAAGCACATTGATGCCGGCGCCAAGAAGGTCCTCATCTCTGCACCTGCCAGCGACGAAGACATCACCATCGTCATGGGCGTCAACCACGAGCTGTATGACCCCGCAGCCCACAACATCATCTCCAACGCATCCTGCACCACCAACTGCCTCGGCCCGCTGGCCAAGGTTGTCAATGACGCTTTCGGCATTGAGCGCGGCCTGATGACCACGGTCCACGCCTACACCGCAGACCAGAACCTGCAGGATGGCCCGCACGGAGATCTCCGCCGTGCCCGCGCTGCTGCGATCAACATGGTCCCCACGTCCACCGGTGCTGCCAAGGCAATCGGCCTGGTCCTCCCGGAACTCAAGGGCAAGCTGGATGGTTACGCCATTCGCGTGCCCGTCCCCACCGGCTCCGCTACGGACCTCACGGTCACTGTTTCCCGCGAAGTCACGGTTGAGGAAGTCAACGCTGCCGTCAAGGCTGCCGCAGAGTCCGAGCAGTTCGCTGGAATCCTCAGCTACACGGACGCCCCCATTGTGTCCTCGGACATCGTCGGAGACCCCGCCTCTTCCATCTTCGATTCCGGCCTCACCAAGGTCATTGGCAACCAGGTCAAGGTTGTTTCCTGGTATGACAACGAGTGGGGTTACTCCAACCGCCTCGTAGACCTCACGGAGCTCGTCGCATCCAAGCTGGGCTAGGGTAGACACATGACATCTCACACCCTCAACGAACTCATCGCTGAAGGTGTCCGCGGGCGGTACATTCTGGTCAGAAGTGACCTGAATGTGCCGCTCGACGGCTCTGCAGTGACCGACGACGGCCGTATCAAGGCCTCCCTTCCGGTCCTCAAGAAGCTCTCGGACGCCGGTGCCCGTGTGCTCGTAACCGCCCACCTCGGCCGCCCCAAAGGCACACCTGAGGAAAAGTACTCCCTGAAGCCCGCTGCAGCCCGTCTGGCGGAACTCGCGGACTTCACGGTCCAGCTGGCCGAAGACACGGTGGGAGATTCCGCCAAGGCGCTTGCAGCCAATCTCCAGGACGGCGAAGTTCTCGTCTTGGAAAACGTTCGGTTCGATGCCCGCGAAACCAGCAAGGACGACGCCGAGCGTGGCGCGTTTGCTGACGAACTGGTTGCCCTCACCGGAACAAACGGTGCCTTCGTCGATGACGCTTTTGGCGCCGTCCACCGGAAACACGCCAGCGTCTTCGATGTCGCTACTCGCCTGCCGTCGTACCTGGGCGACCTCGTTCACACGGAGGTAGAGGTTCTTCGGAAGCTCACCACGGACACCCAGCGTCCCTACGTTGTGGTTCTTGGTGGCTCCAAGGTTTCGGACAAGCTGGCAGTCATCGACAACCTCCTGGGCAAGGCTGACACCATCCTGGTTGGCGGGGGAATGCTCTTCACCTTCCTGGCCGCAGCCGGACACAAGGTCGCGGGCAGCCTCCTTGAAGAGGACCAGATTCCTGTCGTCCAGGATTACCTCAAGCGCGCGTCCGATGCCGGAACGTCGTTCGTGATCCCCACAGACGTGGTGGTCGCAAGCCGTTTCGCTGCAGACGCTGAGCACGAGGTCGTCAAGGCAGACGCCATTGAGGACAGCCGTTTTGGTGCTTCCGGGATTGGGCTTGATATTGGCCCGGAATCAGCCTCGGCATTCGCTGCCCAGATCGAGGGTGCCAAAACCGTGTTCTGGAACGGCCCCATGGGCGTCTTCGAATTCGAGGCCTTCTCCACCGGCACGCGCGCCATTGCGCAGGCCCTGACGGATACCGTTGCGTTCACCGTAGTTGGTGGCGGCGATTCTGCTGCAGCAGTCCGCACCCTCGGATTCGAGGATTCGCAGTTCGGCCACATTTCCACCGGTGGCGGCGCCAGCCTGGAATACCTTGAAGGCAAGGAACTTCCCGGTCTGAGCGTCCTGGACCGCTAAGCATCAACCGACCGGCAGGGCGCAACCGCGTCCTGCCGGTCGTTCCATATCTCAACGCATTTTTTTGGAGTTCATGTGACTACCTCTGCTAACGGCAACTTCATCCGCAAACCCTTCATCGCCGGCAACTGGAAGATGAACATGGACCACGTCCAGGGAATCACCTTGCTGCAGAAGCTGGCCTGGACACTGTCCGACGCCAAGCACGACTACAGCCGTACCGAGGTGGCAGTGTTTCCTCCGTTCACGGACCTCCGCGGTGTCCAGACGCTGGTTCAGGGTGACGAGCTGGAAGTCGTCTACGGCGGCCAGGACCTGTCCCAGTTTGACTCCGGCGCTTACACGGGCGATATCTCCGGTCAGTTCCTGAGCAAGCTTGGCTGTGCCTACGTCCTGGTGGGCCACAGTGAACGCCGCACTATCCACAACGAGTCTGACGATGTTCTGAACGCCAAGGTCAAGGCCGGCTTCCGTCACGGAGTTACTCCCGCACTGTGCGTAGGAGAGGGCCTTGAGATCCGTCAGGCGGGCACGCACGTGGAGCACACCCTGGCTCAGCTTCGCGCCGGTGTGGAAGGCCTCACGGCTGAGCAAGCTGCTGAACTCGTTGTGGCTTACGAACCCGTCTGGGCCATTGGCACCGGCGAAGTCGCGGGCCCGGAAGACGCACAGGAAATGTGCGCAGCCATCCGTGCTGAGCTCGCCGAACTCTTCGACGAAACCGTCGCAGCGAAGACACGACTGCTCTACGGCGGCTCTGTCAAGGCCAACAATGCTGCAGCCATCATGGCAGAAAGCGACGTTGACGGATTGCTTGTGGGTGGCGCCAGCCTGGACCCCGCTGAGTTTGCTAACATTGTCAGGTTCGAGAGCCACCTCGTCACGGACTAGTCCGGCTCCCGATTTCCGCTTCTTCGAAAGGCCGTCGTGGACGTTCTTCAAGTCATTCTGCAGATCCTGCTGGGCATCACCAGCCTTCTGCTGACTCTGCTCATCCTCCTGCACAAGGGACGTGGCGGCGGTTTGTCCGACATGTTCGGTGGTGGTATGAGCTCCGGATTGAGTTCGTCCGGTGTCGCCGAGCGTAACCTGAACCGCTTCACCATTATCCTTGGCATCACGTGGGGCGTCGTGATCATCGGCTTGGGCCTGATCATGCGATTCACCTCCGGTGGCGATTCCTAGTCATACCAGGAAAGGGAGGCTCCTGACGGGAGCCTCCCTTTTTCTTTGTCCCGGGCACCCAACGCTACTGCCGCCGTCGGGCCCCTCGCACTAGACTTGCCCTGTTGGCCGTGAGGCCCACAGGCCGTGACGGCCCACCACCGAGTCGCGAGGGGTTCGAAAATGGTTCATGGCACGTCTGGATATCGGGGCACACGCGTCGGCGTGACCCAAGGGTCCAGTCCGCGACATCAGAGCGACCACGGCCCCGGACAACAAGTGCCGCGTATTCGCGTTCCCTACTGGTGCGCCAAGGGACACGAAACGCGGCTTGTTTTCCTTAAACTGCCGGACGAGCAGATTCCCAAGACGTGGGACTGTCCCAAATGTGGTTCGCCCGCCACGCGCGACCCCGGGAATCCGGCCCCGGAAAGACCTGACGATGAGATTTTCAAATCGCACCTGGACTACGTTAAAGAAAGACGCTCCAGCCAGGATGCCGAAGTGGCCCTGGCCGGAGCGCTGGATCGGTTACGCGCCCGCGGGGTCCTTCCGGACCAACTGCTGGGGGACACGTGACGCCGCATTCTCGTCGATAAGCCATAGGGTCCTCGCCCGCCCCACCGGACCCGCTGCGGGGACCTGAACAGGGTTGGCACCCGCGAGGGCCAGGCCCACGGCTCCTGCCTTATCCTCGCCGGCAACAACCATCCAGATTTCCTGTGCGGTATTGATCGCTGGAAGCGTCAGCGAGATGCGCGACGGCGGCGGCTTAGGTGAGTTCTCCACGCCCACCACAGTGCGGGTCTTCTCGCGAATTCCGGCTTGCTCAGGAAAGAGCGATGCTACGTGTGCATCTGGTCCAACGCCCAAGAGCAGGATGTCAAAGCGCGGCAGGATTCCCGGTTGCTCAGGCCTGTTGTCTGATGTGTCTGCTGCGTGCTCAGCCTCAGCAGCTGCCTTGAGCTCCTGGGCGTAAGCTGCTGCTGCTTCGTCAGCTGTGGCATATGCATCGGTGGAGCCGGGTTCGTGAACCCTGGCCGGGTCGACCGCCAAGTGGGCTAGCAGTGCTTGGTGGGCCTGGCGCGTGTTCCTGTCATCGCTGTCGGCAGCGACGAACCGTTCATCGCCCCACCAGAAGTTCACCCTCGACCAATCCACGGCAGGTGCGGCAGCGGAGTCAGCCACAGCCTTCAGGGTCCCGATACCAACGGTTCCGCCGGTGAGGACCACCGTGGCCTCGCCATGCTTGTCCTGGACATCCACAAGCTTGGTGATCAGACGTGCCGCTATGGCGGCCATCAACACCTTCGAGTCGGGGTGGATACTTACTCTGGGCTCAGCGTGCACTGGTCTGGACTCTCCTCTGACTGGTAAGTGGAAGTCCCATCGTAATCACTTCTCCGAACACTTCGTCCGGATCAAGCCGCCGCAGTTCTTCAGCGAGGCAGTCCTTGAGGCTTCGGCGGGGGAGCGTGATGCGTTGTGCCGGCTGCCCGGGTTGGGTCAGCTCGGCAACAGAGAGGCCGGGACGGAAGAGCTGGACGTCGCCACTGGCACGCGTCAGGCGGACACGGCGGATACCGGTACCTGCAGGGTCCGCCACAATTGTGACCGGGGCCTCCAGCGCCAGACTGAGCCACGCCGCCAGCAACAGGGTGCTGGGGGAATCGGAAGCGCCTTCAACGGCAACGGCGGAGACAGGGTCGCTATCGACCTGGTCAAAGACAGCCGCGAGTTGCATGCGCCAGTTGGTCAGCCGGGTCCATGCCAGATCGGTATCGCCGGCCTTGTAGGTGGCACGGATGTTTTCCAGGGCCAGGCGCGGGTCCGGCTCGTTGGCGGAGTCGGTGATGCGTCGGTGCGCGATGCGGCCGATGGAGGTCTCGCAGGCGCTTTCCGGCGCGCCGTGAGGCCACCACGCCACGATCGGTGCGTCCGGCAGCAGGAGAGCGGCCACAAGGGATTCGCTTTCGTGGGCCATGTGACCGTGACCTCGCAGGACGATGACTTCAGATGCACCGGCGTCGCCACCGACGCGGATCTGCGCGTCGAGGCGGTCAGGGCCTTCAACGCCTGCGTCGGCGAGGACAATGATCCGGCAGGGGTGTTCCCTGCTGGCTTCGTTGGCCGCTTCGATGGCTTCTTCTTCATACCCGGACTTCGTCACCACTACCAGGGTCAGTACACGGCCCAATGCAATCACGCCGCCTTGCTCGCGCAGGGACATGATCTTCTTGGAGATCTTGGAGGTGGTTGTGTCGGGAAGATCTACGATCATGGCCTTCTCCAGGTTCGTCCGTCACGGGCCAGCAAGGCATCGGCCGAGGCCGGCCCCCAACTACCCGGTGCGTAGGGTTGCGGTTGTTCATCGAGCCCGGCCCAGTATTCCTCGAACGGGTCAAGGATCTTCCAGGACAGTTCCACTTCCTGGTGGCGCGGGAACAGCGGCGGCTCACCCAGAAGTACGTCCAGGATGAGGCGTTCATAGGCTTCGGGGCTGGACTCGGTGAAGGAGTGGCCGTAGCCGAAGTCCATGGTGACATCGCGGACTTCCATCTGCGTGCCCGGAACCTTGGAGCCCAACCGGATGGTTGCGCCCTCGTCGGGCTGCACGCGGATGACCACGGCGTTCTGTCCAAAGTCGTCCTCGCCGTGATCACGGAACAGCAGGTTGGGTGCGCGTTTGAAGACCACAGCGATCTCCGTCACGCGACGGCCCAAACGCTTGCCGGCCCGCAGGTAGAACGGCACACCGTTCCACCGACGCGTGTTGATGTCCACCCGGATCGCGGCGAACGTCTCGGTCTTGGAATCGGCCGGGATTCCGTCTTCGTCCAGGTAGCCCAGGACTTCCTCGCCGCCCTGCCAGCCTCCGGTGAACTGACCACGCGCCGAGTGTGTGGAGAGGTCCTCGGGCAGCTTGACCGCTGCGAGGACCTTTTCCTTCTCCGCCCGCAAGTCATCGGCGTTGAAGGAGATGGGCTCTTCCATCGCTGTCAACGCGAGCAACTGGAGCAGGTGGTTCTGGATAACATCGCGGGCAGCACCCACGCCGTCGTAATACCCCGCACGCCCACCGGTGCCGATGTCCTCGGCCATGGTGATCTGGACGTGGTCTACGTAGTTGGCGTTCCAGAGCGGTTCGAACAGCTGGTTCGCGAAGCGCAACGCCAGGATGTTCTGCACCGTCTCCTTACCCAGGTAGTGGTCGATCCTGAACACGGCGTCAGCCGGGAATACCGACTCCACAATGTCGTTGAGCTGGCGGGCAGACTCAAGATCGTGCCCGAACGGCTTCTCGATGACCACACGCCGCCACTGCCCCGGCTTCGCCTGCGCCAAGCCATGCTTGGACAGCTGCCGGCAGACCTGTTCAAACGCTTTGGGCGGGATGGACAGGTAGAACCCGTGGTTCCCACGGGTTCCCCGGGTCTCATCCAGCTCATCCAGGACATCGCCCAGACGTTCGAAAGCGTCGTCGTCGTCGAACTCTCCCTGAACAAAACGGATACCGGAGGCAAGCTGCTCCCACACCGCTTCATCAAATTTGGTCCGCGCGTGCGCCTTGACGTTTTCCTTGACTTCGGCCGCGAACTCGGCGTTGTCCCAGTCACGGCGGCCGAAGCCCACCAACGCGAAGCTGGGAGGCAAGAGACCGCGGTTGGCGAGATCATAGACCGCCGGCATGAGCTTCTTACGAGCCAGGTCCCCGGTGACTCCGAAGAACACCAACGACGACGGCCCGGCAATCCGATTCAGGCGACGGTCCCGCGGATCCCGCAAAGGATTCCGGGTACTGCCGTTCTTAGTTTCTGGCATGTTTGGTTCTGTGCCTTAGCTTTCGAGTGCGCTGGCTTGGTTAGCCAACGCAGAGACGATTTCCTGGAGCTGGGCTACGCCGGCTGCACGGTCGGTGAGGTGCAGGCGCAGTACCGGGCGGCCGTGACCTTCCAGGACCTGGGCATCACCCGAGGCCTGCGCAGCAATGAGCTGGCCGAACGTGAAGGGACGCTCCGGGATCTCGAGATCCGTAGCTGATGCTGCAGTGATCTGCAGGAACACTCCGATTGCCGGTCCGCCCTTATGGAACTGTCCCGTGGAGTGCAGGAAACGCGGGCCCCAACCGAACGTCACCGGACGGCCACTGACGGCAGCCAGTTCGTCACGGATGCCTTCGAGCGGTGCATGGGAAATGCGGTCCAGGTAGGCCTGAACGCTCAAATAACCATCTGCACCGAGCTGGCCAAGGAGCGCCTGCACAGCTTCGCTCGCCGTCGAGGCGTCCCCGAGCCAGTCACCGCCGCGAACCTCCACAGCACCATCGGTGAACGCTGCGGGGGTCGGTTCAGGGCGGGCGTCCAACAGGCCGCGCGCGGCAACCTTAGCTGCCTCGACGTCGGGCTGGTCAAACGGGTTGATGCCCAGCAGACGGCCCGCTACCGCGGTGGCGAATTCCCAGGCAAACATCTGCGAGGGAAGCCCACCGGCAATGGCAACCTCGTTCTCACGAAGTTCGACGTCGGCATCAGCACTCACCAGGCGGACCACCAGGACATCCCCGGCACCGCCAAGGGCCTCCGGGGAATCCGGACCGGCAACGACCGGCAGAACACCGGTGCCCAGCTTCCCGGTGGATTCCGCGATCAGCTGTTCGGCCCAGTCAGCGAAGCCGACAATGCCCGAACCGTCTTCGGCGATCACGATCTTGTTGCGCAGCGGGTTGGTACCACCCAGGGCGATGCCGAGGGCAAGGCCGATGTTGTCCGCTGAATCCTCATTGAGAATCTCAGCAGCTTCTTCAGCTTCATCCAGGAATGCCTGGATGTCGACACCGGCCAGCCCACACGGGACCAAGCCAAAAGCTGTCAGTGCAGAGAAACGTCCACCCACATTCGGATCGGCGTTGAACACTGCGCGGTAGCCCGCTTCGCGGGAAGCGTTATCCAGCGGCGAACCGGGATCGGTGACGATGATGATGCGGCTCTTGGCGTCGATGCCGGCGTCGTTGAACGCCTTCTCGAACACTCGTCGCTGGGAGTCGGTTTCAACGGTGGAGCCCGACTTGGAGGAAACAACAATAGCCGTCTCCGCCAGCCGGTCCGCCAATGCAGCACTGACCTGTTCGGGGTCGGTGCTGTCCAGCACCGTCAGCTCGACGCCGGCGGTGCCGGCGATAACCTCAGGCGCCAAGGAAGACCCACCCATGCCACAAAGGACAATGCGGGTGACCCCTTCACCGCGAAGGGCATCGCGAAGTTCCAGGATGTCACCGACCAAAGCCTGAGACACTGTGGCGGCTTCTACCCAGCCGAGGCGTATCGCCGATTCGGACTCCGCGTCAGGCCCCCACAAAGTGTGGTCCTTGGCGAAAATCCGCGTGGCGATCTTTTCCTCGACCAAGCCGTCAATGTGCTGGGCAATAGCCTGCTGGGCGGCACCGCTGGCGTCGTAGCTGATTGTGCTCATGGTGTGTTAGGAAGCCTTCCGTGCGGTGACGAGTGCGCCTTCAACGTCGGCGAGGAGTTCCTTCCAGGAGCCCACGAACTTCTCGAGGCCTTCGGTCTCAAGGAGGGTGACGACGTCGTTGTAGGAGACACCGAGGGCTTCGAGGGCGTTGAGGGTCTCGTTCGCTTCGTCGTAGGTGCCGGTGATGGTGTCGCCGGTGACTACTCCGTGGTCGAACGTGGCGTCGAGGGTCTTCTCGGGCATGGTGTTGACCACGCCCGCAGCGACGAGTTCGGTGACGTAGAGGGTGTCCGGGTAGGCCGGGTCCTTCACGCCGGTGGAAGCCCACAGGGGGCGCTGGGGGAGAGCGCCTGCTTCAGCCAGCACTGCCCAACGCTCGGTGGAGAAGAGCTCTTCGTAGACCTGGTAGGCCAGGCGTGCGTTCGCCACGCCGGCCTTGCCCTTGAGTGCCTTGGCTTCATCGGTGCCGATGGCGTCAAGGCGCTTGTCGATTTCCGAATCCACGCGGGACACGAAGAACGATGCCACTGAGTGGATCTTGGAAAGGTCGTGGCCGTTTTCCTTGGCCTGCTCAAGACCGGACTGGAAGGCGTTGATGACTGCGCGGTAGCGCTCCAAGGAGAAGATCAGCGTGACGTTGACGCTGATGCCCTCGGCGAGGGTGGCCGTGATGGCCTCCAGGCCTTCCAGGGTTGCCGGAATCTTGATGTGGACGTTGTCCTTGTTGACCTTGGCGTGCAGGTGCTTGGCCTCGGCAATGGTACCGGCGGTGTCCCAGGCAAGGCGGGGGTCAACCTCGATGGAGACTCGGCCATCCACACCATTGGTGGCGGCGGCGATCGGGGCGAAGAGATCGCAGGCGTCAGCGACGTCCGTGGTGGTGATCTCGAAAATCGTCTCTTCGACACTTGCGCCGGCCGCAGCTTGGGCGGCAATGGTGGCGTCGTAGTCCGTGCCGGCGGTGATGGCGGCGTGGAAGATGGACGGGTTGGTGGTCACACCAACAACGTTCTTCTCGTCGATGAGCTTCTGCAGCGTGCCGGTATCCAGGCGGGTGCGGGAGAGGTCATCGAGCCAGATCGAAACGCCGGCGTCAGAGAGCTGCTGCGTGGGAGTTGTAGACATGTGTGTTTCTCCTTGTGAGAGGGAAGCAGACTGTTATGCGTTGGAGTCTGCGAGGGAGTCTTTGGCTGCGGCGGCAACGGCTTCGGCGGTGATGCCGAACTCGTTGAAGAGCCGCTTGTAGTCGGCCGAGGCGCCGAAGTGTTCCAGGGAGATGGAGCGGCCGGCGTCGCCGACGAATTCGCGCCAGCCCAGTGCCAGACCGGCTTCGACCGAAACGCGGGCCTTGACAGCAGCGGGGAGCACGGACTCGCGGTAAGCCTCGTCCTGCTTGTTGAACCACTCAACGCACGGCATGGAGACAACGCGGGCTGCGATGCCTTCGGCCTGCAGGGCTTCGCGGGCCTGGACTGCGAGCTGAACCTCGGAGCCGGTGCCGATCAGGATGACCTGCGCGTCAACGGTTTCGCCGTCTTTGGAGGCTTCGGCAAGGACGTACCCGCCCTTGGCTACACCTGCGGTGGAACCGAAGGTGTCACCAGCAGCTTCGCCTTCGCCGCGGGGGTAGGTTGGGATGTTCTGGCGGGTCAGGACAATGCCTGCCGGGTTCTCGTGGTTCTCCAGCATGGCCTTCCATGCAGCCGAGACCTCATTGGCGTCGCCGGGACGGACGACATCCAGGCCCGGGATGGCGCGCAGCGAAGCGAGCTGCTCCACCGGCTGGTGGGTAGGTCCGTCTTCGCCCAGGCCGATGGAGTCGTGCGTCCACACGTACAGGGATGGGACACCCATTAGCGCGCCAAGGCGGATCGCCGGGCGCTGGTAGTCGGAGAAGATCAGGAACGTACCGGAGAAGGCCCGGGTGCGTCCGTGCAAGGAAATGCCGTTCACGATCGAAGCAGCAGCGTGCTCACGGATACCGAAGTGCAGCACACGTCCGTACGGGTTGCCCTTCCAGGCATCCGTGGAGCGCGAGGTCGGGATAAACGACGGCGAGCCTTCGATGGTGGTGTTGTTGGACTCGGCGAGATCGGCCGAACCGCCCCAGAGCTCGGGCAGGACCGGGCCGATAGCGTTCAGGACCTTGCCGGAGGCAGCGCGGGTGGAAACGTCCTTGCCTGCCTCAAAGACGGGCAGTGCAGCGTCGATGCCCACGGGCAGCTTCTTGGCTTCCACGCGCTCCAGCAGGGCAGCAGCATCCGGGTTGGCGGCCTGCCATGCCTCGAACGACTTCTGCCACGCGGCACGGGCTTCGGCGCCGCGGTCCAGGACCTTGCGGGCGTGGGCCAGAACTTCTTCGTCAACGTCGAAGGACTTGGCCGGATCGAAACCGAGCACGGTCTTCAGTGCCGCGACTTCCTCAGCGCCCAAAGCGGAACCGTGGATCTTGCCGGTGTTCTGCTTCTTTGGCGCCGGGTAGCCGATGATGGTGCGCAGCGAGATGATGGACGGCTTGTTCGTCTCTGCCTTCGCTGCCTGCAGTGCCGAGTAGAGTTCCTGAACGTCTTCGACGTAGTCGCCGGTCTTGGTCCAGTCCACGCGCTGGGTGTGCCAGCCGTAGGCCTCGTAGCGCTTAAGGACGTCTTCAGTGAAGGCGATGTCGGTGTCGTCTTCGATGGAGATGTGGTTCTCGTCGTAGATCACAACGAGGTTGCCCAGTTCCTGGTGTCCGGCAAGCGAGGACGCCTCGGACGTCACGCCTTCCTGGAGGTCGCCGTCGGAAGCGATGACCCAGATGGTGTGGTCGAACGGCGATTCGCCGGCGGGAGCATCGGCGTCGAACAATCCACGCTGGCGACGCTGGGAGTACGCGAAACCAACAGCGGAGGCCAGTCCCTGGCCCAGCGGGCCGGTGGTGATTTCCACACCGGCGGTGTGCTTGTACTCAGGGTGACCCGGGGTCAGCGAACCCCAGGTGCGGAGCGCCTCGAGGTCCTTCAGTTCCAGGCCATAACCGGAGAGGAACAACTGGATGTACAGGGTCAATGACGTGTGACCGGGGGACAACACAAAGCGGTCGCGGCCAATCCAGTCCGGGTTCTTCGGGTCATGACGCATCAGCTTCTGGAACAGCAGGTACGCTGCCGGAGCCAAGCTCATTGCCGTACCAGGGTGACCGTTTCCGACCTTCTCCACGGCGTCGGCGGCCAACACGCGAACGGTGTCAACTGCCTTTTTGTCCAGATCGGTCCATGACAGTTCTTGCTCTTCCAAATGTGGCACGAAAACCGAGCCCCTCTCTGTGCTGACGGCAGGCGTACGGACACGGCACGCAGGAAGCACAGGATGGCGCCCGCTGCAATGTGTCTACCAGCCGTTCACCATTGAAACGTTGATCTCTCATCCAGACGCACGGATATCCGAGAATACGGTTTCCCGGATGGTCAACGTGTGCTGATCTGCTCAACAGCTTAGCCCTAAACGTGTCAGGTAACTGAGGGAATCCCACTAACTGGACAGAAATTCGCTTATATGAATCACCATGGCACCACGGGGGAGTGAAGTTTCGGAAACATTGACGTATTTTGCGGACATCGGCCCTCTTTCCGCCACGGTATGATATTTGAAGGCCAGCAGCGGTTCATGCGCCCGAGTTTGCTTTCGACAACAGGGACGGCAGCCGCTGCGAGAACCCCAGAGCATAGAACAGAGTGACTGCCGCCGTGAGCACAACTGATACGCCCCTTAACGCGTCCCCGGCACGGGGAAGCATCGGAATGTCCCGTAAATTCAAGGCGTATCTGGCTCTGACCAAACCCAGGGTCATCGAACTGCTCCTGGTCAGCACACTGCCCACCATGATTTTTGCGCAACGCGGTTTCCCGTCCATCGGGCTGATTCTTGCGACCCTCGTTGGTGGTGCATTCGCTGCCGGCAGTGCCGGCGTCTTCAACTGCTACATCGACCGCGACATTGACAAACTCATGCACCGCACGGAAAAGCGGCCCTTGGTCACTGGTGAAGTATCGCCGCGCGAGGCCCTGGTGTTTGCCTGGGTGCTGGGTGCCGCCTCGATCGCGATCCTGTGGTTCGGTGCCAACCCGCTTTCTGCGTGGCTGGGTCTCGGCGCGATCGTTTTCTACGTGGTCATTTACACCATGATCCTGAAGCGTCGCACGGCCCAGAACATCGTCTGGGGTGGTGCTGCCGGATGCTTCCCGGTTCTCATCGCCTGGGCGGCCGTTACCAACACGGTCGAGTGGCCCGCCATTGTCCTGTTCATGGTGATTTTCCTCTGGACGCCTCCCCATTACTGGCCGCTTTCCATGCGATACGGCGAGGACTACCGCAACGCCAACGTACCCATGCTCGGCGCCATCGCCGGCGCGAAGGTGGTCTCTGTACAGGTAGTCCTCTACGCGTGGGCCATGGTGGCCTGCTCGTTGCTGATGGTGCCCGTTGGTGGGGCCGGCTGGGTCTACACCATCGTCGCCGTTGCCGCCGGCGCCTGGTTCCTCTACGAAAGCCACGCCTTGTACAAGCGCGCCCAGGGTGGCGACGTCTCCAACAAGGGCGCAATGAAGGTCTTCCATGGCTCCATCAGCTACCTGACGCTGCTCTTCATTGCCTTGGCCGTTGATCCGTTCGTCGGCTCCGCGATCGTTGGCGCCTAGCTCCGCACACGCTCTGCAAGCCGCAAACGCTCGACGCCGGTACTCGCCAGAGTGCCGGCGTCGCCGTTTTGCGGCGCTCTTCTCTGACCCTCTCTCACATCCCACGGGCTTGAGCGGATCCCTCTCTCACATCCCGCGGAGCCTAACCGCTCCAGGGGTCCCGTAACGCCCCCTATCGTTCGTGATGTGACGCGGACAGTCCAGCGACACACAGCCTTCGACATTCCGGCTGGCTCTATCCCCGAGGCGCCCCCATGCAGAGGTGCTGTCCGCATCGCAGACGCCGCATTTGTCCGTCTGCAAAGTGCCACCGATTCCTTTGGTGATGTCGCCCTGCTTGATCATTCATTCGGGGCTCCGGTCGCCGTCCTCGGCGGGGACGCCGCACGGCAGCTGGGCGTCGCGAAGCCGGGACCCGGCGTCGTGATGTGGCTCTATGGCCAGCCAGTACCAGTGGTGGGAATCATCAATAAACCGGGGCGTGACCCCATCCTCGATGGCGCCGTTGTGGTTGGCGTTCGGTCCTACCCCATAAGGTCAACCAATGTGGCCGCGAATTTGGTCCTCAGGACGCAAACCGGCGCGCCGTATGGTTGCGATAGTTTCGGTTGTTCTGCTGGCCCTCGGAATGCGGCGGACCGCTCTGGCGTCCATGTTCCTTGTGGAAGGGGCAGTAGTGGGTGCACTTGGTGGCATTGCCGGCGCCGCCGCGGGCATGGGCGCCGCTCTTGCCTACGCCGCAAACGAGGGCTGGGTCCCGGTGATTCCAGCAGATGCGGCCCTTTGGGGTATCGCGGCCGACCTGCTCAGTGGCACCCTCTCAGCGGTTTATCCGGCAGTGGTGGCGTCGCGGGCGAATCCGGCGCAGCTCATCCGCAGCTAACGCTTCGGGCTGTACTTCGCCACATCAGCGGCGTTGGTGGCCGCACTCATCAACACGGCAGCACCGAACATATGAGCGCCCACGAGCAGTGCGGGAATGCCGTTGTAATACTGAGTGAAGCCGATGACGGCCTGCAGCAGGGTTACACCCAGAAGGAGATACGTCGCCGTCCGGAATGGCCCGGAAAGCTTGTGCCTGAAAACCAAGTACACCGCGAATAGTGTTCCTGCAGTGATCAGGTAGGCCGGTACGGCGTGGATATGTGAGAAGAGGTCCCAGTCAAGGTCATTGCGCGGAGCATCTGCATCGCCTGCGTGGGGCCCGGCGCCAGTGACCACGACACCCAGCATCACCGAAAGTGCCGAGAAAACAGCAACGGCCGTCATCAACGGACGGGTTACAGCGGGCAGGACAGGCAGCGTGCGGTTCATGAACCGGCCGGTCCGCCCGTAAGCGCGGTTGACCAGGAGTGTGGCGAAGACCACCAGAGCCATGGAGACAAGGAAGTGAAGGCCCACAACCCAAGGGTTGAGGCCGGACAGAACCGTGATTCCACCGATCACAGCCTGCGCCGGAATGCTGGCCAGAAGGCCCAGAGCAAGGACGAACAGGTCGCGGCGCTCTTTGCGGAGATTCCACAAGTACACCAGCATGAGCGCAGCAACGGCTGCCAGAGCGAAGGTCAGGAGCCGGTTGCCGAATTCGATGAAACCGTGGATGCCCATCTCCGGCGTATTCACCAACGAATCGCTGGTGCAGCGCGGCCACGTAGGGCACCCAAGGCCGGAAGCGGTAAGTCGCACGGCACCACCGGTCACCACAAGCACTGTCTGTCCAATGAGGGACAACAGTGCCAGGCGGCGCACGGCGTTGTTGACCTCGGTGGGCAGCTTGGACGTCAATCGCTGGACGGTATTGGGTAGGCGCGATGCCGTGCTCACAGTTGTCTCACTTCTCAGTTCTGCGTTGGTGGTTAATGCCTGAATGGGTTAGTTCCATTTGAACCATCGGATGGCCGCAGCACCGGCCAGTACGGTCCACAGCAGGAGGACTAAAACGGCGGGGAAAGGAACACTGCCCGAGAGGAAAGCATCACGGAGCGCTTGGCCCAGCGCCCCTGAGGGCAGGAAGTGCACGATGCCCTGAAGTAGGGAAGGTAGTCGTTCCGCCGGCACCACAATCCCGCCCAGGGCCCCCAGGAGAATCCACAGCAGGTTGGTGATTGCCAGGGTAGCTTCAGGGCGCACCGTACCGGCCACCAGCAGCCCCAGCGCAGTGAAGGCTGCAGCACCGAGAACTAAAAGTCCGAGCCCTGGAAGCCAGGCGTCCAGGCGTGGTTGCCATCCCAGCATGCCGGCAACGGCTGCCACGACCAGGACCTGAAGAAAAAGGACCACCAGCACGGCGAGGATCTTGCCTGCGATGAGTCCGCCCCGACCAAGGGGAGTTGTGGACAGGAAACGGAGCACTCCGTACCGGCGGTCAAAGCCGGTAGCGATGCCCTGGCCGGTGAAGGCAGTGGACATCGCACAAAGTGCCAGGATTCCCGGCGTTGCAACGTCTACGCGTGATCCGCCCATGTCATCGAGGAGGGGCGTCACTACCAGTCCCACCAAGGCCATCAAGGGTAGGACAATAGCGAGGATGAGTTGCTCACCGTTGCGCAGCATGGTGATGGTCTCGTAGCGGCCCTGCTGCATGATCCGGCGCGGTAGGGATGCCGGTCCGGCGTTGGGCGAGTGAAGTGGGCTCATCGGAGGTCCCTTCCGGAAATGTCCAGGAACACGTCTTCCAGGCTACGGGCTTCCAACCGCAGCGAGGCGGGCATGATGTTCCGTTCAGCCCACCAAGCAGTCAGGGATGCAAGGTCTTTCGGGGTGATGGCGCCGGTGATGGCGTAACTCCCGGAGCGCGTCTCTGTTATCTGCAGGCCGGCATCCACAGCACCGTTCAAGCTTAGACCGCCGGGTGCGTCGAAGTAGAGCGTCCGGTCCGTGATGGCGGAGTCCGCTGCGTGATCGTGCCGAAGCAATTCGGCGACCGTTCCCTCAACCACGTTGTGACCGCCGTCGATGATGTAGACGTAGTCCGCCAGGCGTTCCGCGTCGTCCATCAGGTGGGTGGTCAGGACAATGCCCATTCCGGCATCCCTGAGCTCGGCAATGAGCTCAAAAACCATCTGCCGGGACTGTGGATCCAAGCCGGCACTGGGCTCGTCGAGGAAAAGGATTTCAGGGTTACCCACCAGCGCCGCCGCGAGTGCCAGCCGCTGCTTTTGGCCGCCGGAAAGGCGGCGCACGCTGGTCCGGCTGAACTGGTGTATTCCCAGGCGTTCCACCAGCGCGTCAACGTTCATGGGCTTTTGGTACATGCCGGCGACATGCCGCAACAAGGGTATGGGACGGGCCGACGGCGGGAGGCCGCCGTCCTGGAGCATCACACCTACGCGGGATCTCAAGACGGCACCTGCAGTATCAGGGTCCGCGCCAAGGAGGGAGATATTTCCGCCTGTTCGCTTCTGCAAACCTTGGGCGCACTCGAGCGTGGTGGTCTTGCCCGCGCCGTTAGCCCCCAATAGGGCGGTTACCTGGCCGCGTTCGGCCACCAGCGACAGTCCGCTGACCACCCTGAGCATTTTGCCGTCAAGGGAGGTCAGGGGGCCTACGTCCTTTATGAGTCCATCTATAGTGAGGACGGGGGATTTGGGGGATCGCACCAGGGTATTCTACGGGAAGTAGTACGGTCACACTTGGCGGCTTCCGCAGGTCAGCCTTGCCTTACTGGATGCATGAAACAAATTACGACATGATTATGTTGTGTATTCCATGAGCAGTCCAACTTCCATGCCTTCAACACGGCATGCTGCAGCGGCGGAGGCATTCGTTGCCCCGCCCGCGATGCCGGACGCGGATGATCGCACACGGGACCGGGTCCTAAGCGCCGTTCTGGAAAACGGTCCAGTGAGCGCCGCGGAGCTCGGCGACCTCCTCGGCTTCACACCGGCCGCAGTCCGCCGCCACCTTGACCACTTGGAGCGCAACGGCGTAATCGAAGTCAAGCGTGTGACCAAGGCCGGTTCCGGCGCGGGACGCCCCGCGCGCCGCTACGTCTTGAGCTCGCAGGGACAGTCCACTCTCGGCGATGACTACCTGAACATTGCCAGCTCGGCGCTCCACCGTCTCCAGGAACTCGCCGGCGAAGACGCGGTTCGCGCATATGCGGAGGAACGCTTCTCCGATATGGAACGGCGCTACGCTCCCGAGGTCGAGGCCGCCGGAGATGACATCACTGCCAGGGCCATGGCACTTTCCAGGGCCCTGAGCCGCGATCGCTTCGTTGCATCAGCCCATTCCATTGAGGCCAAGGCCCCGTTGCCCGCCGCACTGTCCAGCGTCCAGCTGTGCCAGGGTCACTGCCCTATCCAGCGCCTGGCTGCGGAGTTTCCGGTTTTCTGCGACACCGAGACCGAGGTCTTCTCGCGCTTGGTGGGCGTCGATGTCCGGCGTCTCTCCACGCTCGCGCAGGGCGGACATGTGTGCACCACCCATATACCTACCGGGCGCCCGGCTGCCACGGCATCTCCGGATGTCGCAGTGCAGTCCGGGAACCCGTACCAGGAATCAAACAACCAGCAAGAAAGGCCGTGATGACGGACCAAATAGCAGAGAAAGCGGTAGCTGACGGCACTGTGATCTCGGAGATTCTGGAGAAGAATCCCGAACTGCACGGTATCGGAAACTACGAGTACGGCTGGGCCGACAAGAACGACGTTGGCGCCAACGCCCGTCGTGGCCTCAACGAGGAGGTCGTCCGCGATATCTCCTCGAAGAAGAACGAGCCTGAATGGATGCTCGATCTGCGGCTCAAGGGCCTTAAGTACTTCGACCGCAAGCCTATGCCTACCTGGGGTGCAGACCTCTCCGGCATCGACTTCGACAACATCAAATACTTCGTGCGCTCCACCGAGAAGCAGGCGGCAACGTGGGAAGACCTTCCGGAAGACATCCGGAATACCTACGAGAAGCTGGGTATCCCCGAAGCTGAGCGCAGCCGTCTCGTCTCTGGCGTCGCAGCCCAGTACGAGTCCGAGGTTGTCTACCACCAGATCCGCGAGGACCTGGAAGCCCAGGGCGTGATCTTCCTGGACACGGACACCGCACTTCGCGAGCACCCGGAGATCTTCCAGGAGTACTTCGGCACCATCATCCCGGTGGGCGACAACAAGTTCGCTTCGTTGAACACGGCCGTATGGTCCGGCGGATCATTCGTGTACGTGCCCAAGGGCGTTCATGTGGACATCCCGCTGCAGGCCTACTTCCGCATCAACACGGAGAACATGGGCCAGTTCGAGCGCACGCTGATCATCGCTGATGAAGACTCCTACGTTCACTACATCGAAGGCTGCACGGCTCCGATCTACACCTCGGACTCACTGCACTCGGCCGTGGTGGAGATCATCGTGAAGAAGGGCGCCCGCGTCCGTTACACGACCATCCAGAACTGGTCCACCAACGTGTACAACCTGGTGACCAAGCGCGCTATCTGCGAAGAGGGCGCCACCATGGAGTGGATCGATGGCAACATCGGTTCCAAGGTGACCATGAAGTACCCGGCCGTCTACCTCGTTGGCGAGCACGCCAAGGGCGAGACGCTGTCCATCGCCTTCGCCGGCGAGGGCCAGCACCAGGACACCGGGTCCAAGATGGTGCACATTGCACCGAACACCAAGAGTTCCATCATTTCCAAGTCGGTCGCCCGCGGCGGCGGACGTGCAGCGTACCGCGGCCTGGTCCAGGTCCGTGAGGGTGCCAAGCACTCGGCCAACACGGTCCGCTGTGATGCCCTGCTGGTGGACACCATTTCCCGTTCGGACACGTACCCGTACATCGACATCCGCGAGGATGACGTTGTCATGGGCCACGAGGCCACCGTTTCACGCGTCAGCGAAGAGCAGCTCTTCTATCTGATGTCCCGCGGCATGCCTGAAGACGAGGCCATGGCCATGATCGTGCGCGGCTTCATCGAGCCGATCGCCCGTGAACTGCCCATGGAATACGCTCTTGAGCTGAACCGCCTGATTGAACTGCAGATGGAAGGGTCCGTCGGTTAACAATGACTGATATCACTACTGAAAAAGCGCGCATCGGCGCGCCCTCGGCTCAGCCGTTCATCAACGGCTTCACCGAGGAAGGCGAGAACCTTTCGCCCGCCAACACCGGAACGAACACCAGCACGACGTCGGAGCAGCCCTCCGCTGGTCCGCTCGGCGGCGCTTCGGCCAAGAGCCACTCGCACGGTGGCGGGGTCGGCATCCCGGACAGCTCCCGCGCCGGCCGCCTCACCTCGTACAAGCTTGCAGACTTCAAGCCGCTGAACGGCCTTGAGGAGGACTGGCGATTCACTCCGTTGAAGCGCCTCCGCGGCCTCCACACCGATGTCCTCAACGGCGCAGCTCCTGTTGTCAGCGTCACTGCACCGGCCGGCGTCGTTGTTGAAACTGTTGGCCGCGATGACAAGCGCATCGGCCAGGCGGGCATCCCCGAGGACCTCGTGTCCGCCAATGCCTGGGAGAACTTCGCCGAGGCCACCGTGATCACCGTGCCCGCCGATCTGCAGGCCGAGAGTGAAGTTTCCGTCCTGGTCACCGGCGCTGGTGAGGCGCCGTCGGCACAGCACATCGTGATTGTGGCCGAACGCTTCTCCAAGGCTGTTGTGATTCTGGATCACCAGGGCTCCGCGGTTGTCTCCGAGAACGTGGAAATCATTGTGGAGGACGGTGCTGAACTGACTGTCGTCTCGCTGCAGGAATGGGCAGACGACGCGGTCCACGCGTCTTCGCAGCAGGCAAAGATCGGCCGCGATGCCAAGTTCAAGCACATCGTGGTCAGCCTGGGCGGCGACCTCGTTCGGGTCACGCCGTCCACGCGTTTCACGGCTCCCGGTGCCGACGTCGAAATGTTCGGCCTGTACTTCGCCGACGCCGGCCAGCACCTTGAGCAGCGTCTCTTCGTTGACCACGCGGTGGCCAACTGCAAGTCCCGCGTCCTCTACAAGGGTGCTCTTCAGGGACGCAATGCCCACAGCGTATGGGTCGGCGACGTCCTGATCCGTAAGGAAGCAGAAGGTACCGATACTTACGAGGCCAACCGCAACCTTGTCCTCACGGACGGTGCACGCGCCGACTCGGTTCCCAACCTCGAAATCGAGACCGGTTTGATCGAGGGTGCAGGCCACGCCAGCGCCACCGGCCGTTTCGATGACGAGCACCTCTTCTACCTCATGGCCCGCGGTATTCCTGAGAAGGTTGCCCGCCGCCTGGTGGTCCGGGGCTTCCTCAACGAGATCATCCAGCAGATCAAGGTCCCGGCAATCGAAGATCGCCTGACCGCAGCTGTTGAGCGCGAACTCGCCGCGACCGACAACTAAGACAGGCCAGGCAGAGCAAACAATGAGTGAACAAACCAAGGGCGAACTGGTATGCAACGCCAATGACATCCAGGTCAAGCAAGCGCTGCGTGTCCTGATCGATGACTATCCTGTAGCCATCGTCAAGGACTCGATGGGCGAGATCCACGCCATCGCCGATACCTGCTCGCACGCGGACATCTCGTTGTCCGAGGGTGAGGTTGAAGGCTGCGCGATCGAGTGCTGGGGACACGGTTCCCAGTTCGACCTCCGCAGCGGACAACCGCTCCAGCTGCCTGCTTATGACCCCGTCCCCGTTTTTGCCGTCACCATCGATGGAGACGACGTTTACGTGGACGTGACCAACGTTGTGAACGGCGCCTCGGTAGATCACTACTGAGCGCCCAGTACCGCCAGACTTACGAACGGAAAGAAAGAAGAGCATGTCAACTCTTGAAATCAAGGACCTGCACGTCAGCATCGAGACGGAGCAGGGCACCAAGGAGATCCTGAAGGGCGTCAGCCTCACCATCAAGACCGGTGAAACGCACGCCATCATGGGCCCCAATGGCTCGGGCAAGTCCACCCTCGCCTCCACGATCGCCGGTCACCCGCGCTACAACGTCACCAGCGGCACCATTACGCTGGACGGCGAAGACGTCCTGGAAATGAGCGTCGACGAGCGCGCCCGTGCAGGCATGTTCCTGGCCATGCAGTACCCGGTAGAGGTTCCCGGTGTGACCATGACCAACTTCCTGCGCACCGCCAAGACCGCGATCGACGGCGAAGCACCGGCACTGCGCACCTGGACTAAGGACGTCAAGGCTGCCATGCAGCAGCTGCGCATCGACGCCGACTTTGCACAGCGCAACGTCAACGAGGGCTTCTCCGGTGGTGAGAAGAAGCGTGTTGAGATCCTGCAGCTCGAACTCTTCAAGCCGAAGTTCGCCATCCTTGACGAAACCGACTCCGGCTTGGACGTCGACGCCTTGAAGGTTGTCTCCGAGGGCGTCAACCGCGCCCACGAAGAGGGCAACATGGGCACGCTGCTCATCACCCACTACACCCGCATCCTGCGCTACATCAAGCCGGACTTCGTTCACGTGTTCGTTGACGGCAGGGTTGTTGAAGAGGGCGGCCCCGAGCTCGCAGACCGTCTTGAAGAAGAAGGCTACGACCGCTACGCTCCAGGCGCCGGCGTTGCCGTTGCTCCTGCTGTGCAGGCCTAGTTAGGATCGTTCCATGACCGAAATCAACACGGCGCGAACCAGCCTCGAGGACGTCGAGGAAGCGCTCAAGGACGTCATTGACCCAGAGCTCGGGGTCAACATCGTGGACTTGGGCCTTCTTTACGGACTCAAGTACTCCGACGATGACGGCGCGCTCCTGATCGACATGACACTGACCACGGCGGCTTGCCCGCTGACGGATGTGCTTGAAGAGCAGGTGGGCAAGTCCCTCGACGGAGTGGTTGACGACTGGCGCCTGAACTGGGTATGGATGCCGCCATGGGGTCCGGAACGGATCACCGACGACGGCAAGGACCAGATGAGGGCCCTCGGCTTCAACATCTAACCAGCATTCACCCGTGCAACGGGCAAAGGAAGGGTTCCGGGTATATCACCCGGAACCCTTCCTTTTTGGTGTTGTCATGCCTTAGGGCGCAGCCACACCGAAGGTGTCGCACTTGTTGATGTCGCCCGTGGTGTACCCCTGATAGAACCATTTTTGCCGCTGCTCGCTGGAGCCGTGGGTCCATGACTCAGGTGAGACGCGGCCGGTTGCGGCTTCCTGGATGCGGTCATCGCCGACGGCGGAAGCGGCCGAGAGCGCATCCTGCAGGTCCTGCTGGGTGAGGGGGTCAAGGAAAGGCTTCCCGCTCGCATCCGTCTGCGTCGTGGCATGGCGGACCCACAGTCCCGCATAGCAGTCTGCCTGGAGCTCCACCCGCACCGCCCCCGACTGCGGTCCCTGTGGATCCTGCTGGGCCTTGTCCAGGCTTCCGAGGATGTTCTGGACGTGGTGCCCGAACTCGTGGGCTACTACGTACTCTTGTGCCAGCGGGCCTCCAGAAGAGCCAAAACGGGTCACCAGTTCATCGAAGAAGCCGGGATCGAAATAGGCGGTGGTGTCTGCAGGGCAGTAGAAGGGGCCAACAGCGCTGGTAGCCGCGCCACAGCCGGTGTTTGTGGCCTCGCTGAAGATGACAGTCTTGGGCCGCGGGTACTGGACGTTGTAATCCGCCAGATAGTCAGGCCAGAAAGCATTCAAGCTATTCACCGTACCGGTGATCCGGCAGTCCAGGCGTTTGTCGGCATCGGCGCCGGTCTGGCATTCCTGGACGCCGCCGGCTCCGGCACTGCCACCTTCGACGGCGGGTGGCTGGCTTCCGCCCCCGGTCAGGTCCCCAAGGATGTTGGGATTGATGCCGAAGAGTGCCAGGAGCAGCACCACAATACCGCCACCAATTCCACCACCGATCTTGGTACCGCGGCCCATGCCACTGCCACGTCGGTCCTCCACTTGGGAGGGGTCAAGCTGCGCGCCGTCATTGAAACTCATACAGTCAGAATAGACGTCACTTTTGGTGCCTGGTGCCAGACACTGCCGTAAAATTGTTTGGATGCCTTTCCTGGATAAACTTCAGCTCTGGGCCGAGGAGCGCCCCCACGACACCGCCGTCGTTGTGGGCAGCGGCCGGCTCACCTGGGCGGGACTCCGCGACGCCGCAGCTGGCTTGGTGGCGGACGCCCCTGCCACCACCGTTCTGGCCGAGCCCAACTCTGTGCGCTTCGTGGAGCGCTATGCTGCCGCTGTGGCGGGGGATCGGCGGTGCGCCGTTCTGGACCCCGAATGGCCGGCCCCGATGATCGAAGAAGTATCCTCACGCGTCCTCGCAACCACCACACCGGTTGGCGCCGAACTGGTGGACGGGGACGCATCCAGTACCTTCCTCATCGGCCTCACGTCCGGTACCACGTCCGTGCCCAAGGCATTCACCAGGTCCCGCCGGTCCTGGCAGGTGTCTTTCGATGCCTCCATCGAGTTCTTTGGCTTGTCCCAGGAGGACCGGACCCTTGCGCCCGGTCCTTTGTCAGCAAGCCTGAATCTTTTCGCCCTTTCAGAGTGCCTGTACGCGGGTTCGGCTTTCCATACGCTTGAGTCGTTCGATGTCGCCGACGCCCATGCCGCCATCAGCCATGACGGCATCACCCGCCTTGTTTTGGCGCCCACTGCCCTGAGGTTGCTCAGCGAGCGGGGACTGGCCGGCGACGTTGATGCTTCCGGTATCCGCAGCATCATCTGTGCCGGTTCCAAGTTGGACGCCCGGACACTGGAGGCAGCCCGGCGGTGGGCACCCCGTGCAGCCATCTACGAGTACTACGGTGCCTCGGAGCTGAGTTTCGTTTCCGGTACCCGCCTGGCCGCCGGCGAGCCGTTGGATGCTGGCGGTACCGGCATTGGGTTGCCTTTTCCGGGGGTTGAAGTGACCATCCTTGACGACGCTGGCAGCCCTCTCCGGGACGGGGAACACGGGAATATCAGCGTTCGCAGCGGGATGATCAGCAATGGCTACCTGTGGGGCGACGACGGGCAGGCCCTGCGGTGCCTTGATGGGTGGTACACCGTGGGGGATCAGGGCTTTCTGGAGGACGGCACCCTTCACATCCTTGGACGGCGCTCGGACATGATCATCACCTCGGGAAAGAACGTCTACCCGCATGAGGTTGAGCTGGCCGTTGCTTCCGTGCCGGGCGTGGAAGGGGCGGTTGCTGCCGGAGTACCGGATGACATCCGCGGTCACAAGGTGATCGCCGGCGTCGTTCCTGCCTGCGGTGCGATCACCGCCACCCAGCTCCGCACAGGCTTGGATGGCCTGCTGGCGCGCGACAAGTGGCCGTTGCAGTATTACGTGTTGTCGGAGCTGCCCATGACGGACCGTGGCAAGGTCAGCCGAAAGGTGCTCCTGGACTGGATCAAGAACCACGACCCCCGGGCGCGAGCCCTTGGATAGCCACAAGCCCCTGGATAGCGGGACCGGCTCAGCCGGAGGGTTTGACGAATCCCGCCAGCCTGTCATTATTGCCGCGCTCCGATCTCCTATTTGTCGTGCCAACGGTCAGTTGAAGCAGTTACGTGCCGCGGACCTCCTGGCACCCGTACTGGCTTCCCTGGTTGAAAGAGCGGGCGTGGACCTGGCGGAGGTGGACGATGTCATTGTGGGCAATGCTGTGGGCGGCGGCGGGAATGTTGCCAGATTCGCAGCTCTCCAGGCGGGTTTGCCCATCAACGTCCCTGGCCTTACCGTGGACCGCCAATGCGGCTCAGGTTTGGACGCTATTGCACTGGCATCCCGCTTGGTGGCAGCCGGCGGGGATCCGCTGTATTTGGCAGGGGGCGTTGAAAGCATCAGTAACGCCCCGGCCCGGGCCAATAGAAACGACGACGGCGAACTCGACTTCTACTCCAGGGCCAGCTTTGTGCCGCCGCAGTTCGGCGACCCGGACATGGGTGTTGCGGCGGAGAATGTCGCCCGCGAATTCGGCGTGACACGTCAGAGGCAGGACGAGTACGCGCTCCGGAGCCATCACCGTGCCGTTGACGCTGCCAGGACAGGGCTCTTTGAGGATGAAATTGTTCCGCTCAAGAGCAAGGGGAAACAGGTGGCGCTGGACGATGGCCCCCGAGCTTCACTGCGGGCCCCGCTGATGGCGAGGTTCCCAGCAGCATTCGTGGCGGGCGGATCGGTCACGGCAGCAAACTCATGCTTTGACGCGGACGCAGCGTCCGCCGTCGTCATGACGTCCCTTAAACGAGCCCGCACCCTGGGCGCGACGCACGGGATGCTGGTGCTGGGGTGCGAGACCGTCGGCGTTGATCCGGAATTTCTTGGCATAGGGGCAGCCCACGCGGCCAAGCGGCTCCTGAACCGCCATGGAGTGGACGCAGATGACATTGATCTGGTGGAGTTCAATGAGGCATTCGCCTCCCAAACCATCGCATGCCTGGAGTATCTGGGCGTTGATCCTCAGAAAGCCAACCTTGATGGCGGCGCGCTTGCCTTGGGTCATGGCTACGGAGCTTCGGGAGCGGTCCTGGTGACGAGGTTGATGGCTCAAGCACGCCGCAGTTACGCAGTGCGGGGCGAGAGTTCGCTGGCATTGGCCATGATCAGTATCGCCGGAGGCATGGGAACCGCAGCTCTCTTTCAGTACGCCAAGCTGTAGCCCCTGCGCCGGTCTAGTCCCTCTCCGGTTCGCCCAACCCGCGGGCCGCCAAAGCATCACCGGTTTGGCGCGCATACGCAACAGTGGTGATGAAGACAGGGAGCACCAGTGCGCGGGGATTGCGTTCAAGCCCGCGTGCCCGCGCTGAGTCCCTTACGTCAGTGAAGGCGCCGGCTATGAAGGGAATGCTCCTGAGCATCACTGCGATGGTCAAAGCGAATCGTTCAGGATCGGCACCGAAACGCCGGAACGGTTTTGCCAACGCCACCACGCCGTCCAGAAGATCCTGCACGGGAGTAGTCGCGGTGAGGACCGAAGCTGCCACTACGCAGACCAGCACATTGAACACGATGCGTGCCGCGGTGGGCCCGCCCAGTTGCCACCATTGGAAGAGACCGATGACCAGCAGGATAGGAGCCACCAACCAAATGGCCTTCAGAAGGCGGCGGAAGCCTGCCCCCGTCAGCATGAATAAGCCACACATGACGGCGAAGACCACCAGCGACACGGCCCAGTCCACAATAAGGAAGGACGCCGCTCCGCAGGCCGCTACAACCAGAAATTTCAGCCACAGGGGAGTGCGGTGGATGATCGAGTTCCCTCGCACGTAGTTGGCTATAAGGAAGCCATGCCCCCTCATCTCGGCACATCACCCACGCCGGCACCGGGCAGGGCAGCCGCGCAAAGCTCGCGGTACCGGGCGACGCCGTCTGCAGCACCGCCGTCGAACACGATACGCCCGGCCTCAACTACCAGCACCCTGTCCATGTCCAAGGCCAGGTCGAGATCATGCGTGGACATGATGACTTGTTGATCCAGGCCAGCGACTGTGCGGCGCAGCAGTTCGCGGTTTCGAAGATCCAGGAGGGTGGATGGTTCGTCGAGAACCAGGACGGTGGGATCCACCGCAAGGACTGCGGCCAAGGCCAGTAGCTGCCTTTCACCACCGGACAGTTCATAGATGCTTTGATCGGCCAGATGCAGCAGGCCGAAGCGATCCAGCACTGCTTCTGCCCGCGCCGCCCGCTCCTTGGAGTTCTTGACGGAGCGGCGCAACGAGAGCTCAACATCTTCCCGCCCGGTAGGCATCACCAACTGTGACAGGGGATCGGTAAAGACGAAACCCACATTGCCCCGGACACGGCGGACATCGGCAAGAGTGTCATCTCCGTGGACTACCACTGTGCCTTCGCTCGGTTCAACCAAGCCATTCACGAGCCGCAGCAGCGTGGACTTTCCGGAGCCGTTGGCGCCGATGACTCCAATCCTGCGTTCTGCGAGGTCCAGGGAAAAATTTTGCAGCAGGGTTTTGGGGGTGTCGCTGCCATCGACTGCGACACGCACCGAAACCCTGCTGAAACTGATGGAATTCATGGAGTGATTGTTCCCGCTTACTTGACCCGGCGTACCAAGACATCCGGGAAGGCTTTGTGGATTGCCACGGCGATGATCACGGCCAGGACGTTCTTAATGATATCGCCGGGGACGAAAGGGAGGTCTGCGAGGAAGGCCTTGGTGAAATCCAACTTGGCATTGACCATCATGCCCAGGACGCCGAGGGCGTGAATAACCACGATGCTGCTCACCATGGTCGCTGCGAAGAGCCACAGTGAACGGAACTTGACTGTCCTGCGGATGACCACCGATGTTAGGTAACCGGTCGCGGCTGCCGCCAGCGGGAACGCGATGATGTAACCGGCGGAGGGCGTGGCGAGGATACCCAAACCGCTGCGCCCGCCGCTGAAGATCGGCAGACCGGCAAAGCCGAGCAACACGTAAAGCCCGACGGCGGCGAAACCGCGCCCGGCTCCGAGCACCAGTCCACTGAGCATCACCGTCAACGTCACCAAAGTGATGGGAACCCCAAGGGCTCCTACCGGAATGCCCGGGACAATTGCCGATGCCGCTACGAGGGCAGCGAAAACTGCGATGAGGCCCAGGTCTGTGGCGGTCCAGCGTTTTCGGGAGGACGCGGTTCGCTGCAGTGTGGCAGCGGAAGTGGAAGAGTTGGTCTGGCTCATGACGGTCCTATCGGGTGTAATGCGATGCGATGGATGTTCTTGTTTCCCCTGTTGTCGAGAGTACGGAGGGAACGGAATCGGGATTTTGGAGTCTTTCCACAACACTGACCCGGAATTCTTTGGCCGTCAGCACAGTTTCCTCCTGGGAGGACCGATGTCAGGCAGCGGCCTAGGTACCGGTAGACTTGAACAGGCTGTTCTCACGGCCGCCCCCGCCGCACTTATCGGACCCACCGGTCCCCGCGAGCGTTCCCCATTGAAAGGCATCACCCGAATTGATTACCGTCCAGGACCTCGAACTCCGCGCCGGCGCACGCCTGCTCATGGACCAGGTCAACTTCAGGGTGGACAAAGGGGACAAGATTGGACTCGTCGGACGTAACGGTGCCGGCAAGACCACACTCACCCGGGTCCTCGCCGGCGAAGGGCTCCCCGCCGGGGGTAAGGTCACCCGCAGCGGTGAGATCGGCTACCTTCCACAGGATCCGCGGACTCCGGACATGGAACAGCTCGCCCGTGACCGCATCCTTTCGGCCCGCGGCCTGGATGTGGTGGTGGGCAAGCTGAAGAAGGCCCACGAGGATATGGCAAGCGATGACGCGGCGGTCCAGCGTAAAGCCATGAATCGCTACGACCGCCTGGAGGCTGAGTTTCTCTCGGGCGGTGGCTACGCAGCGGAAGCTGAAGCTGCTGCGATCTCCTCCAACCTTGCGTTGCCGGATCGCCTCCTCAACCAGCCACTCAAGACCCTTTCCGGTGGCCAGCGCCGCCGTGTGGAGTTGGCGCGCATCCTGTACTCCGATGCGGAGACCCTGCTCCTCGACGAACCCACCAACCACCTTGACGCCGACTCCATCACCTGGCTGCGTGACTTCCTGAAGAACCACCAGGGTGGCTTGATCGTGATCAGTCACGACACCGACCTGCTCGAGGCGACGGTGAACAAGGTCTTCCTCCTGGACGCCAACCGCGCCCAGATCGATTACTACAACATGGACTGGAAGCGCTACTTGCTCCAGCGCGAAACGGATGAACGCGCCCGGAAGCGTGAACGCGCCAACGCCGAAAAGAAGGCGCAGGTCCTGATCGACCAGGCCAACAAGATGCGCGCCAAGGCAACCAAGGCCGTCGCTGCCCAAAACATGGCCAAGCGAGCAGAGCGGCTCCTGAGCGGCTTGGAGGCAGTGCGCGAAAACGACCGCGTGGCAGCTCTGCGGTTCCCGGATCCGTCTCCTTGCGGCAAGACCCCCTTGACTGCGGAGGGATTGAGCAAGTCCTACGGTTCGCTGGAGATTTTCACGGACGTGGACCTGGCAATCGATCGCGGTTCCAAGGTGGTCATCCTTGGACTCAACGGTGCGGGCAAGACCACTCTTCTGCGCATGCTCGCCGGTGTAGACAAGCCCGATACCGGCGACATCATCCCCGGTCACGGCCTCAAAGTTGGCTACTACGCCCAGGAACACGAGACGCTCGACGTCGATCGCACAGTCCTGGAAAATATGCGGTCATCAGCGCCTGACATGAAAGATGCCGAAGTCCGCGGAATCCTGGGTTCGTTCCTGTTCTCCGGCGACGACGTCGACAAGCCCGCCGGTGTTCTCTCCGGCGGTGAGAAGACACGCCTGGCCCTGGCCACCATTGTGGCCTCCAGCGCCAACGTGCTGCTCCTCGATGAGCCCACCAACAACCTGGACCCGGCCAGCCGCGCAGAAATCCTGGGTGCGCTCAAGAACTACAGTGGCGCCGTCGTCATGGTCAGCCACGACGAAGGTGCAGTGTCAGCGCTGAACCCTGAGCGCGTTGTGCTGCTCCCGGACGGTGTTGAAGACCACTGGAACGAGGACTACCTGGACTTGATCACGCTGGCGTAAGCCCTGGTTGCGTTCGGCTGCGCGTGTGTTGCGTCCGCTGCGTCGCGTCTGGTTGCGTTCCGCTGCGCGGCGCGCTCGATCTGCCGCGTGCTCGCTCGTTCCTCGCTTAGACGCACGCTACGCAGATCAACCTCGTCGCTTCGCTCGCGGTGGGGTCACCCCCGCAGGCTGATGCAGCTAGCGGACCCGGAGTTCTTCAGCGTCGGTGATGCGCGCTAGCTCTTCGTAGCTGATGGAGAACATGGAGTTGTGGTCTCCGGCTCCTGCCCATAGCAGTGGGTGTTCTTGGAGCGAGGTGTCCAGGATGGTGCGGAGTTTCCTGGGGTGGCCTACGGGCGCTACTCCGCCTACTTCCTGGCCTGTGTGTTCCAGGACGAATTCTGGCTTCGCCCGGCGTATTCTGCCTGTGCCAAGTTGTTCTGCCACCAGTCCCGTATCTACTTTGGCCGCACCGCTGGCGAGGATGAGCAGGGGCTCGCCATCGAGTTCGAAAATCAGACTGTTGGTGATTGCCGCTACATCGCAGCCCAGAGCCGATGCTGCTGCAGCCGCTGTGGGCACCTTGTCTCTGAAAATCCGGACCGTGTCCTCAGCACCAGCGGCCGTCAAAGCAGACCGGACGTTCAGGACCGGATCATGAAACAGTTCAGTAGCCCTGAGCATCAAGGATGGCGTCTTCCTCTTCTTCGGACGTGGGTCGCTTGTTTTTCCGGGGAGCGGGGGCACGCTTCCTGGGCGTGCCACCCGCGGCCATGATCTGCTCGTCCTCTTCGTCTTCGGCATCAATGGCGGCGTTCCGGGCCTGTTGCCGTGCAGCGTATCCAAAGCCGATGAACATCAGGACGCCGAAGGCGAACCATTGCAGTGAGTAGGAGAGGTGCGTCCCTTCCTCAGTGGCCGGCTTGGGGAAAGGCGTGGGCATCGGCCGCACTGCAGGAGATTCACTGGCCAACTGCCCGTAAGCACCTGTTGCGATTGGATAAGGGAGTTCCTCGGCAAAGCTTGCGAGGTCAATCGAAGCCAGCTGACCGTCAACCGCGCCACGATCCAGCTTGGGTTCGGCAGGCTTGAGACGGGCCACCACAGTTACTTCACCAGTGGGTGGAGCAGGGATCACGTCAGGCCGGCCTGGTGTGTTGTTGCCGATGGGTAGCCAGCCGCGGTCGATCACGACTGCTTCGCCTGTAGTCAGCCGGAATGGAACCACGACGTCGTAGCCTGGCTGGCCGTTAAGCGGCCGGTTGCGCACAACCCGCTGCCCGTCGAGGTCATAACTGCCCCGTAGCTCAACCTGCGTCCATTCCCGTTCAGGGTCCAGGGAGTCGAACTCGTCCTTGATCTGGGCGTAGGGGATGGGGGTGGCCGAGTAGTTACTCACCACCCGATTGATTTCTGCCAACGTCTCAGCCCGGCGGTCCATCTGCCATCGCCCCAGGAAGACACAGGCTGTGGCGAAAATAACAGCCAGCACGAAGTACCCCAGCCACTTGCTGGAGAAGAGAAAACGGTACATTCAGCCAGCCTCATTCGCTGTTGCTTCACTGGCCTTGAACGGCAGTGTTTCCTTCCAGAGGCCACGCGTCTGCAGGTAATCCTCCAGCCAGTCCCGGTGTTCGCCGCACGAAAGCCACACCTTACGGCGATCCGGCGTGTGAATGCGCGGGTTGTTCCACAGGAGCTGCCACTCTGCGCCGGCGCGGCAACCTTTGCGGGAGCACGTTGCCGTAGCCGTGGCGCGTCCGGATTCCCCGCTGGCCGCACCCGGGCCGCCGAGGTTGAAGATATTCATGAAGCCGCCCGTTCGTCGCCGGACTGTCCGGCATCGCTTGAATGGCCCATGGCCGGGCCTCCTGATGTGCCAGGTGTTTCGTCATCCACCAGTTCACCTTGGAGCACGGTTGGGGCGTCCACGGGAGCTTCTTCAGGCTCGGGGGAACGTTCCAATTCAGGGACGGCGACGTAGTCCAACAAGGACTCGCTATGGTCCTCGGCTTTGTCATTGCCATTGGCTATGACTACCGCAATCCACGGCAGGAAGACGGCGCCCACAATGGCAATGATCTTGAACCAGCCATCGACCACAAAAATGAGGATGATACAGACCATGCGAATACCCATGGCTACCGCGTACTTGACCATGCGATCACGCATGTCTTCGGAGTGGGCAGCAGCAGCGTCTGTGATGCTGTGGACTTCGGGGGCACCGGAAAAAGCGTCCGGTTCCCCGGGCACTTGCTGCAGGGGACTGTTTTCTCGTGTCACAACTGAATCATCACGCTCCAAAGGCCTTCATCAATTCTCTCACCAAGGACGTACTCGCCCAAACCACACTGATGACCGGTTACCCGCCGCTTGCAGCGCCCGCCAGATAGGATCAACTCAGAAAATCCCTCTCTCATAGCGGCCTGGCAAATGCCGCGGAACCTGGAGCAAACCCATGTCTGAAGCAGTAACCACCGGCCGCAGCGTCCTGATCACCGGCGGCAACCGGGGCATCGGCCTCGCCATTGCCAAATCTTTCCTTGCCAATGGAGACAAGGTGGCTGTCACCTACCGCAGTGAATCAGAATTGCCTGAGGGCATCCTGGGGGTGAAGGCCGACGTCACGGACGAGGCGTCGATTGACGCTGCGTTCAAGATTGTCGAAGAGGCGCATGGCCCTGTGGAGGTACTGGTTGCCAACGCGGGCATTACCAAGGACACGCTGCTGCTGCGCATGAGCGAGGACGACTTTACGTCAGTCCTGGACACCAATCTCACCGGCGCCTTCCGTGTCATCAAGCGGGCCTCCAAAGGCATGATCCGGTTGCGGAAAGGCCGCGTTGTCCTCATCTCGTCGGTTTCCGGTCTCTATGGCGCCCCCGGCCAGATCAACTACTCCGCTTCCAAGGCAGGCATGGTGGGCATTGCACGCTCGCTGACGCGCGAACTCGGCAGCCGCGGCATTACGGCCAACGTTGTTGCACCCGGGTTCATCAACACAGATATGACTGCTGAATTGCCGGAGGAAACGCAGAAGTCCTATTTGGCCAACGTTCCCGCCGGACGCTTCGCTGAAGCTTCCGAGGTAGCAAACGTGGTGCGCTGGGTTGCCAGTGACGAGGCCGCGTACATCTCCGGAGCCGTGATTCCTGTGGATGGCGGCCTGGGGATGGGCCACTAGGCAACTAGCCCGCACATAAGTTTTTGTTCGAGGGCAACAACGGATTTCTCCCGTGCCGCTGGCATGATGGAACCCGAGCCCACCGAATTTGGATGAAGTGAACAAAAGGAGCACGAATGGGAATGCTGGATAACAAGACCGCGATCGTCACAGGGTCCTCCCGCGGAATTGGCGCCGAAGTTGCCAAGATCCTCGCAGGTGAGGGCGCCGCCGTCGTGGTCAACTACCGCCAGAAGGCGCCTCGCGCCAACAAGGTAGTGGCCGGGATCCAGGCTGCAGGTGGACGTGCAGCCGCCGTCGGCGCAGACCTCACTACCGATGAAGGAGTTCACGCACTGGCCAGCACCGCGATGGAAGAGTTCGGCTCCCTCGATATCCTGGTCCTCAATGCCTCCGGCGGTATGGAATCCGGCATGGAGGAGGGGTACGCACTCAAGCTGAACCGCGATGCCCAGGTCAACATGCTCAATGCGGCTGTTCCCCTCATGCCCGAGGGATCTCGCGTGGTATTCGTCACCAGCCACCAGGCGCACTTTGTGGAGACCGTGCCCACTATGCCCGAGTATGAGCCTGTGGCAAAGAGCAAGCGCGCCGGTGAGGATGCCCTGCGCGCCCTCCTGCCCAACCTTGCGGACAAGGGCATCTCACTGGTGGTTGTGTCCGGCGATATGATCGAGGGCACCGTGACTGCCACGTTGCTTGATCGCTCCAACCCGGGCGCTATCGAAGCGCGCCGCGCGGAAGCCGGCAAGCTCTACTCCGTGGAGGAGTTCGCAGCCGAGGTGGCAAAGATGGTGACCGCCGACGTCGAATCCGGCCACACTGAATATGTGGGCGGCGCCGACTACTTCGACAAAACGTCAGAGTAGCCTTCGCACACCACTCCAGCAGAGGCCCGGGACATGTGTCCCGGGCCTCTGCTGCTTAAACACGCCTTGGCGTGTGAACAATAACGATTCCAACAATTATTTTGATTTTCGCGTCACGAAATGCGCTTTATTGTTTTACGGCAATCGCTTTGCAATATGGGATTTGATCTGATTGACTCTCAAAGGCGCCCTCGCCCTTGGTTATCAACGGGCCGCACAACCCCGGGTTGGGAGTTTAGATACACTCAGCAACCTCATGCAGCATGTGGAAGCTACTCGGTTGACTCACAGGGCGATTATTGTCCCCTTGCATTAGGAGCTTTCGTTGGACCTGTTATTGCACGCCGATAATATTCATGCATCATACGATCAGCGGCGAATCCTCAAAGGCGTTGCACTTTCGGTACGACGAGGCGAGATCCTGGGTTTGATCGGAACCAACGGTGCGGGAAAAACCACGCTGATGGGTGTACTGGCCGGCTTGCATCAACACGACGCCGGGCTGATGACGCTGGCGGGAGAAAAGTATGGGCCGGAATCCCTTGATGAAGCGCAAGCCTGCGGAGTCGGCCTCATCCCGCAGAACTTCAGGATCGACCCCCAGCTAACCATCGCACAAGCCATCTTTCGCGGTACGTTCCAGGCAGACAGGCCCCACGAGGAACTCCGTGAGCAAGCAAGCCAGCTGATCGGTGACATCGGCGTCAGCCTGGATCCGGACACCAAAGCTGGATCCCTCATCCGTGCTGAGCAAGCCCTGGTGGAAGTCCTGAGGATGGTCGCCGAAGAAGCCCAGCTCGTCATCATGGACGAGGTTGCTGCATCGCTTCCGGACCATGACGTCGCCGTGCTCCATCAGGTTCTGCGCATGCTCGTCCGGCAAGGACGGGCCATCATTTACATCACCCATCGCCTGGACGAAGTCCGATCCATTGCCCACCGCATAGCCGTACTCAGGGAAGGCCGGGTGCACAAAACCCTGGAGGCCAGCCATACCGACGTCGACGAACTGGCCTTCCTGTTGCTTCAGCACGAACTGGAAGGCAGCGCCAGGCCCAGCGACCCCGCTGAGGTTGATGAAGTCTTGCGGGTAGTGTCCCTCAGCGCTGGGGACAGGGTTCGGGACGTTACCTTCAGTGTGGGCAGGGGCGAGATTTTTGGCTTGGCAGGAACGCATCGTTCCGGCGTCTACGAGTTGGTCGAAGCGCTGGCGGGCGTCCGCCCCGGCACCTCAGGCCACCTGCTCATGCATTGACAAGCAGTGCAGATTCGGTCGGCCGAGGATGCCATGCGGTTGAAGATCGGATACTTGTCCGATGCCCTCGACGCTGACCAGGCCACGGGCACCATAGTGGAAGGCCTTCAGCGAGGCGTGGAAGGGGGAGAAACGAGCCTTCGGGATGAGATCACGCAGCTTCGTGGGGTTGCGGAAGTCATTCAACGCATGCGCATCAGCACCACCAACATCCACGGAAACATCAGTACGCTTTCGGGCGGCGACCGCCAGAAAGTGCAGCTTGCCAAGTGGATGACCACAGGCTGCGACCTCTTGATTCTTAGCCATCCGAGCCGCGGAATCGACATCGGCGCCAAGGAAGCGGTCTACCAGATGCTCAGCGAACTCAGCCAGACAGGCGTGGCCATTATTCTCCTGTCCTCGGACCTGTCCGAACTGATCAGCTGGTGCCACCGGGTGGGCGTCATGCGAGACGGCGAACTCGTGACCATCGAGGCCAATGCCAACACCAACGAAGATGTGCTGGTGCACCATATGTTGGGCGTGAAATTTGAATCAGGCAGCAGCGAGGCCCGGCGCGCGAGAATTTGACGCGTTGGATCCCTGCCACGGCAATAGGGGCGGTGACGCATGATGCGCCACCGCCCCTAGTGACTTTCCTCGAAAGATCAGATGGTGATGTCCTTGGCGAGGTTTTTGAGCTTGTGCCGGGCAAGCGCCAGGTTCGCATAGGTCCTGTCAAGCACAAGGTAGACGAACAGCCCCTTGGAGCCGCTCGAGTTCAGTACGTTGATGAGGTGGTACTGCGTTCCCAAGGTAATAAGAATGTCTTCGATGTCGCTGTCAAGGCTTAGGTCGGCCATGGTACGCAACTTGGCGCTCACCACGTTGGAGTTGCCGGCTGCTGCAACTCCGAGGTCAAAGCCGGGGCTTCCGCCCTGGGCCAAGGCCATGCCGCTGGAGTAGTCCACCACGGCAGCACCAGTTGATCCTTCGATGGCCAGCAGTTGCTTTATGGCTTCGTCCAGTGTGCTCATATCCGGTAGTTCCTGTTCTGTTGAGTAATCGGGAGTTTCTGTGAAGTCGGCAAACCGGCTTGCGTCGTCGTCATCAAGATCCAAGTGGAGGATCTCAAGCAAGGGTGACAAGGGACCTTCCGCGCCATCTTGTTCATGGGCGTTGGATTGGTAGCCTTCGTCGCGTTTCCACCATTTCCATGTGCGCTCTGAACGGCCCACTTCCTACCCTCGAATTTCATCATTCCGGTCAACCGCTGATAATGCGGAGATATTGATAAGAATCTCCACTTTACACAATTAAGGGGCATCGGAGACTGAAATACGCCCTCGGCTACCATCGAGGGTATTCCGTCACCAGAAAGAATGACAATTGTATAAATTGTTTTTGTTTCTGCGTCACGAAATTGGTTTTGCTGTTTCAGATCGGGTCTTTACGTTTTGAGCATCGATAACGGGCACGCAGATACGTCAAAGCACCGGCGGGATAACCGCGCCGGTGCTTTGCGAGGGGACTGGAGAGGGGCTCGGGGAAAATGCGCCCCTGCAATCACACGTTGGCTATGTGCCGCACGGCGTCCAAATACGGCATGGTGATCACGGCGTCTGCCACCGCGCGAACAGCAGGTTTGGCATTGAAAGCAACTCCAATGCCGGCAGCACTGAGCATGTCAAGGTCATTGGCACCGTCGCCCACTGCGATGGTGTGCTCAAGGCTGATGCCCTCAGCAGCCGCCCACTCGCGCAAGTACTTTTCCTTGGCGGCCCGATCGATCACCGCGCCCAGCACCTTACCGGTCAACGCGCCGTCGACGATTTCAAGCTCGTTGGCGATCCAATGGTCCAAGCCGAGTTCATCAGCGATCGGACCCAGGATCTGGTTGAATCCTCCGGACACCACCGCCACCACGTGGCCCGCCTTCTTGAAAGCCGCCACAAGTTCTGCAGCACCAAGGCTGAGGCGCACCTCTTGGCGAACAGAATCGACGACGGCGGCAGGCAGGCCTGCGAGGACGGCAACGCGGGCGTGGAGGCTCTGGGCAAAGTCCAACTCGCCGCGCATTGCGGCTTCGGTGACGGCAGCGACTTCCTCGCGTTTGCCAGCGTGCGCTGCCAGCAGTTCAATGACCTCTTGCTGGATCAGCGTGGAATCAACATCCATGATCAAGAGCTTTCGGGCGGCTTGGCGCAACGATTCAGGCACGATGGCAGTATCCACCCCTGCTTCTGCGGCCTCTGCCACCAGCCGACGCATGGTGCGCAGTTCCACATCCGTGTCCCCGCCCACCAAGAGAGCGGCCGTGTGCACTCCAAAGCGCTCGTCTCCACCCTGTGATTCCGATGACACTGCCGCGCCGGCATCGGCCAGCGTCTTCCGCACATTGTCGAGGGATTCGGGGGACAAGTTCACGCCATAGCTGACTGCAGCCAAGTTCGAAGTCATGGCCCCAATCCTACTGAGGGCGTTGCACGCGCCCGAATTCGTTTCGCCACACAGAGCCTGCTTCACTGCCGGTTATCAGTCATATGGATTTTTGTCCTAGTGTCTACTGCTATGAGTGATGTTCTGGAATTGGCTTCCGTCAGCGTTGTCCGAGGCAAGAAGACCCTGCTGGACAAGGTTGACTGGCAGGTCAACGAAGGCGAACGCTGGGTCATCCTGGGACCCAATGGAGCCGGCAAGACCACCCTCCTCCAGATTGCTGCCGCCCGCCTGCACCCAAGCAGCGGCAGGGCCGGAATCCTTGACGAAACCCTGGGCCGCGTGGACGTCTTTGAACTGCGACCCCGGATCGGACTTTCCTCCGCCGCTCTTGCCACCCAGATTCCCGAACACGAGAACGTTCTCAACGTTGTGGTGACCGCTGCCTACGGAGTTACCGGCCGCTGGCGCGAGGGCTATGAGCGCGACGACGAACGCCGCGCCTTTGCCCTGCTCAACGACTGGGGGATGGGTCCTCTCCTGAACCGGACGTTCGCCACCCTGTCCGAGGGTGAGCGCAAACGTGTCCAGATTGCCCGCGCACTGATGACGGACCCCGAACTGCTTCTGCTGGACGAGCCCGCGGCCGGCCTTGATCTCGGGGGACGCGAAGAACTGGTCCACAAGTTGGGCGAACTCGCCAGTGACGAAGCAGCTCCGGCCATGGTCCTTGTCACCCACCACCTTGAGGAAGTGCCGCCAGGGTTCACTCACGCCATGCTGCTGCGCGAAGGCGGAGTGGTAGCTGCTGGTCCCATCAAGGAAGTACTTACCGACGAGCACCTCAGCAACACCTTCGGCCTGGCCTTGGATGTTTCGGAGAACGCCGGCCGCTACACGGCTACTGCCCGGCGCTAGAGGAGTTCTGTAACTTACTGTGGAGATTCTTAGCAGCATCCTGGTCTTTTTCGCGGGCTTGTGGGCCGGCACCATCAATGCCGTCGTCGGCTCCGGCACCCTTGTTACATTCCCCGTTCTCATCGCCATTGGCACAGCGCCAGTGGTTGCCTCCATGAGCAACGCCATGGGCCTGGTGGCGGGGAACGCCGCCGGCGCTTGGGGCTACCGGCGCGAACTCGCCGGCCGCGGTCGGCAATTGATGAAACTCTTGCCGGCCTCGTTGCTGGGCGGCATTACCGGTGCCTGGCTGCTGCTCCACCTTCCGGAGAAGGTGTTCCACTACGTAGCCCCAGTGCTGCTGATACTGGCTTTGCTGATGGTGGTCTTCCAGCCCAAGCTGCAGTCCTGGGTGAAGAACAGGGAACAAAACCCCGAGCATGCCATCCGCGATCGAAATCACGACGTCCTTTTAGTGGTCCTCGTGTACCTGGCGGGCGTATACGGAGGTTACTTCGTGGCAGCACAGGGAATCTTGCTGGTGGGGATTCTGGGGGTCTTCCTCTCAGGCACCATGCAAAACGCGAATGCCATGAAGAACATCCTGGTGCTGGGCGTCAACATGGTTGCCGCCGTTTCCTACCTGATTTTTGCGTTCGACCGTATTGAGTGGTTGTTCGTCCTCATCATCGCCGTAAGCTCCACCATTGGCGGCTTGATCGGTTCAAAGGTAGGCCGAAAGCTGTCCCCGAAGGTCCTGCGGGCCGTGATCTTCGTCCTCGGCATCGTGGCACTGGGCTTCATGATCGCCAACCTGCTGAAGTGACCGCACCTTGACGTTCCACTACCTTGAGTCGGCCGAGGATCCCCGCGTCAGCGACTACACAACGCTGACCGATGTTCATCTTCGGAAGCTCCGGGAGCCCCAGGAAGGCATGTACATCGCCGAATCCTCCAAGGTCCTCCGCAGGGCACTGGCCGCAGGCCATCAGCCACGCTCCTTTTTCCTGGCGGAGAAGTGGCTTGAGGACCTGGACGATGTTTTCCAGGCGTATCCCGACGTTCCGGTTTTCATTGGCAAAGCTGCACTATTGGAAGAGATCACCGGCTTCCACCTGCACCGCGGAGCGATGGCTGCAATGCACCGGCCAGCCCCCGTTCCGCTGGCGCAGCTCCTTAGCAACGCCCAACGCGTGGCTGTGCTGGAGGACATCGTGGACCACACCAACGTTGGCGCCATCTTCCGCTCAGCTGCGGCGCTGGGTGTGGACGCCGTGCTGGTATCACCCAGGTGCGGGGACCCCTTATACAGGCGCAGCGTTCGGGTCAGCATGGGAACGGTCTTCCAAGTACCGTGGGCGCGCTTGGAAAGCTGGCCTGAGAGCTTGGCAGGCCTGCAGGAGCAAGGCTTCACGGTGGCCGCCATGGAGCTGACCGATGATGCGTTGACCCTGGACGAACTCGCCGCCAGAAACTACCCGAAACTGGCCTTGGTGCTGGGGACCGAAGGTGCCGGCATGAGTGAGGAGACGCTGGCCGCCGTCGACCTCACCGTGAAGATTCCCATGCGCGCAGGTGTGGACTCACTCAATGTAGCAGCCGCCTCGGCAGTGGCGTTCTGGGAGCTTCGTCCGCAGCACTGAGTCCGGTTCGTCTGGCATGGGCGTTTCCGCTATGATTGGTTGTTGGCCCGCCCGCTGGAATGTTCGCATTGCAGCCACGGACCACCTCCATTCATACCTGGCAGCTGGCAAAATCCAGTTGCGTGAACAAAAGGTCCCATTATGAAGTCTGATATCCACCCGAAGTACGAAGCTGTTGTCTTTAACGACCTGGCCTCCGGTACTCAGTTCCTGACCAAGTCCACCGTGTCTTCCTCGAAGACCATCGAGTGGGAAGACGGAAACACCTACCCGGTTATCGACGTCGAAATCTCTTCGGAGTCCCACCCGTTCTACACGGGCAAGCAGCGCATCATGGACTCCGCTGGCCGCGTCGAGCGCTTCAACGCTCGTTTCAAGGGCTTCGGCGGCTCGAAGTAACCCACTTCACCCCAAGGCTTTCAAGGCCCGCATTGCTGGACTTCCGGCAATGCGGGCTTTTGCGTTTTCCGGCAAGATGGAAACCATGACTTCCCACCCGGCCCACGAACAGCCCACCCATGACGACGGCACGCGCCTCCACGGCGAATACAAAGTACCGGGCGGCAAACTCGTAGTTGTTGACCTGGTGGTGGTTGATGGACGGTTTACCAATGTTTCGCTGAGCGGCGATTTTTTCCTGGAGCCCGATGAAGCCCTTGAGGACATCAACCGCGCGCTGACCGGACTTCCTGAAGACTCAACAGCGGCGGACATCGCCGCGGCCGTCACGGGCGGCCTCCCCGAAAACACCGTCATGTTCGGTTTCTCCGCCGAAGCGGTGGCGGTAGCAGTCCGTCGCGCACTGTCCAAGGCCACAGGCTGGGCGGACCACCAGTGGGAAGTCATCCCGCCGTCAGTCCTGCCCACTCAGGTGAACGTCGCGCTGGATGAGGTACTCACGGCAGAGGTGGGAGCCGGTCGACGCAATCCCACGTTGCGGTTCTGGGACTGGGAAGAACCATCCGTGGTGATCGGCAGCTTCCAGTCGGTGCGGAACGAGGTGGATCCGGACGGGGTCATGCGGCATGGTATCTCCGTGGTGCGTCGCATCAGTGGTGGAGGTGCCATGTTCATGGAGGCCGGAAACTGCATCACCTATTCGCTGTACCTGCCGCAGACGCTGGTGGACGGCATCAGCTTTGCTGACTCCTACGCATTCCTCGATGCCTGGGTCATGGCAGCCTTGGAGAAACTGGGCATTACTGCCTTCTACGTGCCCTTGAATGACATCGCCACCGATCAAGGCAAGATCGGTGGTGCCGCACAGAAAAGGCTCGCTAACGGCGGCATGCTCCATCACGTCACCATGAGCTACGACATCGACGCCGACAAGATGGTGGAGGTCTTGCGCATCGGCAAGGAAAAGCTCTCGGACAAAGGAACCCGGAGCGCCAAGAAGCGCGTGGACCCCCTGCGTCGCCAGACAGGTCTTGCACGGTCGGCAATCATTGAGGCCATGAAGGATGTCTTCATCAAACGCTACGGTGCCGTTGAATCACGGCTCACCGATAGTGAGCTCGACGAAGCCAGGCAGCGTGTGAATGAGAAGTTTGGCACTGAGGAATGGCTGAACCGGGTTCCCTAGGCGTTCCCCGGGTCATTTCCGGTGTACCTATCCTGCTGTCAACCTTTCCCGTCGTTCAGCCTGCCGCTTGGGCGGTCAGCGCCCGCAACAGGTGGCTCCGTTGTTCGATGAGGATGCGGCGCAGGGCACGGGGCGCCTCAGGGTGGTCATGCAACCACTGGTCCGCCCGGATGAGGACCGGATGCTCGGCAGGCCGCATGCCTTCGGTGAGATTTTGGGCTCCGGGAAAGAGTCCACGGACAATCCGGCCCGCGATTTCAATACTCCGTTCGGACCACACTCGTTCAAGGCACTCGAAGTAGGGCTCGATGTAGCGTTCAAGAAGCTCTCCGGGAGCAGTGACGAACCCCGCTATGGTGGCGCTGAGGATCTCGTTGGAAAGACCGGCGCTGTTGACGATGGAATCCCAGGCTGCGGCCTTAACTGAGGCCTCTGGACGGGCGGCCGAGGCCAGAGCGTAGCCCTCCTTGCCCGATGCTGTGGTATCAGCGTCAAGCTCCCGGTCCAGCTCAGCGAGGGTCGCCTGCCCATGGGCGGCCAACGCCTGCCACAGGCTCCAGCGCAGTTCAGCGTCCACGGCCAGGCCTTCCACCACGGCGCTCCCTTCCAGGATTCCCCGCACCAAGGGGAGCTGGCTGGCACCGTGCCTGGAAACGTCGGCCACGGTCTTGGCCCAGGCAAGTTGCTGGTCAGAGCCTGCAACAGCAGCCATCAACTGCTCAGCAGCTACGCCCAGAAAATCCTTCCGTACGCCCTCGCGCGTAGCCGCGGAGACATAACGCTCGGTAGCACTGGCAGCGTTGCCCAGCACGTTGAGCAGGACTCCTATGCCCGTTTCCGAGGGCGCGAACTGCTCGACGGCGGACACGTAGCTGGCCGCGGGGGTGACGCCATCCCTGGCTGAATCCCAGAGCGCAGTCCAGCAAAGAGCACGTGCCATGGGATCCGAAATCCTGTTCAGTGATGTCCTTACCGTGTGTTCGGATCGGCTGTCCAGCCGGACCTTGACGTAACTGAGGTCGTCATCGTTGACCAGGAGCAGCGCTGGCCGGCGCCTTCCCTGCAATTCCGTCACCAGTGAGCTGGGTCCTGCAACGTCTACGTCGATGCTTTCGGTCCTTACCAAGGCACCCGTTGAGTCGGCGTCATACAGGCCCAGCCGCATACGGTGCGGACGGAGTTCCTGGTGACCGGTGAGGGGATCGATGGCGTCCTGCCGGAGCGTTACCGCACCGAGTATCCCGTCGTCTTCCACAATCTCGGCCGAAATAGTGGAGATGCCGGATGTCTGCAGCCACTGCCGGGCCCATCCGGCCAGATCCCGTCCCGAGGCCGCGCTGAGGGCCGCCAGGAGATCCTGGAGGGAAGTGTTCCCGAAGGCGTGATCCCTGAAGTACTGACGGGATCCTGCAATGAAGGCATCAAAGCCAACATAGGCAACCAGCTGCTTCAACACCGACGCACCCTTGGCATAGGTGATCCCGTCAAAGTTCTGTTTGGCGGCTTCAAGGTCCGGAATATCCGCCACGATCGGGTGCGTGGTGGGCAATTGGTCCTGCACATAGGCCCAGGCTTTGCGCTTGCTGGCGAAGTTCACCCATGCCGTGTCCCAATCCGTGGCACGGTCCACCCCCAGTGTCCCCATGTAGTCGGCGAACGACTCTTTGAGCCAGAGGTCATCCCACCAACTCATAGTCACCAGGTCTCCGAACCACATGTGGGCCATCTCATGCATGAGGGTATTGGCGCGGGCCTGGTACTGGGCGTCGGTGGCCCGTGAGGCGTACACGTATTTTTCAGTGAATGTCACGAGCCCGGGGTTTTCCATGGCGCCGAGGTTGTATTCGGGCACGAACGCTTGATCGTACTTGCCCCAAGGGTAGGGGTAGGCGAAAAGGTCGTTGAAGAAGGCCAGACCGTTCTTGGTCAACCCGAACAGGTGATCGGCATCGAAGGAGTCGGCCAACGAAGCCCGGCAGTAAAGTGCCAGTGGCACGTCCAGGCGAGTGCCGTCGTCGAGCGTTGTTCCCCAGTGGTCCGTGGCCTTGAAGTAGGGGCCGGCAAGGACCGTGGTGATGTAGGTGGACATTCGCTTGGTAGCGGCAAAATCCCACCGCGCGGCAGTCGGCTGGCCCTGAACCGGCGTGCGGGCCACCTCAACTCCGTTGGATGCGACTTCCCAGCCGATTGGAGCGATCACGTGGAAGGTGAACTCGGCTTTGAGGTCCGGTTGTTCGAAATTGGCGAACACGCGGCGACTGTCCGCCGGTTCGTACTGCGTGTAGAGGTAGCACTGGCCATCCGCAGGATCCACGAAGCGGTGCATTCCCTCGCCTGAGCGGCTGTACAGCGCCGTCCCTGTCACCGTCACGGTATTCTCGGCAGCGAGGCCTTCCAGGATGATCCTGTGGCGGTCCACCACTGACCGCAGGTCAAGCGTCAGGCCGTTCAGCACTACGGACTCGATGCCGCCGCTGATGAAATCCATGAAGGTGGCGGAGCCGGGTTCGGCTGAGAAAGTGACCGTGCTGATGCTCGGGTAACCGGCGACGGCGGGATCTGCCGCGTCGCGGACATCGAGGGTGACGTCGTAGCTGTGGGTGGTGATCAGGGCTGAACGGGTTGCGGCTTCATCGCGCGAGAGATTGTGATTCGACACACAGCTATCTAATCATGATCCACGCGGCCCCCAGGCCCAGCGATGCGATGAGCAGCCAAGAGCCCAGCGCCACCAGAACGGCGCGCCCTCCCGTATGAATCAGGGTGCGTACACGCACCGCCGAACCCAGCCCGAACAGGGCAGTCGCCAGGAGGATGTCCTGGACAGCGGCCGCCATTTCCAGACCGGTCTGCGGCACCCAGCCCAGTGAGCGCAGTGCCACCGTGGCGAGGAACCCGACCACAAACAGAGGAACAATCGGCGGGAACCGCCCGTCGATACCACCAGCCCCATCGCTTGTGCTGCTGGCACGCTTCCTTACATGGATGATTCGTTGGTGCACCCCGGCGGCAGCCGCAACCGGGGCCAGTAGGACCACACGCGTCAATTTGACGACGACGGCGATCGCCAGCGCCGATGTACCTGCAGTTTGCGCAGTGGCAACTACTTGGCCGACGTCATGCACCGAGGCGCCTGTCCACGCTCCGAACTGTTCAGGGTTCAGGCCCAAGGGGTGCATGAGCAGCGGCAAAACACCGATGGCGAGGGTACCGCAGAGGGTTACCAGTGCCACGGGGAGCACCGTGTCTTGATGTTTGATGCGTCGCACAGCTGCCATGGCGCCGATCGCGGATGCGCCGCAGATGGAGAAGCCGGTGGCAATGAGCAGGGCAGCTTCCCCGGGCAGACGCAGCAGACGCGCCAGCCCATAGGTTCCCGCAAAGCTCACCAGGACAACCCCGGCGATCAGCAGCAACGACAGCCACCCCAGGCCGATGACGTCGCCGATGCTGACCTTGAGGCCCAAGAGCACAATTCCGGCACGCATAAGGTGCTTTCCCGCGAAGTCCAGGCCTGGCCGGGCGCGCCCCGCGGCCAGGATAGCCGTGCCCGGTATATTTGCTGAAAGCAGTCCCAAGGCAACGGCTAGCGTCATCGCCGGGACAGCCGGAAAGACGCTGTGGATCGCGAAGGCAAGACCCGTGGCGGCGATGCTCAGGACCAAGCCTGGCCCCAGCCGGGACAAGCGGGGCGCGGGACTGTTGAAGGGCATGCCTCAACCCTGCCGGATGGGGGCACGGAAGGCGAACCGGGAGCACCCGGAAACGGCGACACAACCAGCGCGAAATGCGCTCGACTCAAAAAGGTGATTACCTGAATCCCATGTCTGACCTATTCCAGGATTACTCCGAGGCTGCTTCCCGCACTGGCGCCTATGACGAGATGTTTGCCCAAGGCCACGTTGCCAGAAGATCCTACGGTCAGGTTTCCGGGGCTCTCCGCGAGCTTTCCCTGGCCGATGTCACCGCCCGTGCCGACTCCATGGCGCGCACCTTCCTGGACCGTGGCGTGACATTCGACTACGCGGGGGAGGAGCGGCCGTTTCCCCTGGATATTGTCCCGCGCGTCATTCCCGCCGATGAGTGGGATGTGCTGGAGAGAGGCGTAGCCCAACGCGTCAAGGCACTTGAGGCCTTCCTCAATGACGTTTACGGACGAATGGCCGTTGTCACCGACGGCGTGATTCCCCGGCAGCTGGTGACCACCAGCGCGCACTTTCACCGCGCGGTGCACGGCTTCGAACCGTCAGGTGGCGTCCGGGTCCATGTCTCAGGGATCGACGTCGTGAGGGATGCTGCCGGAACTTTCCGCGTCCTTGAAGACAACGTCCGCGTACCTTCGGGCGTCAGCTATGTCTTGGAGAACCGGCGCGCCATGGCCAAGGGTTTGCCCGAGGCTTTCGGCCAACAGCACATCAGGCCTGTGGAGGAGTACCCCAGGCGGCTCCTCTCCGCACTGCGCAAGACCGCTCCCGCAGGCGTGGACGACCCCACCGTGGTTGTCCTGACACCGGGCGTCTTCAACAGCGCCTACTTCGAGCACACCCTCCTTGCAGGGCTCATGGGCGTCGAGCTCGTTGAAGGCAGGGACCTCATTTGCCGCGGCAACCGTGTCTACATGCGCACCACAGCCGGTGAGCAGCGCGTGGACGTGATCTATAAGCGCATCGATGACGACTTCCTGGACCCGTTGCAGTTCCGCTCGGATTCAATGCTCGGTTGCCCGGGCCTGGTCAACGCCGCACGGGCCGGAGGGGTGACTATTGCCAACGCTGTAGGCAACGGGGTGGCGGACGACAAGCTCGTGTACAGTTACGTCCCTGACTTGATCCGGTACTACCTTCACGAAGAGCCGATCATCGCCAACGTTGACACTTTCCGGCTTGAGGAAAAGGAAGCCAGGGAGCATGTTCTGGACCGCCTCGACGAACTGGTGGTCAAACCTGTGGACGGTTCCGGTGGTAAAGGCCTGGTCATCGGACCGGATGCAACGAAGGACGAGCTTGACGCTTTGCGCAAGCGCGTCATTGCCGATCCCCGCGGTTGGATCGCCCAGCCTGTCCTGCAGCTCTCCACAGTACCGACGCTCTCCGGCGACAAGTTCGGGCCGCGGCATGTGGACCTGCGTCCTTTCGCAGTCAACGACGGCGACGACGTCTGGGTCCTGCCCGGAGGCCTCACCCGGGTGGCGCTCAAAGAAGGCTCTTTGATAGTGAACTCCAGCCAGGGTGGCGGTTCCAAAGACACCTGGGTTTTGGCTGACTCGCCGCAGTTGCCGGCCGAGATTATTCCCCGCCAATCCGTCACCATACGTGAGCAGGTATCCGTGTGGCCGGTGGAAAGCAATTGGCGGGACCGCCAAACGGAGCAGCAGCAGTGAACGCGCTCCACCAACACTTGAACTTCGATCTGCACCACGCGAAGGAGGCAGTTCCATGCTGAGCCGCATTGCTGAGTCACTCTTCTGGATCGGACGCTATGTTGAGCGTGCCGACGGTACTTCCAGGATTTTGGATGTACACCTTGAGCGTTTGAACCACCTGCCCCTTGAGGAACAGAGAAGCGTCGCGCGGGAGCTCCTTGCCGTGATGGGTGCCAAGCCGCAAGGGGAAGAGTTCGGCCTCCCCGAGCTCCTCCATGCGCTGGCCTATGACAAGCACAGCGCATCCTCCATAGCGGGTTCTTTGGGCGCAGCCCGTGAGAATGCACGCCGGGCCCGCGAGACTGTCTCACAGTCCCTTTGGGAAAGCCTCAACACCACTTATTACGGCCTCAATCAGCATCGCAAGGACGTTGTAGGAACCTACCGCTTCTGCAATTGGGTTTTGGAGCGCACCGCCATGGTCCGCGGGCTCGCGGACACCACTGTCAGCCACGATGAGAGCTGGTTGTTCATGGTGCTCGGCCGCTCACTGGAACGCGCCGATATGACGGCCCGCATGTTGTCCACGCGCGATGTCCAATCCGCTGGGATGTCATGGGTCAACATGCTCCGGTGTGCGGGAGCGTATGAGTCGTTCATCCGGACCCGCAGGGCTGCATTCGGGGACCAGCACGCGGCAGAGTTCCTGCTCCTGGACCGATTGTTCCCGCGCTCGATTGTGTATGCCTTGCGTGATGCCGATGATTGCCTGGCCAAGTTGGATCCTTCGGCGCAGCGCGTCGGGTTCATCAACGATGCCCGACGGATCGTGGGCCAGGCCCGCACCTTCCTGGAGTTCCACCGCACGGACGATCTCATGTCCGAACTGCCCGAGCACATGGAACGTGTGCAGAAGGCAGTGACGCAAGCGTCGGACGCAATTTCCCGTAAGTACTTCAATCAGGCTGACGAGCACGCCTGGGTGGGAGAAGTTTCATGACCCGGCTGAGCATCGTTCACAAAACCGCCTACAAGTACAACCGACGCGTGACCTTGTCCTATAACGAGGCCCGCATGACCCCGCTGACCGACGGTCAACAAGTGGTCCTGGAGGCGTCGCTGAAAGTTTCACCCCATCAGGCATCCGTCAGCACCTACCGTGACTATTGGGGAACGCGTGTCACCGCGTTCGATATGCAAATGCCGCACGAAAGCCTTGAAGTCCTCGCTACAGCCACTGTTGAGGTGCACCGCACGGAACGGGTGGCAACCGAGGATGACATCGTGGGATGGGACGTCATAGCCTCGGAGAAGGTCCAGGACGAGTTCAGCGACTGGCTGCCTCAGTCCCGTCTTAGCGGGCCAGGCGAGGAAGTCCTGGGGATCATTCCCGACGTTGTGCGGGGAAAGAACCCCCATGAGGCCGCTCTCGCAGTGTTCGCGTGGATGGCCGGTGAGATGACGTATATGAAGGGCACTACCGGCGTCACCACGAATGCCGAACAGGCATGGTCCCAACGCCAGGGCGTGTGCCAGGACCTGGCACACCTGGCGATCGGTGCCTTACGCTGCAGCGGCATTCCGGCGCGGTACGTCTCCGGCTATATCCACCCCCGGTCCTCGGCGGACATCGGCGAAACCGTAGCCGGCCAATCACACGCCTGGCTGGAATGGTGGGATGGAGAATGGCGCAGTTGGGACCCCACCAACCACAAGCCTGCAGGGGATTACCACGTCACAGTGGCACGCGGCCGTGACTACCGGGACGTTCCGCCCTTGAAGGGCATCTTGTCAGGGGGAGGCGGTTCGGGACTCTCGGTATCCGTGGAGATTACCCGCCTCGCCTAGGAGTTTATGTACAGAAAAGGCCCTTAAGAGTCGCTCTTAAGGGCCTTGTCTGTACTCAAACCTAACGTCTTTCTACCAAGGAGACGGCTTGTAGTCCTTGAGGAAGACACCGTACTGGTCCTCGCCCTTTTCACCCATCACAATGGGATCGTAGACACGCGCAGCACCGTCCACCAGGTCCAAAGGAGCATGGAACCCTTCCTCCATGAGCCGGACCTTCGTGTAGTGCGGCCGTTCGTCAGTGATCCATCCGGTATCTACCGCGGTCATGAGGATGCCATCGGAATCCAGCATTTCCTGTGCGCTGGTCCGGGTCATCATGTTCAACGCAGCCTTGGCCATGTTGGTGTGAGGGTGTCCCGGGCCTTTGTAAGCGCGGGAGAACTGGCCCTCCATGGCAGAGACGTTAACGATGTACTTCCTGTGGGCTGTGGACCGTTTCATGGCGTCCCTGAGACGGCTGACCAGCAAGAAGGGCGCCGTAACGTTGCACAACTGGACCTCGAGCATCTCCAAGGGATCCACCTCGTCCACCACCTGGGTCCAGCTGTTGATGGCGGCGAGGTCCGGAACCAGGCCGCCGGCGTCGATCGCTGTTCCCGATTCAATGCGTTCCAGAGATGCTGATCCCGTGGAGAGCGCCAGAGAGGTGATCGCATCGCCGGCCAGCACCGGGTGTTCGGTGACGCTGCTGGCGAGGGCAAGCGGGTGCTTGTCATGTGCGTGCCCGAAGGTCACCAGCTCGGGCCCGCCGTTGGCAACTTCAAGCGCCGCCGGCAAGGGCTCGTCTTCTGCATCGACCAAGGGCTTGTACGCATTGCCCGAGCGTCGCACGGTCTGAGCTGCATTGTTGATGATAATGTCCAGCGGGCCGGCTTCATTAAGAGAGTCGGTCAGAGCCATCACTTGTGCCGGGTCACGGAGATCGATGCCCACAATCCGGAGCCGGTGCAACCATTCGCCGCTGTCTTCCATGGCAGCGAATCGACGCGCAGCGTCTTTGGGAAAGCGGGTGGTGATGGTGGTGTGGGCGCCGTCCCTGAGAAGGCGCAAGGCAATGTACATGCCGATCTTGGCGCGCCCGCCGGTCAACAATGCGCGCCGTCCCGTGAGATCAGTGCGGGCATCGCGCTTACTGTGGCTGAAAGCCGCGCATTCGGGGCAAAGCTGGTGGTAGAACGCGTCAACCTGCGTGTAGTGCTTTTTGCAGATGTAGCAGGGACGGGAGCGAATGAGGTGCCCTGCAATTTCCCCGGTGGTGGAAGGGGCCAGCTTGTTTCCGCGGGTTTCGTCGTCGATGCGGTCCGGGGCGGCGGTAGCAGTGAGGGCAATGACAGCCCTGTCTGCTTCCGCGATGGAGTCGCGCTTGGTGACGCGCCGGTGCCGTTTGACGGCTTTGAACATCTTGCCGGTGGCACGGCGGACAGCAACGTAGTCCGGGTGCTCTTCGTCGTAGACGTGGATCGTGGTCAGAACCTTGAGGCAGGCCTGGATCTCTTCAGGCGTCAGATCGGTGGAGCTCATTGACCTGATTTTACAGCCTTGGGAGCCAGTGGCCTGCCTCGGGTTCTGTGGGTGCCGGCGGTGCGCCTACGGGCTAATGCGACGCACCCTGCCCAGCGGCGTCCGCTACGCGTGATTGGATGCCGGCTGCCACCTTTTCCGCTGAGTCGCGGATATCGGGATCGTCATGCGTGGCCGCTTTGACCGCTTCCGGCAACCCACGCCGATGCTGTGCGGACAACGCAAGTTCGGCTTCACCGGGCTCGGGGACAACCTGACCCTTTGCCAGCACGGTAATGCCGGATTCGGTGACCTTGTAGCCTCGGGCCTTATCCAAGGCGGGGTCCAGGCCGATGGCCGCGCCCGCAGGCACCTTGACGTTTTTGTCCAGGATTGCCCTCTTGATGACGGCGCCCTCGCCCACACGGACCTTATCCATGAGCACGGAGTCCTGAACCCGGCTACCGGCAGCCACATAGGCGTCGTTGGAGAGGACGGATCCCTCAACGATTCCGCCGGAAACCACCACGCCGCTGGCAACGATGGAATCCAGGGCTGTTCCCACTGTGTTGTTCTCACCACGGACAAACTTCGCTGGCGGCGAGATGCTCTGGCGCGTGTAGATCGGCCACTCGGAGTTATAGAGGTTGAAGATCGGCACGGGGGAGATCAGGTCCATATGAGCGTCGTAGAACGAGTCAATGGTACCGACGTCGCGCCAGTAGGTCCGGTCGCGGTCGGTGGCACCGGGAATGTCGTTAAGGGTGAAGTCATAGACGCCGGCTTCTCCCTGGTCCACGAAGTAAGGAATGATGTCGCCACCCATATCGTGCTTGGTATCGAGGCGTTCCGCGTCCACATGCAGCGCTTCAACGAGGGCGTCTGCGTTGAAGACGTAGTTGCCCATGGAGGCCAGGAACTGCGTGGGGTCGGCTGCCAGCCCGGGGGTGCTGGCCGGCTTTTCCACGAACGCGGCGATCTTCCGGGGATCGTTCTGGTCTACCTCGATCACGCCGAACTGGTTGGCCATGTTCAGCGGTTGCCGTACTGCAGCAACCGTGGCTTTGGCGCCGCTGGCAATGTGTTGCTCCACCATTTGGGAGAAATCCATGCGGTACACGTGGTCAGCGCCGACCACTACCACGATGTCCGGGGCGTCATCGTGGATGAGGTTCAGCGACTGATAAATTGCATTGGCACTGCCAAGGAACCAACTTTTGCCCACGCGCTGCTGCGCCGGTACAGATGCCACATAGCGGCCCAGCTGCGTTGACATGCGCCAGGTTTCCGAGATGTGCCGGTCGAGGCTGTGCGATTTGTACTGCGTCAGCACGACGATTTTCAAATATCCCGAATTAACGAGATTGGACAGTGCAAAGTCAATTAACCTGTAGCCGCCTGCGAACGGAACGGCTGGTTTGGCCCGATCCGCCGTTAGCGGCATGAGTCGGTTGCCTTCCCCGCCTGCCAATACGATTGCCAAAACTTTCTTCAACGCCATGGTCACAGCTCCCCGTACGTCTTCGTATCCCCCAAAAGTCCGATTTTCCGGACTCTTTCACACTAGAACACATACGCCGGAACGACTACGTTGGTTAGCGTGCGAATAGACATTGTGACTAAAGAATTCCCTCCGGAAATTTATGGCGGTGCCGGTGTCCACGTTGCCGAGCTCAGCCGGGTGCTGGCAAAGCACGTCGACCTTCATGTTCGGGCGTTCGGCGCGCCCCGTGACGCCGACTATCACGGGGCTTCGGTGGCGTCCTACGCCACACCCGAAGACCTCGGCGATGCCAACGCTGCCATCCAGACCCTCGGCGTCGACTTGAGGATCGTTCCGGATATTGCGGGGGCGGACCTTGTCCACTCGCACACCTGGTACGCCAACATGGCTGGACACCTCGCCTCGCTGCTCCATGGCATTCCGCACGTACTCAGCGCTCACAGCCTGGAGCCGCTGCGTCCGTGGAAGGCCGAACAGCTGGGTGGCGGTTACGCCTTGTCTTCCTGGGTGGAGAAGACGGCCTATGAGGCTGCGGCGGCGATCATCGCCGTCTCCGATGGCATGCGGCAGGACATTCTGCGCAGCTACCCTGACGTGGACCCGGACAAGGTGCGCGTCGTCCATAACGGAATCGATGTCTCCCTGTGGGAACGTGATGAAGAGGACGATGCAATCCGGGCCTTGGGCATCGATCCCGCCAAGCCCAGCGTGGTCTTCGTTGGCCGCAATACACGTCAAAAGGGCGTGCCGTACCTGCTCAGAGCCGCTTCAAGCCTGCCTGACAACGTCCAGTTGGTGCTCTGCCTCGGCGCTGCGGACACTCCCGAGCTCGCTGCCGAAACCGCACGCCTCATTGAGGAACTGCAGGCCAAGCGTGAGGGCGTCATCCTCATTGAGCGGATGTTGCCGCGTAGGGAACTCATCCAGGTCCTCAGCCACGCCACGGCCTTTGCCTGCCCGTCGATCTACGAGCCCCTTGGCATCGTGAACCTCGAAGCCATGGCCTGCGGTGCCGCAGTGGTGGCCAGTGCCACGGGCGGCATTCCCGAGGTTGTCCAGCACGGCGAAACGGGCCTTCTGGTGGAACTTGAGCAGGTAACCGATGGCACGGGTACGCCGTTGGACCCGGAAAAGTTCGTCAGCGACTTCGCCGCGGCATTGAACCAGGTTGTGGCCGATCCCGCCCGTGCCCGCGAAATGGGCATCGCAGGACGGCGCCGCGCTGAAGAGCACTTCTCCTGGGAGTCCATCACGGAAACGACGCTTGAGGTCTACCGGTCGGTTTTGCGCTAACCCTCGGCTCTGAAGAACAGCAAAACCACGACGGCGCCGTCGTGGTTTTCAATAGTTCCGCAATTGTTCACCGCTCGTAAGCGGCCTGCTGCTAGCGGCTCTTCGAGGCCTTCAGTGCCATTAGCGTCTTCTCATCCGCAGGAGCACTGCCGTTGGCTCGCTGCTCGCGGAAGTGCTCACGCGCCGCATCCTGCCGGGTTGCTTCCGCGCCGGTGGCAATGGAGGCACGCAGGTGCTCAGGACCATAGCCAAAGGCGTCCACAAGGTCCACCGCGTGCGGGCGGATCTTCACCAGCAAGCGGTTGATGTACGTGCCTACGGTACGGCCACGCTGCATCGACAACCTTCCGTTCATGAGGTACCAGGACAGATGCTTCTCGATCAGGGACAAGCCGAACAGGTCCCGGAGCCAGGTCAGGACCCGCTTGGTTCCCTCATCCTTGACCTCCGCGAGGGCCTCGGTGAAGGCTTCCCACTGCAGGAGTTCAGCATGTGCCTGGGCAGCTTCAATGAGCTCATGCTGGTGCTGGTTGAAGAGAGCAGCGGCCTGGTGTTGGGGAAGCTTGTTGGCCCCCTTCAGTGCAGCACCGACTTCTGCAACCATGGACTGGACGCGGTCAGCCAGGAGGGTTCGCTGACCTTCCTCGTCCCGCAAAGCCAGTGCTGCCTTCTGGACTGAACCGGTATCGGCCACGAACTGGGCAACTTGCCGCAGACCCGTCCGGTGCAATGCGACACCCGCGGCTTGATCTACCACGTAGCGGGCCAGGACGCCAAAGTCGGCACTCCGGAATTCCTTGGCATAGTCGGCCAGCAACCGCTTGGCCACCAGCTGCAGCAGGACGGTGTTATCGCCTTCAAACGTGACATAAACGTCCAGGTCCGCACGAAGCGACGCAAATCGGTTCTCGATCAGGAAGCCCGCGCCGCCACACGCTTCGCGGCACTCCTGCAGGGTGTCCAAGGCATGCCAGGTACTGAGTGGCTTGAGCGCGGCCGCCAATGTCTCCAGGTCCTGACGGTCCGCGTCGGTGTCGTGGGCGCCGGAAAAGACGTCGTCGAACTTTTGCAGGAGCTGCTCGTGGGCAAAGCTGGCCGCGTAGGTAGTTGCCAACCGGGTGAACAAGCGTCGCTGGTGCCGCTGGTAGTCCAAAAGGACCTCTTCGTCGGTGCTGGACGAGGCATTGAACTGTCGACGCTCGGTGGCGTACTGGATGGCCGTTTTCAGCGCCAATTTGCTCGCGGCCACTGCGGCACCGTCAAGGGAAACGCGGCCCTGGACCAGCGTTCCAAGCATCGTGAAGAAGCGGCGTCCGGGGCTCTCAATGGTGGAGGAGTACGTGCCGTCCACAGCTACATCGCCGTAGCGGTTCAGGAGGTTGGTGCGCGGTATGCGAACCTCGGTAAAGTGCAACCGGCCGTTATCGATGCCGTTCAGGCCGCCCTTGATGCCGTCGTCCTCGCCGCCGATACCCGGGAGGAATTCTTTGGTAGCTGGATCGCGGAGCTCCACATAGAAAGCGTGGACACCGTGATTGACGTTCTTGGTGATCAGCTGGGCAAAGACCACTGCGGCAAGGCCGTCGTTTGCCGCGTTGCCGATGTAGTCCTTCCACGCCGCCCTGAAGGGGGTATTGATAATGAATTCCTGGCTGGCTTCGTCATACGTCGCCGTGGTTGCAATGCTGGCGACATCCGAGCCGTGGCCTGTTTCAGTCATGGCGAAGCAACCGGGAATCTCCAGGCTCATGATGCCCGGGAGCCACTTATCCTGATGTTCCACCGTGCCCAGGTGCATCACTGCAGAGCCGAAGAGGCCCCACTGGACGCCGGCCTTGATCTGTAGGGACGGATCAGCAGTGACGATCTCTTCGAAGCCGGCGATGTTGCCGCCGTGGTCATCCGAACCGCCCAGACGGGTGGGGAACGCGCGATGGACAGTGTTGTTGTCCACCAGGAACTTCAGCTGCTCGAACACGCGGGCGCGGTGCTCGGTGTGATGCAGGCCTTCGATCTTCTGCACCACCGGGTTCCCCGCCACCTTGCGGGCTTCGTGGCGGATATGCGCCCATTTTCCAAGGAGCTGCTCTCCGAGGGCGGCTACGTCCACCACCGGCTCGGCGCCGGGGGTGGCTTCTTCGCGGCCGGAGGGTTGCTGGGCGGATGAAGCCCGGTCCACTACTTCAGTCATGTTGCTTCCTTCTTTGGTTCCGACAACTGATGAGTCGTTGCTGATGTCAGGTGGTGCTTCTAAGTTCCGGGGCGATGCCCAGGCACAGCCAGTCCGTGATCTGGGCGGCCATGGTTGCCTGATCGGGTTTGGTGCTGCCTGCGGGGCTGCCGAGCCACATTTCGCCGGCATTCCTCACGAGTCCAATAGCGGCTGTGGGCCAGTACACGATGACCGCTTCCTTCTCTCCGCCAAGGTGCTCCCGCATGGGAGTTGCGATCATGTCCGTGATTTGTTCGAAGAAGTTGCCCAGGGCGCCCGAGGCCGCGATGGCATCCTGGGCCGAAGCCTCCCCGGGAGTAAGCCGGGTGATGAAGGCGTAGACGTTAGGGCTGGATTCGGCCATCTGCAGATATGCCGACACCATGGCAAAGAGTCCCTCGCGAGGAGTTTGCGCCAGCTGGGTGGCCTCCTGCATGCGTCGCTGCATTTGCCCCAGCACTACTTCACCCATGGCTTGCTGGAGACCTGCCTTGTCCCCGAAGTAGCGGTAAAAGACTGATTTGGATGTTCCGGCGGCCCCGGCGATCTCCTCCATGGAGGCATCGCTTCCAAGACTGTGGACGGCTCTTCGCGCGGTTTTGATGAGTTCGCGCCGGCGCTCTTCACGGTGGGACTGCCACCGGGCTGCACGTCCATCCACTACCGCGTCTGCGTCCACTGCACCGGGTACTTCAACGGCAAGCTGCGGGGAGCCGGCGGCTTCGGCGGATTCTTCGTGGCGACTGTTCACGATACCCAGCGTATCAGGTACGCTGGGTATCAGTAACTGGCATTGATCGAAGGAGACAAGCATGGCTGCAGCAGACGTGACAACGAACGGGCCCTTGGAACCGGCTACCACCCCACAAGCATCGCGTTCGGCGGTCATCGTAGGCGGCAATCGCATCCCGTTCGCCCGCACCGGCGGCGCCTACGTAAAATCCTCCAATCAAGACATGCTGACCGCGGCCTTGGAAGGACTCATTGCCAGGTTCGGGCTCCAGGACGAACGCATCGGTGAGGTAGCAGCCGGGGCGGTCCTCAAACACTCAAGGGACTTCAACCTCACCCGGGAAGCTGTGCTCGGCTCTGCTTTGTCTCCGGAAACCCCCGCATACGACCTCCAACAAGCCTGTGCCACAGGTTTGGAGACAGTCCTGGGACTGTCCAACAAGATCAAGTTGGGACAGATTGATTCAGGTATCGCCGGTGGGGTGGACTCGGCATCCGATGCCCCGATTGCTGTCAGTGAAGGATTGCGTGAAATCCTGTTGGATCTGAACCGGGCAAAGACCACGGTGCAGAAACTAAAGATCATCGGCCGGATCCGGCCCAAGGATCTGGCCCCGGACGCGCCCAACACCGGAGAGCCCCGCACGGGATTGTCCATGGGTGAGCACCAGGCCCTCACAACCGCACAATGGAAAATTACCAGGGAAGCCCAGGACGAGCTTGCTTACAACAGCCACCGCAATCTGGCGGCCGCGTACGAGCGGGGCTTCTTTGATGACCTCATCACCCCGTACCGCGGCCTGAACCGGGATTCAAACCTGCGCGCGGACACCACCTTGGAGAAGCTCTCCACCCTGAAGCCCGTCTTTGGGAAGACGCTCGGCTCCGAGGCCACTATGACCGCTGGCAACTCCACACCCCTGACAGACGGCGCATCAACGGTCCTCCTGGCAACGGGGGAATGGGCGGACGCCCACGGCCTGCCCAAGCTCGCTACGGTCCTGGACGGCGAGGCGGCCGCCGTGGACTTCGTCCATGGCAAGGACGGCCTCCTCATGGCGCCGGTCTTCGCTGTGCCACGCCTCCTGGCCCGCCACGGCCTTACCTTCGAGGACATCGATTTCTTCGAAATCCATGAAGCCTTCGCCGGGACGGTGCTCAGCACCCTTGCCGCGTGGGAGGACGAAGATTTTGGCAGGACGCGTTTGGGCCTGGATGGCGCACTGGGAAAGGTGGACCGTGCCAAGCTCAACGTCAATGGATCCTCGCTAGCTGCGGGCCATCCGTTTGCCGCTACAGGTGGCAGGATCGTAGCTTCCCTTGCAAAAATGCTGCATGAGAAGGGCAGCGTAGACGGCCGCCCTGCCCGTGGCCTCATTTCCGTGTGCGCCGCCGGCGGTCAGGGTGTCGTTGCGATTCTGGAAGCAGCTTAAGGGGGAGCGCGATGACTGATAAGTACACACAGCTTGTAAGTCAGGGACTAGGGAAGGACGTGGCCAAGAAGCTCGGTCTGCCTCAACCGGTGGTTCTTCGACGCCACGAACCCGGCGCACCCCTCGTTACCGGTCCGGTCCTGGTAAGCGGCGACAGCGCCGGCGCAGATGACCTTGCCACCACAATGCTTGGATGGGGCTTGGACGTCAGGCGCAACGCGTTGCCTAAGGAAAAGCTGGGGGCTATCATCCTGGTCCTTGATGCCGTCCAGCACCCCGAGGACCTGGGCAAACCAGTACTGACCGCGGCCGCTTCCTTGCGGGACCTATCGCCCAACGGTCGTGTCATCACTATCTCCCGGACATCGCAGTCAGCCCGCAACCCGGCATCGGCTGCTGCGCGGCAGGGCATTGATGGGATGTTGCGCTCCCTTGCCAAGGAACTGCGGGCGGGCGCCACAGCCAACGGCATTCTCCTGGACGAGCACTTGGACGAGCATCTGGCAACAACCAGTCCCTCAGCACTGGGGGCGCTGAGGTTCTTCCTCTCAGGCCGATCCGCCTACGTGGACGGACAGTTCATCACCGTCAGCTCAACGTCCGGCAGCTTGCCGAACGACGCCTACAAGCCCCTCGCCGGCAAAGTAGCAGTTGTTACAGGCGCGGCCCGTGGTATTGGTGCAGCAATCGCCAGAACCCTTCACCGCGACGGAGCCAAGGTGGTAGCTGTGGACATCCCGGCAGCCGGGGATCATCTGGCAGCAGTAGCCAACGAAGTACGCGGGACCGCCCTGCAGCTTGATATCAGCCGGGATGACGCAGGACACCGGATCATCGAACACGCGGTGGAACGCCATGGCCGGCTCGACATCGTGGTCCACAACGCAGGAATCACCCGTGACAGGCTGCTGGCCAACATGGACGAGGGCCGCTGGCAGTCAGTCATCGCGGTCAACATCGCCGCCCAACTGAGGATTAACGAAGCCCTTCTGGCATCGGAGCATTTCAAGGAATCACCGCGCATCGTCTCGGTTGCTTCCACCAGCGGCATCGCTGGAAACAGGGGGCAGACCAACTACGGCGCGTCCAAGGGTGGCGTCATAGGGATGGTCAGGTCCACAGCGGCCCTGATGGAACCTTTCGGCGGGACAATCAACGCCGTAGCTCCTGGTTTCATTGAAACCGAGATGACGGCAAAAATGCCCTTCGCGATCCGTGAGGCCGCCCGCAGGCTCAACTCCCTCAAGCAGGGGGGCCAGCCCCAGGATGTGGCCGAGGCCATCGCCTTCCTGGCAAGCGACGCTGCCGGCGGAATATCCGGAGAAGTACTGCGCGTATGCGGGCAGCAACTGGTGGGAGCATGAACCACCCGCAGCCAGTAGTCCTGGGCGAACTGCCGTCCTTGTCCAAGCTGTACGTCAATGCAGCGGCCGCAGCAGCCCGCCGTCGGGTCCTTGGATCCTCCACCGGCAAGAAACGGCTTCCAGCTGTCAGCCACGAGGTCAGGGGAGTACGGGCCGACGTCGAGAACCTCACCGCCTACCAACATCTGCTGGGGGAGACAGCCAGTGATACCCTCCCCGCCGGCTACGTGCATGCTTTGGCATTTCCCGTGTCCATGAGCGTCATGAACCGCGAGGACTTTCCGCTGCCACTTCTTGGCATGATCCACCTGAAAAACCGCATTGAACAGCTGGCTCCCATTCAGTTCGCCCAGAAACTGGACATCCGATCCTGGGCGGAGAATCTCGCCGGGCATAGAGCAGGAACCCAGCTGGACGTAGTTTCCGAAGTCCGGGCGGGTTCCAGCGATGATTTGCTGTGGCGGGGCGTTTCAACCTATTTGGCCAAGGGTGTCTTCCTGCCGGGTATCGACAAAGCGGGCAGTCCGAACGGTGCCTTGGATGCCAGCGATTTTGTCCCTCCGCATCCCACCGCTCTGTGGCAACTCAACCTGGACACCGGCCGAAGCTACGCCGCGGTTTCCGGCGACTTCAATCCGATCCACTTAAGTGTGCTTTCGGCGAAGGCTTTGGGGTTGCGGGGATCCATTGCCCACGGCATGTACCTGGCCTCCCGCGCGCTGGCCGACGTCGGAGCCGTCAAGGCGGACTCATTTGCCTGGAATGTCTCATTCGAAGCCCCGGTCTTCCTTCCAGCGCGGGTTGCCTTGGACATCACCACGCTGCAGTCGGATTCGGGGCATTGGGAACGCTCGGACTACGTGGCGTGGAATCCCCGCAGCGGCAGGCGGCACTTCACCGGAAGCGTTACTGCCTTGCCATGATCCACCAGCAACAACGGCGGCGGCCACCACCAGGTGCCCGCCGCCATTGTTCGTTAACGGCAACTAAAGAAACTGTTCATTAATGACAACTAAAGAAACAGTTGTGATGAAACTCGCACTGTCTCGCATGTTCTTCATACAAACAAAACAAGGCCCGAAATCCATGGATTCCAGGCCTTGCGATGGTGCGCGGAGGGGGACTTGAACCCCCACCCCCTTTCGAGGACTAGCACCTCAAGCTAGCGCGTCTGCCATTCCGCCACCCGCGCAGGTGGTGTTCAGATGGTTTGTTGGGCACCTTCCGGTGCTTTACTTTCCTCCGAAGCAGCGAGAAAAACTCTAACACGGTTTCAGGTCGCTGAAAAATCGGCCCTGGTCCGAGCGCGGGTGTCATCATCTCAGGCCCTTGCCACGGCGAATATTCCGGACGCCGGCAACCGCTGATGGGTAGGCTGATGGAACAAGGGACGCCAGATGCCGCGAAGACCGCAGCGTGCGTCGCCGGAACCTGCAGCCCAGCCACGCAAGGAGAGTTTCCATGTCTGTCATCCGCCCTGAAGATGAAGTTGTCCGGATCTGCCAGGAACTCATCAGGATTGACTCCTCCAACTTCGGCGACGAAACCGGCCCGGGTGAGCGGGCAGCAGCAGAGTACACGGCCGGCCTGATCACCGAAGTCGGCCTCGAAGCCGAGATTTTCGAGTCGGCCCCGGGCCGCGCGAACGTGATAACCCGCATGGCCGGGGAGGATCCTTCAGCCGACGCGCTGGTAGTTCACGGTCACTTGGACGTCGTTCCCGCCCTCAAGGATCAATGGAGCGTTGACCCCTTCAGCGGCGAACTGAAGGACGGACTGATCTGGGGGCGCGGCGCCGTAGACATGAAGGACATGGATGCCATGATCCTTTCAGTCATGCGCAACTTCGCCCGGACGGGCCGCAAGCCAAAGCGCGACATCATTTTTGCTTTCTTCGCCGACGAAGAGGCCGGCGGCACCTACGGGGCACGCTACGCCGTCGAACACCGACGTGAACTTTTCGACGGGGCCACCGAGGCGATCTCGGAAGTGGGTGGATTCTCCGCCACGATCGGTGGCCAGCGGACCTACCTGCTGCAGACCGCTGAGAAGGGATTGTCATGGTTGCGTTTGGTTGCGCATGGCAGGGCGGGCCACGGCTCTCAAATCAATACTGACAATGCTGTCACCCGGTTGGCAGGGGCCGTCACCCGGATCGGGGAATACAAGTGGCCCGTGGAACTGACACCCACCACTCGACAGTTCCTGGACGGCGTGACTGAACTGACCGGCGTCGAGTTCGACGCCGACAACCCGGACATCCTCCTCAAGGAGCTTGGTACTGTAGCTCGCTTCGTCGGCGCCACCCTTCAGAACACTTCCAATCCCACGTACCTGCGCTCCGGCTACAAGCACAACGTCATCCCGGAGTCAGCCGAGGCGTTCGTTGACTGCCGCACGCTGCCGGGCCAGCAGGAGTTGGTGTTCGAGACCATCAAGGAACTCGCCGGCGACGGCATCGACATCAGCTATGTCAACAAGGATGTTTCCTTGGAAGTGCCCTTTGCCGGGAACCTGGTGGATTCCATGATCGATGCCCTGCACACTGAAGATCCGGGCGCGAAAGTCCTTCCCTATACACTCTCAGGGGGCACCGACAATAAGTCGTTGAGCAAGATTGGTATCACCGGTTATGGTTTCGCCCCGCTGATGCTGCCCGACGAGCTCGACTTTACGGGAATGTTCCACGGGGTTGACGAGCGCGTGCCGGCCGAGTCCCTCCAGTTCGGCGCACGGGTCCTGAACACCCTGCTAAGCAACTACTAACGAGGAGGTCCCCGCCGTGAGTCCCGAAGAAATCCTTCCCGACGAACTGCTTGAACGGCTCCGTGGCCGCGCGGCAGGCTACGACGACAACAACCAGTTCTTCCACGAAGACCTTGATGAACTGGCCGCTGCCGGTTACCTCAAGCTGTTCGTGCCAGAGGCCGACGGCGGTTTTGGGCTCGGGCTCGAAGCGGTGGCTGCGTTGCAGCAGCGTCTCGCCACGGCCGCGCCCGCAACGGCATTGGCCGTCAATATGCACCTGGTCTGGACCGGAGTCGCGCAGGTCATGACCGCGCGCGGGGACACGTCATTGGATTTCGTGTTGAAGGAGGCGGGGCAGGGTGAGATTTTTGCGTTCGGCATTTCCGAGGCCGGCAACGACTCCATGCTGTTCGATTCCGGCACGGTTGCCGAGCCGCTGCCGGACGGAAGTTACCGGTTCACGGGCAGGAAGATCTTTACCAGCCTCTCCCGTGGCTGGACCCGGCTGGGAACCTTCGGCAAGGATGCCGACGCCCGGGACGGTGCAGGGGAGCTGGTCTTCGGCTTTCTCAGGCGAGATGAGCCGGGCCACGAAACACTGAGCGACTGGGACACCCTGGGAATGCGTGCCAGCGCGTCCAACACCACCCTCCTGCACGGTGCTGTTGTTCCGCCGGAGCGGATCTTCCGCAAACTGCCGGTGGGTCCCGGTAAGGACCTGCTGTTCTTCGCGATTTTCGCGTGCTTTGAGACGTTGCTCGCCGCTGTGTATACCGGTGTTGCCGAGCGTGCGTTCACCCTTGGGGTAGCGAACGTCAAGCGCAGGGTTTCGGCGAAGCACGGTGGCCGGAGCTACGCCCAGGATCCCGATATCCGTTGGAAGGTGGCCGATGCCGCCTTGGCGATGGACGGCATTTCCCCGCAAATCTCGTCCCTGGCCAGGGATGTGGACAACCTGGTGGACCACGGAGCCCAGTGGTTCCCCAAACTTGTGGGACTCAAGTCCCGGGCAACGGAAAACGCACGCCACGTGGTGGATTTGGCCATTCGGGTGACAGGAGGATCCAGCTACTTCCGCGGTTCCGAGATGGAGCGCCTTTACAGGGATGTCCTGGCGGGAATCTTCCATCCTTCCAACGACGAATCCGCCCATAACACTGTGGCAAATGCATGGTTGGGGCCGCTGGAGGACTAGCTGCATCAACCCGGCCGGTGGTGTCGCAGGGTTCAGACGGTTCGCTGCACGGAGTAGACCTTCCGGCGAAGCCAGAAGCGCCGCCCGCCTCCCAGGTAAAGCACGCTGCGTTCGAGTTCCCACTTGCCGTATTCGGAATGTTCGGCCAGCCGGCGCCGGGCGTCCGGCAACGAATCGTCAGGCCCCACCGTCAGAACGAGGTATTCGTACTGACGTGCATAGTCTCGTTGGCGCTCTACGGAGCTGCCTGGAAATTGTTCTCTCATCCCTCTCCATTTTCGTCTTTTTCCGGCTAACGTGAAGTCATGAGCATCGATCCGCGTGTCGCGCTTCAATCACTGACCGCCGCCCTGGAAGAACATCTGGCCGCCGCATCGGCTCGGAGAGGTGAAGGTGACCCCAACGTTGAGTCGGCCTTTTTCGCCGTCGCTGATGCCTTTGAGGTCTATGAAGATGCGCTGTACGAGGCCTACTCCGAGGTTACTCCGCTGCAGGTCTTCGATGACGAGGATGAAGAAGACGACGATGTCCTGGACGAAGATTTGGAAATCGTGGAGGACTGAACACCCTCATGAACCGGCCACCTTGGGTGGCCGGTTTTTTTATGCCCCTCCCGGCGTCAAAAGATCCCACTCCCGCCTGGATTTCTGCCGTTCGCGCCACAGGGAATGACACCAAAAACACGTAGTCCCGTCCTCCCCGGATAGGTACTCGCACGTAGGCGTGATGGGTAATACTGCGCAAACTTGAGTACCGACTACTGGTGCGTCACCACAGAGCCGCCGCTTCACTGATATGTAGGCAATGGCAGGTCTGCGAAGAAGGCTGACATGGTGAAAGTTCCAGTCTTGCGTACGGGCAAGGTAGCGGCACCCCAAGGTGCGGACCGTGCCTCAGCGCATTCAGTCTTTCCAGCAAAAACTGCCATCGTCGACGTCAATCCGCCGGCGTCTCCCTGGATTGACAAGTCCGTTGCTGCACAACGGGCTGAAAAGGCGGGACTGGCGGCACCAAGGTCCGAGGTCACCCTGGATTTCGTGCCGCCAGTCACCCGCAGAGCGCCGAAAGATAAGTCCACCGCCCGGGGCGGTGACGATTGGGCGCACTCGCTTACCAACAGTCTCCGCATGACAGACACCGCGTTGGTCGCTGCTGCGGTCTTCGCCGGCTTTGTTCTCAACACCGATGGCCTGTCCCTTTCCGCCCAAAGCCCTGGCTACTCACGGCACCTGGTGTTGGGGCTGATACTTGGACTCCTTTGGTTGGGTTCGCTGGAGGTCTACCGCACCCGCGATCCTAAGGTCCTTGGCGTTGGGCCGGAGGAATACAAGCGCGTTCTGTCAGCCAGTTTCCGCGTCTTTGGTTTCCTGGGCATTGTGGCCGTGGTTTTCCGTATTGATGCCGTGAGTTCATTTGTCATCGTTTCCTTGCCGCTTGGCCTGGTGGCGCTCACCGGCAGCAGGTGGAGTTTCCGCCGATGGCTGAGTCACGAGAAGTCCCGTGGACGCTGCCTTTCCCGTGCAATCGTTGTTGGCGAACCCCAGGATGTCCGGTACGTCATCAAACAGATCAACCGAAAGTCCGGCACCGCCTACGACATCCTCGGAGCATGCCTCCCGGGCGCCCGTCGCGGTGCGGTCCTGAAGGTTGACGAACGTCGCGTCCCCGTCCTGTCATCGATCTACGGTATTGCCGACACCGTCCGGCAGACAGGTGCCAACGCGGTCATTGTGGCTGGCCCCGTGCCCGGGGGAAACCAATTCATTCAGGAGCTCGGATGGCGGCTGGAGGAAAACGCGGCAGAACTTGTCCTCGCGGCCGCCCTGACCAACGTAGCCGGCCCCCGCATCCACTGGCGGCCGGTGGAGGGACTTCCACTGATGCACGTGGACATCCCGCACTACTCCGGGGGGAAGCACACTCTGAAGAGGTTGATGGACATTACGGTTTCGGCGTCGGCATTGCTGGTCCTGTCACCGGTCCTGCTGCTCCTGGCCGCCATAGTTAACCACGACAGCCCCGGGCCCGTCCTTTTTCGCCAGGAGCGGGTTGGCCGGCGAGGCAGCACCTTCCACATGCTCAAGTTCCGGTCCATGGTGGTGGACGCCGAATCCCGCTTGGAGGAGCTCAATACCCAGGACGAGGGCGCGGGCGTCCTGTTCAAGATCCGCGGGGATCCGCGTATCACCCGGTGCGGGCGTTGGATGCGTAAGTATTCCCTGGATGAACTGCCACAGTTCTGGAATGTCCTGGTGGGCAATATGAGCCTGGTGGGGCCCCGGCCGCCGCTGGCCAAGGAGGTGAGCGGCTATGAACGTCATACACACCGCCGGCTCCTCATCAAACCCGGCATCACGGGCCTGTGGCAGATCAACGGGCGATCCGACCTTCCATGGGACGAGGCCGTTCGACTGGACCTCTACTACGTGGAGAACTGGTCCATAGCGGGAGACCTGATGATCATGTGGCGGACTTTCAGGGCAATGATCCAACCGACCGGAGCCTACTAGCCAAGAGCTGACCAACACCAAACGAATCGCGCTGTCAACACAGAAGCAGAGTGGGAAATGACCATACGAACCATTCCATCAGGACAATTTAACGGCCACGGGCTGTTGCCCAGGCTCCGCATCGCTGTGGTCGGGGCAGGGTACTGGGGCCCCAATCTTGCCCGGAACCTCAAAGCCAGCCCGGACTGGGATCTCGTTGCCATCTGCGACCTCGACGTCGAGCGGGGCCTCAAGCTCGCGGAGACGGTGGGCGGGGTGGCCGTCGTCGAATCCCTGGACGAGCTGTTGGATACCTACAATCTGGATGCCGTAGCCGTAGCGACTCCCGCGCATACCCATCATGGAGTGGTGATGACAGCCCTGCGCGCAGGCAAACACGTCCTGGTGGAGAAGCCACTTGCCGACAGCCGCACCAAGGGCCTGGAAATGGTGGAAGAGGCAAAGGCGCGGGGATTGGTCCTCATGGCAGACCACACCTACTGCTTCACTCCAGCGGTCCTCAAGATTCAGGAGCTGGTGGCCAGTGGCGCCTTGGGCGACATCCTGTATGTCGACTCCGTCCGCATCAACCTCGGCCTCGTCCAACCGGATGTCAACGTTTTCTGGGACCTGGCACCGCATGACCTGTCCATCCTGGACTTCGTCCTGCCCGGCGGGCTGCATCCCACGGAGATTTCCGCCCACGGCGCGGATCCGCTGGGAACCGGCAGGGACTGCGTTGGACACCTGACCTTCGGTCTGCCCAACGACGCCATGGTCCATATCCACGTGAACTGGCTCAGTCCCACCAAAATCCGGCAAATGGTCATCGGAGGGTCAAAGAGGACCCTGGTGTGGGACGACCTCAACCCCCAACAGCGCCTCAGCGTCTACGACCGCGGGGTCAGCCTGGAGCACCAACCCAGGTCTGCCGCAGACAAACGAACCTCAGCCATTTCCTACCGGCTGGGGGACACGTGGTCCCCGGCCCTGCAGGAACGGGAACCCTTGGGCCAAGTAGTAAGCGAGCTTGCCTCCTCCATCCGCAACCGGACAACACCACGGACCAGCGGTGAATCCGGGCTCCGCGTCCTGTCCGTCCTCGAAGCCGTCACCCGAAGCTTGAGCACTGACGGACAATCAACCATTGTCGCCGGGAATGAAGTCTCCCTCCAGGTTGTACGGTGAAAGAGCTTCCAGGTGCACACGTGCTGGTTACCGGAGGCGCCGGGACCATCGGATCGACGCTGGTTGACCAACTGCTCGACGCCGGCGCGGCGCACGTCGACGTGCTCGACAACCTCGTCCGCGGCCGCCGTGCAAACCTCGGCGACGCCCTCGCCACTGGCAGGGTGCAGCTGATCGAAGGAGACCTGCGCGACCGCGACCTCGTCCACGATCTCACCCGGGGCAAGGACCTCCTCTTCCATCAAGCGGCCATCCGCATCACCCAATGCGCGGAAGAACCACGGCTTGCCCTGGAGGTCCTGGTAGACGGGACCTTCAACGTCTACGAGGCTGCTGCAACACACAAAGTGGACAAACTCATCTCAGCATCAAGTGCCTCCGTTTACGGCATGGCCGAGGCATTTCCCACCAAGGAAACCCACCATCATCACAACAACGACACCTTCTACGGCGCGGCAAAGTCCTTCAACGAAGGAATGGCCAGGAGTTTCCGCGCCATGTCAGGCCTGAACTACGTCCTCCTGAGGTACTTCAACGTCTACGGGCCCCGCATGGACGTCCACGGCCTCTACACCGAGGTACTCGTCCGCTGGATGGAGCGAATAGTCGATGGCCTGCCCCCTATGATTTTCGGCAGCGGAGACCAAACCATGGACTTCATCCATACCGAGGACGTTGCCAGGGCCAATGTCCTTGCTGCCGTCTGCAACGTACGCGAGGGCGTCTACAACGTAGCCAGCGGTACCGAAACCAGCCTGGCGGAACTGGCTCAAACGCTGCTCAAAGTCATGGACTCACCCCTTGATGTGGAACACGGCCCGGAACGGACTGTCAACGGAGTTGCCAGACGCCTCGCAGACGTCACGGCAGCACGCGAAGACCTGGGCTTCGAGGCCGCCGTAGCGTTGGAAGACGGGCTGCGCTCGCTGGTCTCCTGGTGGCGTCCGCTGCGGGAAGAGATCGCCGCAGGCCGCGCGGTAGCCCGCCCCACGGCTCCGGCAGTGGGTGTGCGATGACTATCTCCGAAACCCAGCTGGGCCGTATTGATGTCATGAAGCCATGGTTGGGCGAGGCAGAGGCGCAGGCGCTTGCTGAAGTTGTCGCCTCCGGCTGGGTAGCCCAAGGCCCCAAGGTGCGGGAATTCGAGGACGCTTTTGCAGCTGGCCAGCATGCCGGATTCGCCATCGCAACCTCGAGTTGTACCTCCGCACTGCACCTGGCCCTTGTTGTTGCCGGCGTAGGAGCCGGTGACGACGTCGTGGTGCCGTCCTTCTCCTTCATTGCTACCGCCAATGCTGCTGCATACGTCGGCGCCAGGCCGGTTTTTGCCGATGTCGATCTTCATACAGGCTGCGTCACCGCTGCGACCATCAAAGCTGCACTGACTCCTGCCACCAAAGCGGTCATAGCCGTTGACCAGGGCGGAGTCCCGGTTGACTTGGAACCCATCCGGGCACTCTGCGATCCTCTCGGAATCATTGTGGTGGAGGACGCGGCGTGCGCCATCGGCTCCCTCTACCGCGGACAACCGGTGGGTTCCACGGCGGAGCTGTCAGCGTGGTCATTCCACCCGCGGAAAATCCTCACCACCGGAGAGGGCGGCATGCTCACCACTGCGCGCCAGGACTTCGGTGACAGGGCACGGCGACTTCGTGAACATGCAATGAGCGTTTCCGCCGCCGACCGGCACGCCAGCCTCCTCGCCGCCCCGGAGGAGTACCTCGAAATCGGGTTCAACTACCGCATGACCGATCTTCAGGCCGCCGTCGGAATCGTCCAACTCAGCCGCCTCGAAGCGGTTGTCCGGCGTCGCCGCGAACTCGCAGCGACCTACGCCCAAGCCTTTGCCGGCGTGGAAGGTCTCCGCCTGGTGAGCGATCCGGAGTACGGCATGAGCAACTTCCAGTCGTGCTGGCTTGAGGTGGGCCCCGCCTTCCCCGTCGGACGCGAGGTTCTGATGGCACATTTGGCCTCGGACGGGATATCTGCCCGTCGCGGGATCATGGCCGCGCACCGGCAACCTGCCTATGCAGGCGCCGATACAGGTGCCGCTGAACTGGGAGTCACTGAATGGTTGTCCGACCACACCCTGATCCTCCCGCTTTACCACGAACTTGCACTGCACGACCAAGTTAGGGTCATCGACTCCGTACTGCGCGCGGCGGGACAGCCATGAGCGAGCTACTTCTCATTGCTGCAAGCGGCCTCGCCCGGGAGGTGCTTGCCATGGTCCGCAGCAGCGGGCCGTTCGACGTCGTAGGGATCCTGGACGACGACGAGGACAAGCTGGGCCGCGTCGTGGACGGCGCCCACGTGCTCGGTCCGATCCGTGAGGCCATGAATTACCCCCACGCATTGCTGCTGATTTGCATTGGAACGGGGAGCGGCCGGGAAAGCGTCGTGCTGAGGCTCCGTGCTTTGGGCTTGGCTGAAGACCGCTATGCCACGGCGATAGATCCGTCGGTGCATGTTCCCGAGGGCTGCGTGATTGGCCGGGGAAGCATCATCCTCGCCCACGTGAGCATGACGGCGTCCGTGACCATCGGCAACCATGTTGTTGCCATGCCGGGGGTTACCTTCACCCACGACGACGTGATCGGCGACTATGCCACGTTGGCCTCCGGCGTCTCGCTCGGAGGAAACGTCCACATCGGCAGGGCGGCATACCTCGGAATGAACGCCAGTGTCCGCGAGCGCCTGAGCATTGGGGCGAAAGCGACCATCGGCATGGGGGCCGCTGTCCTTGCCGATGTTCCTGAGGATGAAACCTGGGCGGGTGTGCCGGCCCGGGTGATTCGGCGGGGTAATTCTCCTGAGTTGGAGGGCGTGAAGTGAGGCTGCTGGTATATCCCCACGAGTTGGCCATGGGTGGCAGTCAGATCAATGCTATTGAATTAGCGGCCGCGGTCCGTGACCTCGGCCATGAGGTGGTGGTGTTCGCAACCCCGGGGGTCCTCTTGGACAAGGTTGGAGAGCTGGGACTCGACTTCCTTGAAGCTCCCGCCAGAAGACACAGCGTGGACCCCGGAACTGTCCGCCGCCTGATACAGGCAGTGGACCAGCGGGGCATCGACCTCATCCACAGCTACGAGTGGGCTCCATCCTTGGACGCGTTCTTCGGGCCGGCATTGTTACGCGGTACCCCACAGGTGATGACTGTGCTCTCCATGGACGTTCCGGGCTTTCTGCCCAGGAATGTTCCGCTGATTGTGGGAACAAAGGGCCTGGCCGATGAGCAATCCAAAGTCCGGCCCTTCGTGCACCTCATGGAACCACCCGTGGATACTGACTTCAACGCGTCCCGTGGGACGCTTCCGGCGCGGCGGCAGCTGGGGATCGAGGATCACGCACTGGTAGTTGCCGTGGTAGGCCGGCTGACCAGTGACCTTGGAAAAGTGCAGGGTGTCCTATCGGCTATAAGCGTTGTGGACAGGATCGCAGAGAAGTATCCGGCCATGCTTATAGTCGCTGGTGATGGCCCTGGTCTTCAGGAGGTCAGGTCTTCTGCATCGGCGGTTAACCTCCGGCACGGAAGAGTGGTTATCCGTGTCGAAGGTTTGGTCCTTGATCCGCGGATGATCTACGACGCCGCTGACGTCATCCTCGGCATGGGCAGCTCAGCGCTGCGTGGGATGTCTTTTCGCAAACCTGTAGTTGTGCAGGGTGCCGACGGGTTCTGGTGTCTTTGCACTCCGGGCACAACAGCGCGCTTCCTGCAGGACGGCTTATACGGGCACGGGATTCAAGAGGACCTTGAGCGCACCCTGGCCGGGCTCTTGGCCGACCGCAGATTGCGGATCGCACTGGGCGCCCACGGCAGGACGCTGGTAGAAGAGAACTTCAGTTTGGGCGCAGCGGCCCGCCGGATGATGGCTGTGTACGAATATGGAGACCGCCGGAAGCCGCGGTCGGGGCGCACCGCCGACTATCTGCGCACAAGCTTCGAGGTAGCAAAATTCAGGGCATCCATGAGACGGCAGGCTTTAGCACTGGCCAAAGCAACAACGGGGTCTGTGACATGACGCAGACTCAATCTGAACTCGGACTGCAAGTCAGGCGTGGACTAGCATGGAGCAGCATCAGTAACATCGTCCTGCGTCTGGGGAGCTTGGCAGTGGGCATAGCCCTTGCCCGTCTCCTCAGCCCGGAACAATTTGGGGTGTTCGCCGTGGCGCTCACCGTACAGACGGTGCTGATGACCATGGCAGACCTGGGCATGAGCGCGGATCTCATCCGGTCCGAGGAACCGGCACGGAAAGCGCCAACCATCGCAACATTGGGCGTAGTGGCTGGGACAACGCTTGCAGCCACTATGGCCTTTTCGGCTCAGGGCACAGCGGAACTCCTCGGCAGCCCTGCGGCCGGTCCTGTCATCGCCGTCATGTCTTTCTCACTGCTCCTCGCCGGCGTGGGCGTGGTGCCATACGCAACTTTGCAACGCGACTTTGCCCAGCGGAAACTTTTCATCGTCGCGCTGGTTGATTTCACCGTTGGAACGGCCCTGGTCCTGCTCCTGATCACGTTCGGTTGGGGTGTTATGGCGCTCGCAGCCGGACGCCTGATCTCTCAAGCTGTGTCCCTTCTAGTGCAATTCAGGCTGGCTCGGACGCCGTTCCGTTTGGGGTTCGACAAATCCATCGCGCCGTCAGTGGTTGCCTTCGGCGTTCCCGTAGCAGGCGCCAACCTCTTGTCATGGGCGCTATTGAACGTGGACAACGTGGCCATCTCGCGGCTGGCGGGTCCGGTGGCATTGGGCTATTACTTTCTGGCCTTCAATATTTCGACATGGCCCATGAGTGCCTTGGGCCAAGTGGTGCGTTCCGTTGCGCTGCCGGCCTTCGCCCGGATTTCCGGCACCATGCGAAAACTGAGTTTTGCGATATTTCTCGGACCCGTGTGGGCCGTCGCATTGCTGGCCGGAACCATGCTCGCCCTGCTTTCTGCCCAGCTCATAGAATTCGTGTACGGGGCGCGTTGGCTGCCGTCGGCCGCCGTACTGGTTTGGCTCGGGTTGTTCAGTTCTTTGCGCGTTGGATTTGATCTCGCCGCCTCGTACCTACTTGCGCACGGTGCTGCCCGGGCAACCCTTTACGTCCAAGTCGTCTGGATCGCCGTACTCATTCCAGCGCTGACGTTCGGCGTCATCATTGGCGGGATTGCCGGAGCAGCGGCGGCCCACTTGATGGTGTCGTTCATCGTCGTCGGTCCTGCTTATGCCTTCGCTCTTCACCGGAACGGGGCGGACTTACGTGCGGCGTTCCGCAGTCTGTGGACCCCATGCTTCGCGGCAGTACCTGCTGCAGTAGCCGCCGTGGCGGCCGCTATGCCTTTCGATGGCCCAGTGGAGGGGCTCCTGGCCGGGGGCACCGCCGGCGCGGGAACCTACGCGTTGCTGCTGTGGCGTTGGTTCCTCCGCCGTCTCGGCGAGGTGCGGACCATGCTCGGCAACGATGAAAATGGTCCGGTGAGCGGAAGCCACGCTCCCGGTCCACTGTTGGTGAAGACTAAAATCAGTCAGCCGGCAAGCTTTGCTCCTGCACAAGCCGACACGGTCACTGTGGTCATCACGTGCTACAACTATGGCCGGTTCCTCCGGCAGGCAATTGAGAGCGCCCTCACCCAGAACGGTGTCACAGCGGATGTGATCGTGGTTGATGACGCATCCACGGACAACAGCCATGATGTAGCCCTGGAACTGGCTGCGATGTCCCACAGGGTCAAAGTACTGCGCCACCAGAGTAATCGCGGACCCGTAATTTCGTTCAATGATGGAGCCGCAGGTGCACGGGGCGAGTTCATGGTCCGGCTCGACGCTGATGACATGTTGACACCCGGTTCCCTGCGACGCGCCGTGGACGTCGCGCGCGCCTATCCGTCCGTTGGACTCGTCTATGGACATCCCTTGCACTTTGAGGCCAATGAGCTTCCAGCTCCCCGGCAAGCGGCAAAGGCATGGACTGTGTGGCCGGGACGGGAATGGCTCCGGGAGAGGTGCCGGAGTGGAGTAAACGTCATTACGTCACCTGAAGCTCTGATGCGACGATCCGTCCTCCAAACTATCGGATACCAGGCACACCTCAAGCACACGCACGATATGGAGATGTGGCTCAGGATCGCTGCCTTTGCCGATGTCGCCTACATACATGGCGCGGACCAGGCCTGGCACCGTGAACACGCGGACAGCCTGTCGGCCACAGGGATTGACGAACTGGAGGACCTTAAGGCACGTCGGGACGCCTTCGACGTCCTGTTCTCCGGTCCTACGGCCAATATTCCTGAGGCGCCGGAGTTCAAAGCCGAAGCCAGGCGTGCCCTGGCGAACGATGCACTAACCCGGGCTTGCCACGAATACGACCGGGGGAGTGGCACAGCCCCCAAGGCCGAGGCCTTCGTAGCACTCGCCGCTGAACTCGTGGATAACCCCACAGAACTTGAGGCTTGGAACAGATACGCCAGAAGACGTGCGCTGGGACCGGCTCTGGCCAGCCAACCTTTGTGGTCCGGACCTCCGAGGCTGGCCCGCAGAATCCGACACAAAATGCAGAGGCGGAGGTGGCATAACAGTGGTGTCTAATAACCTCCGAACCGACCCTATCAGCGGGAAGCTCGCCGTGGTCACGCCCAGCTACGGCCCCGATCTGGGACTCTGCAAGGACTTGAACCGCTCGGTCTTGACAATGACTGCCATGGATGTGGTCCACCACATCATTGTGCCGCGGACCGACTTGAACGAGTTTCAAAGCCTGGCCGGACCACGCACAGAAGTTCACGATGCCCGGGAATACCTGCCACTTTCATTCCTCAAACTCCCGTGGCTCAACATGTGGGTCAACGCCGCACGGCCATGGCCGCCGGTTCGTGGGTGGATATGCCAGCAAATCATCAAACTTGCCGTCGTGGCCACACTCGATGCAAGGGGAGTGTTGCTCATGGATTCAGACAGCGTACTGGTCCGACCCACCACCCTGGACGCCTTCAGCGTGGAAGGCGAAGTTTGCATGTATCGAAAACCAGAAGGGGTCGACCATACACTGCCGGGTCACCGACTATGGCACTATTCGGCCCGAAGGCTGCTCGGAATACAGCCGCCCTCCGACGGCGACCTCACCGATTACATTTGCTGGCCTTGCCTGTGGGAACCACAAATAGTGCGGCAGATGCTCCTGCACATCGAAAGCACAACCGGGTCGGCCTGGAGCACAGCCGTGGCGAGCCAGTTGCGATTGTCCGAAATGATGCTTTATGGGATCTTCGTAGACGAAGTCCTGGGCGGAAAACGGGCAACCTCCACAACGATGAAGGGAACAGTCCACTCCGCAGAAGTAGCGCTGAGCGAGGCAGAGATCCAGCAGTTGCTCCATTCAGGACCGCACGACGCCCTTGCAGTCATGCTGTCGGCCAAAGCCGGCATTCCGTTGGAAACAAGGCGGCGTGCACTCAGGGAGTTCACAGACCACGTCAGCGAGATGGGCAGGACGGCGCAGCCATGAACGTCAGCCAATCAACCGCAGCCCATATCCTGTCCCGGCTCAGGCGGGACGGCTGGTCCTCGATGGGAAGGCAGGCCGTAAGGAAAGGAGCACGCGCAGCGCTCGAAAGGTGGAGCCTCGCCGAACCGGATTTCCCCCTGCGCGATGAAGACATCACCGACCCGGCAGGGCTTGTGTATCCAAACGATGTCCCCCTCAGGACGGGTCCCTTGACAGTTGGGTGGGTGTGCACCCCACCCGGCCCCGGATCTGGAGGCCACACTACGTTGTTCCGTATGGTCCGTGCGCTGGAGGATCGCGGGCATCACTGCATCCTTTTCCTCTACGACCGGAACGACGACGACGTATCCCGGCACGAAGCGGTCATCCGCCGACACTGGCCCCTGATGCGCGCGGAAATTCGCAGCGCGACGCAGGGTATGGACGGTATCGATGCCGTCGTGGCGAGTTCATGGTCAACGGCGCACGTCATAGCAGCGCGCTCCCACCACAGCGCCCACCGTTTCTATTTCGTCCAGGATTACGAACCCTATTTCTACCCGCGGGGCGCCCTCTACACACTGGCGGAGGACAGCTATCGATTCGGGTTCAGCACTATAGCGCTGGGTGACATGATCGGCGGTGTCCTTAAGGCCGAACTTGGTCAAGTGCCAGCGGCCACGGTTCCATTTGGCTGCGACACGGACATCTACAATCTGATCCCAAACCAGTCAGGGCGCCCTATACGCAGTGGAGTGGTCTTCTACGCAAAGAAGTCGGTAGACCGCCGGGGATACCTCATCGCCAAAATGGCCCTTGAAAAATTCCACTCATTACGGCCCGATCAGGAAGTTCACGTCTACGGTGACAAGACGTCCGGTTGGAACATTCCCGTCACGAATCACGGGAATCTAGCACCGCAGCAACTCAACGAACTGTACAACCAAACCATAGCCGGCCTCGCAATATCGTTCACCAACATCTCGCTGGTGCCCGGCGAGCTCCTGGCGGCCGGGAACGTGCCCGTTCTCAATGAATCCCTTTTTTCCTCCCAGGAACTGACAGATCCTGACGTCGTATGGGTGCCGGTATCACCCCACCGGCTCGCCGCAGCGCTCGCAAGGGTGGTCAGCGCCTCTGACATTCATGAGCGCGCACAGCGAATCGCACAGCGGCCGCGCCCGGACTGGTCGCATTCCCAAGCAGCATTCGCCGGAATTGTTGAGTCGCGCTGCACCAGACACCAACGGTGGGAAATGACATGAAGCGCAGAATCCGCCCGTTCAACGTCCTTCCGCCCAGGCACGAGGTCCAGCTGGTGGATTTGGACCTCACCCCGAGTCCTGGCAGGCGCGTTGGTTTCCTGCTGAGGATTGCGGCCTTTGGAATCTTCTTCTTCCCATCCAACATGGTGGTGAAGCCGTTGGGCGCCATCGGGACAGTGCCCCTGCTTCTGGCCCTTCTAGTTCTGGCGGTGTGGCTGTGTTCCGTCCTATTCGGCTTGCAGAACCCTCTGAGCCCGCGTCACCCGGGACGTATCGGGCTGGTCCTGCTGTGGGTCGGAACCTGCGCTTCCTACGCAGCATTGTATTCGGGTTACACAGGCGGTAGTTCTGTAACTGCGCGGGCGGCCGCGGACCGCTGGCTCATCTTGCTCCTTGCGAGCGCCGGCATCATTCTCGTCACAGCCGAGGCCGTGCGGACACTCAACGATGCAATGTCCCTGTCCCGGGCAATACTGGCAGGAGCATTCTTCTGCTGTGTGGTGGCTGTCATTCAATTCTTCTTCAGGATCAACCCCATGGAGTGGGTGCAGGCCGCAATGCCAGGGTTCACAGACAACGGAGGAAACACGCCCTTTCAGATGCGCGGCTTCATGATGCGCGTCTCTGGCAGCACTTTTCATTCCATTGAACTGGCCGTGGTTGCTTCCATGCTTTTGCCGCTCTCCATATGGAGAGCGGTCTATGACAAGAGTGGACGAAAGTGGCTCCATTGGGTGGGAACGTCCCTCTTGGTCTTTGCCATAGCATCCACGGTATCCAGGTCCGGCATCCTTGGATTGGTCACCGGGCTTCTCGTCTTCATACCGTTTCTTCCACGAATCGCCCGGCGGTGGGCTTTGGTGGCAACACCCGCCGTCATAGCCGTGCTGTTCCTGGGCGTACCGGGGCTGGTCGGCACCTTGACAGCCTCGTTTACGGCGGGCGAAGACGACCCTTCAATCACTACGCGAACCAACAACTATCCGAGGGTGGCCGCCATGGTCGCCGAACACCCCTATTTTGGGGTGGGTCCCGGGAATTACATGCCCACCAACGCCATCTACATCTTGGATAACCAGTATCTGAATTCTTTGGTCACCATCGGCGTCGTCGGACTGATCGGGCTTATTGCCTATCTGGCCATACCCGGCCTCTCAAGCCTGCTGGCCGCCCGGGCGTCCCGGATTCCGGCCCTCCGGTGCTTTACCGGCGCTGTCTCCGCGGCCGGTGTCATCGCGGCCGTTTGCTCCCTGACCTTTGATTCGATGTCTTTCCCCGTCTTTGCTTTGATGTACCCCTTCATCGTTGGGTTAGCAGGAGGGGCATGGATCATGGTTGGACGGGAACTGGAACTCCGAAAAAAAGTGCCATCGATAATTGGCAACAGCCCGGTGCCGGCGGGACCAGCACCCAAAACTCCCAAGGGGGAGATATGGATCCAATAGCAGTACTCAAGACCCTGTGGCACCACAAAGTCTTTGTCCTGCCAGTGCTGTTCCTGACCGCATTCGCAGCCGTCTACATGTACTCCTACGCGCCCCGATCATATGAGGCCCTGACGACCTACGCGATTGTAAATCCAAAGATCCCGTCATCCCAGGAAATAGAAAAGGACCCCGCCCTGGGTGCCCTCAATACCGATAATCCCTATCTGCGGTCGGCCGATTCATCATTGATAACCCAAGTCATCACCACCAGGCTGAATGACGCCTCGACAAGCGAAGCGCTGGACAAGGCCGGCCTGGCCACCGACTACAAGGTAGAACGTCCCTCCGCGGCGTTCCTGGTGGAAATCAGTGCCGTTTCAGATAGCGAAGACATCGCGTTGGACACTGTGCGTGCCCTTGGAACACGGTTGGAACAGGAACTCCACACAATCCAGACGGTCAATGGCGCTTCTGACCGGTACCTGTTCACCTCATTGGTGGTCGCTGTGCCTGATAAAGCAACTGAACAGTTCTCAAGCCGTCTGAGATCGCTCATCGTGGTGGTGGTGGCCGGCCTGGTCCTCACGCTGGGGGCGGTATCACTGGCACGATCGGTGGAATCAGCACGCGAACGGGCCAGAACAGAACGCACAACCTCCGCTCTGACCAGGAAGGGCCGTAAAAGGCGCACAGGTGAAGCACAGAATCCGGAGGATAAACGCGCCGCTTCTTCCCGCGCAGACACGCTCTCCGAACTGGAAACGCTGGTGGAGCTGGATGCGCCCTCACCGAAGCAAGAACTGCTCCGGCAACGTAACCCCCTTCAGGACATCCTCAATGCCGACGTTGACCATAATGCTCCCAACAAGAGAACGACTGTGTGACCACCAACGCTACTGAACACTGCAACCAACGAACGACCGAGGCTCAGAAGGGCGGGACATGGTTCGATTCGGGTACTTCGTGCCTGAGTTCCCAGGACAAACACACGGCTTCTTTTGGCGTGAGCTTCGGGCGCTCAAGCAGTTGGGACTTGAGCCGGAACCCGTCTCAACCCGGCCGCCCCGCCAATTGGCTCTCATGCCGGAGTGGGCAGGCAAAGAAGTGGCTGCAACCCACTATTTGACACCGCCCAACATCAAAACCGCCGTGGGCGGGGGCGTAAGAGCATTTCGCGCGGTGACTGGAGGCCGCCTGGGCGCCATCGTCGGCAGCTCGGCCAGTCCCTACGAGTCTTCCAGGGAGCTTGGTAACCCGCGGCTGGGCAACGCCGTTGCACGCACCGTGGCCCTGCTCTGGGCTGGCGGGGCACTTGCTCGACACGCGGAGACACGTCAGTGGGACCACATCCATGTGCACTCATGTGCAGACGCCGCACAAGTAGCTCTCTTCGCACATGCCATCTCGGGCATACCCTACAGCCTGACCCTGCACGGCCCTCTGAGCGACTACGGGCCCAACCAGCTACATAAATGGCAAAACGCCGAGTTCTCGGTGGTGATTACGGCACGGCTTCTGGCCGAAGTCAGGGAAGCATTGGACGGCCATCTGCCGGGAGAAATCCGGGTAGCGCCCATGGGTGTGGACTTGAACACCTTTACACGGGTGGCCCCGTACAAACCTTGGTCAGGCCAGGGCCAAGCTCGAATCTTCTGTTGCGCACGGCTGAATCGAAGCAAGGGTCATTCGGATCTACTCAAAGCAATCAACATAGTTATGCGTTCCGGCGTTGATCTGCACCTGACAATGGCCGGTGAGGACGAGCTCGGTGGTTCTGGTTACCGACAGGAGCTTGAGCGTCAGGTCCGCGAGCTCGGTTTGGAACGCAACGTGCGTCTTTTGGGCGCGGTCCCGGAACACAAAGTCCAAGAAGAACTTGCCACTGCGCATCTATTTGCCTTGGCGAGTCACTCAGAACCGCTCGGAGTCGCCATCATGGAAGCCATGGCCATGGGGGTGCCCGTCGTGGTGACAGCCGCGGGTGGTGTCCGGGAACTGGTAAGGGGGGGTGAAAGCGGAATTCTGGTGGAACCCCACAATCCCGGCCGGCTCGCGGAGGAAATTATCGAACTCCTCCGGCATCCCAACAAAGCCGTATCAATCGCTGAACAAGGGCGTTCCAGGATTGAAGAGGCTTTCGATGTCAGAACAAGCGCGCTCGTACTGGCTGAACTGATGGAATCGAAAAGACGGAGAGGCAGAGCATGAAGCCGCAAACAGCATGGGTCCTGGGTGTCGTTGCCATTGCGAGCATTGTCCTAGCTGTTGCTGCGGCTGGCGGCGCTATTCCGCCTTCACCACACGGGACCAGCGCATCCAGCGCCTCGCCGACGCAGAATGTCACCGCGGCGCCGGTAGCCCTTCGGCAAGTAGACGGCGGACAGGCCTACTACGCCCAGTTCAGGGCTGGCCTTCCCGCTGAGGATTCATTCTTTCCCATCGGTGTGTGGCTGGAAAGTGTCTTGGACAAGGGAAACGTGTCCATGGATTCCGATGCCGGAATCAACACCTACGTGGAGCTCACCGCCAACTCGAACGTTCAATTGATCCAGGACTCCGGCATGTTCGCACTGCCTTCCTTCCCGCATGAAGCCGCTGCCGGCTACACGCTCAGCGACGAAGTGGACATGTGGGCGGGCCCGGGCGACGCGCAGTGGACAGGCAACTACCCTGGCGAGGGACCCGTCTGTTCACCGGACGGGACGCCGTGCGGCTACACGATCCAGAGGGACCGCCGTGCCCTGGCCCCCAAAGAAGCCATGCTCTACGCCAACTACGGCAAAGGCGTTACATTCTGGGAATCCGACACGGTAGCGGGAAAGTTTGTCAGAGGCCTCCAGGACGTGGTGTCCGCAGATAACTACTGGTTCACGGATCCCAATATCTGCGGAAAAGGCGAGGGCGGAGCCATCGTCGACTACACCCGGGACCTGAACCCCGACGAGTGCCGGCTCGCAGCAAACTATGGCTGGACCATAGACCGGCTGCGTGGGCTCCAGGACCCATCTGCGATGATTCCCGTCTGGGCCTTTATCGAGAACGGTCATCCATCGGGTGACGTAGCGGGGACTAAAACAATCACCGGCCCTGAACTCAAGGCCGCAGTCTGGAGCAGCCTCATCCACGGCGCCCGGGGAATCATCTATTTCAACCACAATTTCGGCGGCCCATGCGTCACCCAACACGTCATCAGGGACTGCGGCAAAGACATAGTGCCCACACTCACTACCGTGAACAAGCAAATCACAGACCTCGCACCCGTCCTCAACGCCCCCTTCCTTGACGGCGCCGCCACAGCCACGGGCCCCGTAGACCTCGCCACCAAACTCCACAACGGCCACGTCTACATCTTCGCGGGAGCGAACAAGAACACCGGCGGCGCAGCGACCTTCACGCTGAAATGCGGCGGCAGCACCGCCGTCGTCATCGACGAAAACCGCACCATCCCCATAGTGGCCGGAACCTTCACCGACACTTTCGCCGACGGCAACGCCGTCCACCTTTACAGCATTGAAGGCGGGGGCAGCTGCGGCTTCTGACTAACGGCTGGTATCGTCCCGCTCCCAACCAGGCAGCGTCTGAGGGCCAAACAGCGCACGACGGCGGCCCGCACCGGCGAACACGACGTAAACGGCGGCATCGAAAACGCTCAGCGGCCCCCTGACGGAGGCAAGCAACTGCCGAACAGTCCTCGCCGTGGAGGCACCGCCGGATACGCGATCCTGCTCCGCATTGCCCCGATACGTGCGCCTAAGAACAGACATCAACGCCTTGCACGTTCGGGGCGTCCGCACCACCACAGGAACCGTAGCCAACACCGCCTTCTCATGGGCAGAGAAGAGCCGATCCACATAGTAGTCATCACCAGTAAGAGGAGGAAAAGACCCCAGCCGCTCATGCCCGCTGAAACTCAACCCATAAGCACCCGCACCCCAAAGCGCCTCGGCATTGCCCGGTATACGGGAACGGGCACGGTAATACGAGCGCACCAATACCGAAGCGCCCTCGGTGTCATAGCGAAAAGCCGGACGGGCAGCCAGCAAAGTCCCATCCTCCAAAGCAACAAAAACTGCATGAAGCGCAGGGGCACTGACTTCAATATCGGCATCCAGGTACACGCGCGGCCATCGCTGCGTTGCCTGATCGGCAGCGTTCAACGCCGCAGTCTTGGAAGCCTCCGGCACGTGAAGCACCTGAACACCCCCGTACCTCGACGCGATAGCCTCCGTGGCATCCTTACACCCGTTACATGCCACCACCACATCAACTGTGCCCCACGCGATGACCTCACTCAACGCCTCAAGCGTCCTGCTGATAACACCGGCCTCATTATGCGCCGGGATGATCACCGCACCGGAAGGATGGGTAACAGTCATGGCGTGGCTGCCGTCGTGGTCCGCGTCGCGTGCGGGAGCCTCTCCCAACGCCGCTGCATAAGGACCGCCAATGCAGCATCCCGATGCCCGGCTTTGTTCAACCGCGCAATTTCCGCAGCCAACACAGCACCACGGAATGCCAACGCCCGCCCACGTCCAAGATACTTCTCTGCATACCGCACCCTGTTGACCGACATCAAAGCAGTCAACTGCGGAGATGACCCCGAACCACCACGTTCATGCCACATCCGGGCAGCGGGTTCGAACCAAATGGAGAAACCCGCCGACCTCACCCGATGGCAATAGTCCGTCTCCTCCGAATACAAAAAGAACTGCTCATCCCAAGCACCCACCGCCTCCGACGCCGCAGAGCTAATCAGCAGAGCCGCACCCGTGGCCCAATCAACCCGGTGCCCGTGCAAATAGCTCTCAGTGTCAAAGTCCATCTCCGACAACCAACCCGGCCTGCCCTTCGCATGGCTACCCAAAGCAGCATCACCCAGCGCTCGCAGAACGCCCGGTTCACGGCGTAGCGACGGGTAGATGCTTCCGTCATCGTCCAACAGGACCGGTACCACCATGCCGGCTCCCTGCTCATCCATCCGCTGGAGCATGGCGGCCACCGCGCCTGGTTCCACGCGGAGGTCCGGGTTCAGGATGAGGTAGCTTCCTGCTTCCCCTGCAACAGAGAACGCAGCGTTGATTCCGCCCGCATAGCCGAGGTTTCCGCCCGTTCGCACTGCTGTGATGTCGGGGTGGTGTGCGAGCTCACGCAGCGTGCTCTCATCCGGGGAGTTGTCCGCCACCACCACTTTGATGGAAACATCGGCTGCTTCCTTGCGCAGGCTCGCCACCAGCGGCCCGACGTCGTCAGCGTTGTTGTAGGTGACAACCACGACGGCGACGTCGGCCGCTTCGGTGGCCGGGACGAACGATCCCGGAGCCCGGCTGGGCACGGGTTCCGGGACAGCGTATGCGGCGCTGGAAAGCAGCTTTCTTGGCTCGACGTCGGAACTGCTGGCGGTCCGCAACTTCACGTATGCCTCCGGCCCCTCCACCAAATAACGGCGTGCCAAGCGGCGTGGCTCCAGCATCAGGCGCCATGCCCACTCAAGGCTGTGCGAACTGGCCCAGGAGGGAGCCCGCCGGACGTTCCCCGCCAGGAAATCGACCACGGCACCGAATGCCAGCAGGACCTTGGCGCCGGTCAGGTGACCGTACTCGGCTATCCACAGTTCCTGTCGGGGTTTTCCCAAGCAAACAATCAGGACATCGGGCGATGCCGCCCGTATCTCCCGGGCGAGCCTGCGGGAGGCTGCTGCGTCTCCCAGCGTGGACCTGGCGGGAGCCCACCAACCAACTACCTTCAGCTCAGGCCGCTCGGTTACGAACTTGCTTGCGATCAGTTTTTGGGTCTCTTCCGAACCTCCCAGAAAGCCCAGGCGCAAGCCGCGTGCCGCTGCTCCTGCCAGGAAGGGGTGAATGAGGTCGCTGCCGGCAAGCCGGGGCCATGTCTTTGACGTCAGGCGCCGAGCCTGGGTGGCCAGGGGGGCGCCGTCAATCAGGGTTAACCATTCAACAGGTGCGGGCGGGTCCAAAGTGCCTATCCAGCGGCTTCCGGTTCCGAAGTGTCGGATATGGTCCAGGTTTGCGGAGCAGACGCCCAGAGGGGGAGCATCGGGGGAGCCGGCGCGATCCAAAATTTCCCGAAGCGCGCCCTCAGCCTCCATGAGCTTGACGGGGACCCCGCCCAGATTCACCCAAGGAGCCTTAGCCACCGTCTCTGCGGAAGCGGCCACACTGTGGTGGTCCTCGCCCTGGGGTACGCCGGCGGGGACGCCGCGACGCGGGTAAAAGTGGGGGACTGCCCTGTGGAGGAGATCTCCCACGGGCATGATTTTCGGTAGCAGCATTCTCGGCTCCAACTCAAGGCATCACCATGTGGCCGACGATCCGAGGCTGCTGCACTGCCTGGATCGTCGGTGGCGGACCAGTGCCGCCGTGTCAACATGTTTATTTGAGTTGTCTCCCGGCCTCCTGCAAGAGGCTGCCGTACGGCTACTTTAGGACGTTTCGCAGGACTCCGCTAGAGTTCCAGGCCTTTGATGTACTCGGCCAGACGCTGTGCTGCCGGGGGTGGATCGAATCCGGTCGCGCGGATACCGGACAAATCCAGGACGCTGCTGCGCGGCCTTGGAGCAGTGCGGGGTCCTGCGTAGTCGGCGGTGCCGATCGGACGCACCAGATTCGGATCGGCGCCCACAAGGCGGTAGACATCGCGGGCCAGCTCAAACCAGGTCTGGGGGTTGCCACCGTTGCTGAGGTTGTACGTCCCGTACGGGGCTTTGTTGAGGAGCAGGTGACGAATGCCCGCTGCGATGTCGGACGCGAAACTCAATCGCCCCCATTGGTCATTCACCACCGTTGGCGAGGCACCCTTCGCGGCCAACGCCGCCATGGTTCGAACAAAGTTCCTGCCGCTGCCCACTACCCAACTAGTCCTGACGATGTAATGCCTTGGCGCGATGCCCGCCGCGAGGTCGCCGGCAGCCTTGCTTTGGCCGTAGACCCCCAGGGGAGCTGGAAGCTCATCCTCGAGGTGAACCTCTGCTGTGCCGTCGAAAACGTAGTCACTGGAGATGTGGACAAGAGTTAGTGAATGCTCGACGGCGGTACGCGCCAAGCGGGAAACGGCGGCGGCGTTGATGCTCCAGGCAGCAGCCCGGCCTTCCGGTGTTTCGGCGACATCTACCGCGGTGAACGCGGCGGCGTTGATGATGGCGGAATATTCGCGCCAGTTCACAGCCCGATGGGAGTCCTCGGAGGTGATGTCGAACCGCGCGCGGCCCGCGAACTCCACTGTGGAATCACCCGCGAAGGCACTCCGAAGGCCAGTGCCCAACTGGCCGTCCGCTCCAAGGACCAGAGTGCGCCGCCTGGGCACTGGCACGACGTTTGCCAGCCGTGGGTGCTTCTGGTCCGGCGCGGAGATTACGCAATGATCCAAGGGGATCGGCCAGGGAACTGCCACATCCTCGTCGGCGAGGTTAAGGAACGTGTAGTCCTTCTGTGCCTCCGTGCTCCAATGGTCGTTGACCAGGTACGTGTAGGCGGTGTCGTCCTCCAGGGTCTGGAATGCGTTGCCCACGCCGCGGGGGACGTAGATGGCCTCGCCGGGGGTCAGTTCTGCGGTGAACAGCGTCCCGAACGTTGGCCCCTCCCGCAAGTCCACCCACGCGCCGAAGATCCGTCCGGAGGCCAGTGAAACGAACTTGTCCCAAGGCTCCGCATGGATACCGCGAACCGTTCCACGAACTGCGTTGAAGGAGATGTTGTTCTGCACCGGGCCAAAGTCCGGCAACCCGGCATCAAGCATCTTGCCCCGGTGCCAGTTCTCTTTGAACCATCCTCTGCCATCCCCATGAACAGGAAGCTCAAACAGCAGCAGTCCGGGGATGGGCGTGGCCCGTGAACGTAGCTGGCGTCCCTGTTCCACGCCTTAGTGCCCTTGACCTGCGTACTTGGATTCCGTGGCCGCTTTCTGCGGTCTCCACCACTGTTCGTTGTCCTTGTACCACTGGACGGTGTCAGCCAGTCCGGCGTCGAAGTCCGAATAGCGGGGCGCCCAACCGAGCTCACGCCGAAGTTTGCCCGAATCGATGGCGTACCGCAGATCATGACCTGGCCTGTCCGTGACCAGGTCATATGCTTCGCGCGGCCGTCCTGCGAGGGAGAGCAGCATCTCAACCACCTCCCGGTTGGACCTTTCGCCGTCTGCGCCTATCAAATAGGTTTCGCCCACGCGTCCGCCCTCCAAAATTGCCAAGACTGCGGAGGAATGGTCTTCCACGTGGATCCAGTCACGAATATTCCGCCCGCTGCCGTAAAGATGTGGCCGGTTCCCGTCCAGGATGTTGGTTATCTGCCGCGGTATGAATTTCTCCACGTGCTGGTACGGGCCGTAATTGTTGGAGCAATTGCTAATGGTTGCTTTGAGGCCGAATGAGCGCACCCACGCGCGCACCAACATATCCGAGCCGGCTTTCGTTGCCGAATAGGGACTCGTTGGCCGATACACGGAATTCTCCGTAAAGCGGTGGGGATCGTCCAGCGCCAAGTCGCCATAGACCTCATCGGTGGAAATGTGATGGAATCGCGTGCCGTGCGTTCGTGCGGCTTCGATCATGGTGAACGTTCCCGCAAGATTTGTATCAAGAAAGGGTCGGGGATCCTGCAGCGAATTGTCGTTATGGGACTCTGCTGCGAAATGCACCACCGCTTCAACGGATTCCGTCAGCTTGTCAACCAACACTGCATCGCAAATGTCTCCCTTGACGAAGGTGAAGCGCTCCGGCGGCAGCCCGGAGAGAGATTCGATGTTCCCGGCATACGTCAGTTTGTCCAATACCGTGACATGAAGCCCGGTGTGCTCCATGATGTAGTGGACAAAGTTGCATCCGATGAATCCGGCCCCGCCGGTGACAAGGATTCTCTGCATGGCCCTAGAGTAACCGCCAGCGGCAATACTGGGCACAGGTGAGGACGGCAGGTTTGCGAGGAATTGTTCTTGCAGGTGGAACGGGTTCAAGGCTTCATCCCATCACGCTCGGAATCAGTAAGCAGCTGGTTCCGGTGTTCGACAAGCCGATGATCTATTATCCTCTGTGCACGCTGATGCTGGCGGGAATTCGCGACATTCTTGTCATCACCACGCCCGGCGATGCCGCGCAGTTCCAGCGGCTCCTCGGAGATGGTTCACAGTTCGGCATCAATCTCAGCTACGCAGAGCAGCCCACCCCGGACGGCCTTGCCCAGGCGTTCATCCTGGGCGAGGACCACATCGGAAACGGCAACGTGGCGCTGATCCTGGGTGACAACATCTTCAATGGACCCGGCATGGGCAACCAGCTGAGGCACTACACCGACGTCCACGGCGGTGCGATCTTCGGCTACTGGGTCAAGGATCCGTCCGCGTACGGCGTGGTGGAGTTCGACGATCATGGAATGGCCGTCTCCATTGAAGAAAAGCCCGCAGTCCCCAAAAGCAACTATGCCGTTCCAGGGCTCTACTTTTATGACAACAACGTTGTTGCCATGGCGAAAGACCTGCAACCGTCGCCGCGCGGGGAACTGGAGATCACGGATATCAACCGGAAATACATGGAACTTGGCCGCTTGCATGTGCAGAAGTTTCCACGGGGCACTGCCTGGCTGGACACCGGCACCTTCAGCGACCTCAATGACGCTTCAAACTACGTCCGGACCACGGAGAACCGGCAGGGTTTGAAGATCGGGGCTCCCGAAGAGGTGGCTTGGCGCATGGGATACCTGAGCGACGACGGACTCCGCCAGCAGGCTGCAAAGCTCGCAAAAAGCGGCTATGGAAGCTACTTGCTGGACATTCTGGACCGCCAGTAGACCCAGCTACGCTGCTGAAACGTCCTCCAGGGCGCGGGCAATCTCAGCCGGCAGAACCGTCAGTTGCGCGTCCAGCAGTTCCTTGAGCTGAACAGCGTTCCTGGGGCCAACGATTGCGGTGGCTACCCCCGGCCGGGCGAGCAACCAGCTGAGGGACACGTCCAGGGGAGTGCGGCCCAGTCCGCGGGCTGCCATCGCCACTGCTTCAACCACGCGCGACGCCCGCGATTCCAGATAGGGCTCAATGTAACCGGCAAGGCGGCTTTGTGCGGCACGGGAATCGGCAGGTATTTGTCCACGATATTTACCGGACAGCACACCACGGCCCAAAGGCGCCCAGGCCATCAGACCCAGTCCGGCGTCTTCCACGGCAGGGATGAGCTCTTCCTCGGCTTTGCGTTGGACGAGGGAGTATTCGGACTGGTTTGCCACCAGGGTAAAACCGGCCACGGCCGCTGCCTTGGCTGTCTGCCAGCTGTTGTAGTTGGATATCCCAACGTAGCGGGCACGTCCGCTTCGCTGGGCTAGTTCCAAGGCAGAGAGAGTTTCGTCCAGTGGTACATTCGGATCCCACTCGTGAGCGAACCAGATATCAATGTAATCAGTGCCCAGCCTGGCCAGGCTGGCATCAAGGGCGGACAGCAGTGCACCCCGCGATGCGTTGACGCTTCGCCTGGAGTCTGCTGACGACACGCCGGCTTTGGTGGAGATCACAATCTCGGACCGGGCCACTACATCGCCCAGCATGGATCCCAACATGGCTTCTGCCCGCCCTTGCGCGTAGGACGCTGCTGTGTCCACCACGGTGCCGCCCCCGGCAACGAATGCGTGGAGGAGTTCAGCAGCGTCCTGTTCGTCGGTCTCCTGTGCCCAGGACATGGTTCCGAGGGACAATGAGGACACACGGAATCCGCTGTTTCCGACATAACGCTGCTGCATAGCAGTTAGCTTACGGGGAGTTAGAGGACTTCATGACGTAGGGTCTATTCACGTGAACTGGATAGAAGCAGCCTTGCTGGGCCTGGTGCAGGGCCTCACCGAATTCCTCCCGATTTCCTCGAGCGCACACCTGCGGATTGTCGGCTCGTTCCTTCCCAATGCCTCAGACCCCGGCGCTGCCTTCACGGCGATTACGCAGCTGGGAACTGAAACCGCCGTGATTGTCTACTTCTGGCGCGACATCGTAAGGATCGTCCGGGCCTGGTTCGGCTCCCTCACAGGGAAGGTAGAGCGGAACAACCCGGATGCCCGGATGGGCTGGCTGGTGATCATCGGCAGCCTGCCGATCATCATCCTCGGCCTGTTGTTCCAGGACCAGATCGAGTCAGTGCTGCGCAGCATGTGGATTGTGGCCACCATGCTGATCGTGTTCGGCATGATCCTTGCTGTAGCCGATGCCATTGGCCGGCAGGAGAGGGATCTCACCCAACTGAGCTATATGCACGGCATTCTTTACGGCTTCGCCCAAGCGATGGCCTTGATCCCCGGCGTGTCACGCTCGGGCGGCACCATCACCGCCGGCCTCCTGATGGGGTACACCCGTGAAGCCGCCGCCAGGTACTCCTTCCTCCTGGCCATACCGGCAGTGTTCGGCAGTGGCCTGTACCAGCTCTACAAAACGGTTTCAAACGAAGGCTTGGGCGGGCCCTACGGCCTCCCGGAGACTGCGCTGGCCACGGTCATCGCCTTCGTGGTGGGTTACATCATCATCGGCTGGTTCCTGAAATTCGTCTCCACCCGCAGCTACCGCCTGTTCGTTTGGTACCGGATCCTCCTGGGTCTGGCCTTGTATGTCCTCCTCGGTTTCGGCGTGATCAGCGCCTAGCACTAAGGTTAAGTCGTGAAATCGTGGACCTCCCGCCCTGTACCTGAGCTGCCCGGCAGCCTGCCGCAACTACGGCTGTATGACACAGCCCTTGGGCGGGTGGTGGACGTTGAGAAGCAGCCGGAGCAGTCGATGTATGTCTGCGGTATCACCCCGTATGACGCGACTCATATGGGACACGCAGCCAGTTATGTGGCGTTTGATCTCCTGAACCGCGCTTGGCGCGATTCCGGCGTCCGGGTCTCCTACGTCCAAAACGTCACGGATATTGATGACCCCCTCTTGGAGCGGGCTACAGCTACCGGAGTGGATTGGCGTGACTTGGCCCAGAGCCAAATCGAGCTGTTCCAGACAGATATGGACGCCTTGAACGTCCTCGCGCCGAACCACTACATCGGCGCTGTGGAGGCCATCCCGGACATTGTTCCGGCCATTGAGCAACTGATCGCCGACGGCGTTGCCTACCGGGTTGCCGGCTCCGAAGGAGAGCCCGACGGCGATGTTTACTACGACGTCGAGACCGCCGGCAAGCGCTCAGACGCCACAGACGCCTGGACGCTGGGCGATGTTTCCGGCCTGGGTGAGAAGGACATGCTGGAATTGTTCGCTGAACGCGGTGGAGACCCGGCCCGGGCGGGCAAACGCCACGCCTTGGATCCTTTGCTGTGGCGGGTTGCCCGTGAGGGCGAGCCGAGCTGGCCCGGCGCCACCCTCGGCGACGGCCGTCCCGGCTGGCACATCGAATGTACGGTGATCGCGCAAAAGTATCTTCCTGCACCCTTCACCGTTCAGGGTGGCGGCTCCGACTTGGTGTTCCCGCACCATGAAATGGGCGCCGGCCATGCTTATTCACTCTCCGGAGTTCCGCTTGCGCGCCATTATGCGCACGCCGGAATGGTGGGGCTGGACGGAGAGAAGATGAGCAAGTCCAAAGGCAACCTGGTTCTTGTCTCAAAACTTCGCGCTGCCGGTGAGGAACCCGCGGCAATACGTCTGGCAATCCTGGCCCATCACTACCGCTCCGACTGGTCATGGACCGATGCCGGGTTTGCAGAAGCCAAAGACCGTCTCAAGCGGTGGCGCATAGCCGTGGATCACGCCCCTGCTGGATCTGCTGCGGCCTTGACAGCGGCCATGCGCGGTGAACTGGCCAACGACCTCAACGCCCCGGGTGCCATCGCCGTCGTCGACCATTGGGCAGGGGAAGCGATTCGCGCCGACGCGGTCAGCTCGGCTACGGATGCCGCCCTTGTTGCTGACGCCATTGATGCTCTGCTCGGGGTTGAGCTCTAAGCGACTCCCAAGAAAAACCAACAACGGCCCTGACATCATGCCAGGGCCGTTGCTTGTTTGAGGGGTTTGTCCTCTTAGGGACGTTCTTTACCGCGCCGTTTCAGGTACCGCTCGAATTCTCGGGCAATGGATTCGCCTGAGGCCTCCGGCAGGTCAGCTGTATCTTTCGCTTCTTCCAGCTGCCGCACATAGGCGGCAATCTCAGGGTCTTCTGTTGCAAGCTCGTCTACTCCGCGTTCCCATGCCTCAGATTCTTCAGCCAATGGCTGGCTGTCCAAAGGAACTTGGAGGAGGTCCTCGATCCTGTGCAGAATGGCCAGCTGTGCTTTGGGGGAGGGCGGCTGGGCGACATAATGAGGTACTGCTGCCCACAATGAGACTGTGGGCAGCCCTGCCAGCATTGCAAACTCTGCGAGCACACCCACAATGCCCACTGGTCCCTCGTATTGGGATGCCTCCAGGTTCAGGCGCTCCCGCAGTGAACTGTCCTCGGTGGTAGTACTCACCGGAATCGGACGGCTGTGGGGGACATCGGCCAGCAGTGCGCCCACCAAAATAACGGAGTCCACTTTGAGCGCTTCCGCATGGACCAGCAATTCTGTGGTGTAAGCACGCCAGCGGTATGAGGGTTCGGTGCCGAGAACCAGGACCACATCCACGTTGCTGTCCGGAACTTCAGCCTTGTAAATCCGGGTTGACGGCCATTTCACCTTTCGGGCGCCTGAGGACGTCCGGCGCACCGTGGGCCGCGTGAACTGGAAGTCGTAGTACTCCTCGGCGTCCACGGTGGCCACCTTCTTGCCGTCCCAGAGCTTGTTCAAGTAGTGCAGAGCATCGCTGGCGGCCTCACCGGCATCGTTCCAGCCCTCAAACGCGGCAAGCATTACGGTGACACGCCGGCCGTCCGCGGGTTCCTTGAGGAAACGCTCGGGCTCCGCGGTGATGTCCTGTCCTTCGGGGGTCCCGTCCACACTGTTCATCCACTCACCCTACGTCCAAGACCCTTGTGGATGCATGGCATTTCACCCCGAAGCGTGTCCGCGATTCGCCCACAGCGCAACCCGCGGACGGCCGCGCGCTTGGTTCCACGTAGACTGGAAACCATGCATTCCTCACCCAGCCAGCCCCTCCTCAAAGCCGTGCTCTGGGATATGGATGGCACACTCGTGGACACCGAACCCTATTGGATAGCGGCCGAGCGTGCGCTGGTGGAGTCCCACGGCGGGACCTGGTCCCACCAGCAGGCCATGCAGTTGGTGGGACAGTCCTTACTGCACTCGGCAGCCGTCCTGCAGGCCGCAGGCGTCAGGTTGGAGGCCCGCGAAATCGTAGACACCTTGAGTGCACAAGTGATCGCCCAGGTCCGCAAAGAGGTTCCCTGGCGGCCAGGCGCCCGCGAGCTGCTGGATGAACTCCACGAGGCAGGCATTCGCTGCGCACTGGTGACCATGTCCGAAGGGCCCCTGGCCGGTGTGGTGGTGGAAAGCCTACCCAAGCCCTACTTCGAGTTCATGGTCACCGGCGATACTGTCACCCACGGAAAACCGCACCCGGAGGCCTATCTCACGGCAGTTGAACGGCTCAAGCTGGACGATCCGTCCGTGAGCATCCACCACTGCGTCGCGCTCGAAGATTCCATCCCAGGCGCAACGGCAGCCATTGCTTCGGGGGTGATTACTGTGGGAATTCCCCATCAGGTGCCCCTTCCGGAAGATCCACGAATGATCATGTGGCCCACTTTGGTTGGCCGTGCCGCTCCCGATCTGCAAGAGCTGGTAGCTGACCGTTTCGCAGCAGCGGACTTGCTTGAAGGGGCCAGCTAGGTGACCAGCCCGTCCACACCGCACCATTCGCAAAGCAAAAAACGTGACGGCATCCCTCTGGGGAAGATTGCCGGCGTGCCGGTCTACCTCGCGTACTCATGGTTTGTCATAGCAGCCATCACCGTGGTCTTCTACGGTCCGTTCATCATGGATTTCATACCAGGACTGGGCAACTGGGCTTACCTCGTTGGGTTGGCGGTCGCGTTACTCCTGGCGTTATCAGTTCTTATCCATGAACTCGCCCATGCCCTCAGTGCGAAAGTCTTCCACTGGCCCACCGAGAAAATCGTCATCAACCTTTGGGGCGGCCACACACAGTTCGAGAACTTCACCGCCTCTCCGGGGCGTTCCGTGGTTGTGGCGTTGGCCGGCCCGGCATCCAACTTCGTGGTAGCCGCAGTGATGTTCTCGATCGACTCCGTTGCCCAGTTCAAGGGAGTTGCCGGGACGCTGACAGACATAGTGGTGATGGCCAATCTGCTGATTGGAATCTTCAACATTCTCCCGGGGATGCCGCTGGACGGGGGTCGATTGGTTGAATCTGCGGTTTGGAAAGCTACGGGCAGCCAGGACAAGGGCACCATTGCAGCAGGATGGTCCGGCCGGATCATTGTGGTGGCACTTGTTATCTGGTTCATCGTGGTCCCTTTCCTGAGGGGGCAATGGCCGGATCTGACGTACACCACCGTCACCGTGCTTGTCTGCGGTTTCCTCTGGATGGGCGCCTCCAGCTCCATCCACCACGCTAAGCTCCGCAGCCGCCTCTACCTGGTCAGTGCTGCCGGCCTCGCTGAGCCGGCAGTAGGTGTGCCGAACTCGGCATCCGTGGCTGACGTCCTGGACATTTCACCGACCGGAAGTCCCGCCGTCGTGATTTGCGGTCCTGACGGCAAGCCACAGGGTGTGGTGGATTTCGGTGCAACGCTCGCTGTACCGGCCGCACATGCGACGACGACGCCGGTCACCGCCGTGGCTCATGCCCTGGCCGCCGGGGCTTACGTCCCGGAATGGTCGAAGGGCCAGGAATTGATCCAGTACCTGGCTCGCCTGGACGGCGGCGAATACGCTGTGGTGGACCACAATGGAATCGTCACCGGGCTGCTTCGACAGCAGGCAGTAGTGACCGCCATAACAGGTAAGGAAGCACGCAGGAGCGGGCGCGCCTGACTGTCTTGCCGGTAGAGTTACTTGCCGGCCGATATGCATAACAAGAGCCAATGATTTTTTGGCGCCCACCAGCCGGTCACACACCGCGGCCAAGCCGTACAGGAGCGAGGAACACCACATGAGCAGCGAAACCGCCGCCCCCGCAGCAAGCACAGGCACTGACCAGTCAGCCATCGGCTCGGCTGTACAGCCGACGGGCGCTGCACGACGCCGCGGGCCTTTCCGTGTGGGCGAGCGGGTCCAGCTCACGGACGAGCGTGGCCGGATGAACACCATCACACTGGAAGTAGGCGGCGCTTTCCACACCCACCGCGGTTTCCTGAACCACGATGAAATCATCGGGAAAGTTGATGGTTCCGTGGTCAGCAACAACGTCGGTCAGCAGTACCAGACGTTGCGTCCGCTGCTCTCTGATTTCGTGCTGTCCATGCCCCGGGGCGCTGCTGTGGTTTACCCCAAGGATGCCGCCCAGATTGTTACCATGGCGGACATCTTCCCCGGCGCGCGGGTTGTCGAAGCCGGTGTGGGTTCGGGCGCTCTGTCCATTTCCTTGTTGCGCGCAGTCGGGGACGGGGGCTACCTGCATTCCTTCGAGCGCCGCGAGGAATTCGCGGACATCGCCCGGGGAAACGTAGAAACCATCTTTGGCGGCCCCCATCCCGCATGGCAGATCTCCTTGGGCGATTTCCAGGAAGAGGTCATCAAAGCCGAAGCTCCGGGCTCCGTGGACAGGGTTGTCCTGGACATGCTCGCACCATGGGAGTGCTTGGACGCGGTAGCCACTGTCCTGGCTCCGGGCGGGGTTTGGATCAACTATGTCGCCACCGTCACCCAGCTGTCCCGCACCGCCGAAGCAATCCGCGCGGACGGCCGCTTCACCGAACCGGATGCCTGGGAATCGATGGTTCGTGGTTGGCACCTCGAGGGCCTCGCGGTCCGTCCGGATCACCGCATGGTCGCCCACACCGGATTCCTGCTGGTCACACGCCGTCTTGCTGACGGTGTCACCGGAATTACCGTGAAGCGCCGTCCATCCAAGACCGAGTTCAGCGAAGAGGACCTCAACGCGTGGACCCCTGCAGCGGTGGGGGAGCGCTCCGTGTCTGACAAGAAACTTCGGCGCGCAGCACGTGACGCAATCGCAGGGACCAATGTTCAGGATGACCCTCCAGTCACAACCTGACAAAGGTCACAATAGGGTTCGCATTCCGAATGTCACCCGGCGCCCTGAGCTTTTCGGGACTAAGGTCTTGTTAAGCGCAGGAAGGGGCTGATGAATCGTGGATACGTCAAACAACGACCTTGGACGGCCGACGCCGGACGATGCAAACGGCGAAGCGGAGACTACGGCAGGCCGGAGGTTCAGCGCCGTTCAACCGCCGGAGACCTCGGGTGAACTGACGGTTGCCGAACGGCAAATCAATATCCTTCGGGACAAGCTTCGCCACATCGACCGCCAGTTGGCAGCCGCGACCCAGAACAACAGCAAGCTCGTCAGCATGCTGGAAACAGCCAAAGCTGAGATTCTTCGCTTGAAGGGCGCTCTGGAGCAGGAGGGTCAACCTCCTTACAGCTTTGGGACCGTGGTGCAGATCAACCCGCGGAAGCAGCCCGCCCCTGGCAGTTCAGGGCAGGCAGCTACCGAAGAGTCCGTGGACATCTTCAATGCCGGGCGCAAGATGCGTGTAGGTGTCAGCCCGCTCGTGAACCTCAACCAGCTTGCGGTGGGGCAGGAAGTCCTGCTTAACGAAGCGCTGCTGGTGGTGGCAGGCCTCGGCTACGAACGCGCCGGCGAATTGGTCACGCTCAAGGAAATGCTTGGCAAGGACCGTGCGCTGGTGGTTGGCCGCGCCGATGAAGAGCGGGTGGTCCGGTTGTCCGGGGCGCTCCAAGGCCTTCACCTGAAGGTGGGCGACGCCTTGTCACTGGATTCACGGACGGGCTACGCGTTGGAGAAGGTACCGCGCGCCGAGGTGGAGAACCTCGTCCTTGAAGAAGTTCCGGACATCACCTACCAGGATATCGGTGGCCTTAGCCCGCAGATCGAGCAGATCCGGGACGCCGTGGAGTTGCCGTTCCTCCATCCGGACCTCTACCGCGAGCATGGGCTCAAAGCGCCTAAGGGCATTTTGCTCTACGGCCCTCCAGGATGCGGCAAAACCCTGATCGCCAAGGCAGTAGCGAATTCCCTTGCCGCCAGGGCAGCAGAGCGTGCCGGCAATACCGATCTCAAGAGCTACTTCCTCAACATCAAAGGTCCAGAACTCCTGGACAAGTACGTGGGTGAGACTGAGCGCCACATCCGCTTGATCTTCTCCCGTGCCCGCGAGAAGGCTTCAGATGGCAGCCCCGTGGTGGTCTTTTTCGACGAGATGGACTCGCTGTTCCGCACCCGCGGCACCGGCGTTTCTTCGGACGTTGAGACCACCATCGTGCCTCAGCTGCTCAGTGAAATCGACGGCGTGGAGCGTTTGGACAACGTCATCGTCATTGGTGCCTCCAACCGTGAGGACATGATTGATCCTGCCATCCTGCGTCCAGGTCGCCTCGACGTGAAGGTCAAGATCCAACGGCCCGACGCCGAAGCTGCAGCCGACATCTTCGCAAAGTACATCACCACTGACCTGCCCTTCCACCCCCAGGATTTGGCCGAGTACGGCGGCGATGTGCAGGCCACGGTGGATGCCATGGTCCAGCGCACAGTGGAGGCCATGTACTCCACTGAGAAGTCCAATGAGTACCTTGAGGTGACGTACGCCAACGGAGATACGGAGATGCTGTACTTCAAGGACTTCAACTCCGGCGCGGTGGTGCAAAACGTGGTGGACCGTGCCAAGAAATACGCCATCAAGGACTTGCTGACCTCACAGCAGAAGGGTCTTCGGATCGATCACTTGCTCCGCGCCGTGGTGGATGAATTCCGTGAGCATGAGGACATGCCCAACACCACCAACCCGGATGACTGGGCAAGGATTTCCGGTAAGAAGGGCGAAAGGATCACCTACATTAGGACCATCGTCCAGGGCAAGGCAGGCCAGGAGCCTGGCAAGTCCATCGAAACCACTGCCAACACGGGTCAGTACCTGTGACAGCAAGGCCCGAAGGTTCACCCGCAGAGAAGCTTCCCGCAGGCGGCGCCATGCGCGTCATGGGCTCGGAAACTGAATATGGGATCCATGCGCCGTCAGCTCCGGGGGCCAACGCCACCATGATGTCCGCCCGGATCATTCAGGCCTACGCCACCGTGACCCGGCAACGGGCGGCTGGCGGGGCTGAGACCCGGTGGGACTACACGGATGAGGAACCGCTGCACGACGCCCGCGGTTGGACCGTGAACAGGGCAGCGGCGGATCCCAGCCAACTGACGGATCAACCGCCAGTGCTCGACGCCGAAGCGGTCGCCTTGGCTTATGGCCGCCAGGAGCTGGAGCTGGACGGCGCAGACGAGTCCGGTTCACTGTTGATGAACATGGTCCTCGGCAATGGTGCACGCCTTTACGTGGACCACGCGCATCCTGAATACTCCAGTCCGGAGGTCACCAACCCACGCGACGCCGTGGCATGGGACGCCGCCGGGGATCTGGTGGCCCTGGCCACGGTACGGAAGGTAGCTGCCGACGCCTCGCTCCCGGCGATCAACCTGTACAAGAACAACACTGACAACAAGTCCGTGTCCTATGGCTCGCATGAGAACTACCTCATGCCACGCTCGGTGCCCTTCGGGGACATCATCCGCGGGCTCACGCCTTTCTTCGTCTCCCGCCAGGTCATCTGTGGCGCGGGCCGGGTGGGGCTGGGGCAGGATAGCTCCACGCCCGGTTACCAGATCAGCCAGCGGGCAGACTTCTTCGAAGCAGAAGTGGGACTGGAGACAACCATCCGCCGGCCCATCATCAATACCAGGGACGAGCCCCACGCGACAGCGGACAAGTACCGTCGCCTCCATGTGATCATTGGGGACGCAAACCTCAGCCAGGCCTCCAACTTTTTGAAGTTTGGCACCACGGCCATGGTTCTTAGCCTCATTGAAGCGGGGCAGGCTCCCAGGATCGAGGTTCACGAACCCGTCCAGGCGCTCCAAGCCGTCAGCCACGACACCACGCTGGCCGCAACCGTCAGGCTCCTCGACGGAAGGCGGGTAACAGCCCTCGATCTGCAGTGGATGTATTTCGAGGCAGCTTCCAAGCTGGCCCAAGAGACAGGGGTGGCGGATTCCGTCACCGGAGATGGCCACACGCACCAGGTCCTGTCCCAGTGGGAGTCCACGCTGACAACGCTGGGGATTGATCCTGATGCCGCTGCCTCTACAGTCGAGTGGGTGGCCAAGAAGTCACTACTCGAGGGCTACCGAAACCGCGACGGGTTGGCATGGGACGACGCCAGGCTCGGCTTGGTGGATCTTCAATGGTCTGATATCCGGCCTGAGAAGGGCCTCTACTACAGGCTGCTCTCCAGGAACCGGATGATGCGCGTCGTGGACGAAGGCGACATCACCCGGGCGGTGACCGAACCGCCGTCGGACACCCGCGCTTATTTCCGCGGGCGGTGCGTCTCCAGATTCGGAAAAGATGTTGTAGGCGCCAGTTGGGACTCGGTGATTTTTGATGTTCCGGGGCTGGGGAAACTGCAGCGGGTGCCTACCCGGGAGCCTTTGAGGGGAACCCGGGCTTTGACCGGCGCCCTCTTTGACCGTCACCCGGATGCTGCTTCTTTCCTGGCCGAATTGTTGGGTCAGACGCCGCCACCGGCCAGGAGCTGATGGATGCCCGCCACAGGATTATTCGCCGTTGGTTAAAGCCGTCCGCAGCATCGGTCGGCGTGGCACTATGGCAGTAGGAAGTCTCCGTCAACAGGGGACTGACAGTAGGGAGAAAGAAAATGGCAGCACAGGAGCAGCAACAACCACAGTCGCGGGAAACCGAGACCGAAGTGGACGCACCCGAAGCGCCCCCGGCAGCACCGGAGGCACAGGCGTCGGACGCGACGCAAGGAGTGGATGACCTTCTCGACGAAATTGACGGCGTTTTGGAATCCAACGCCGAAGAGTTCGTCAGGGCGTTTGTCCAAAAGGGCGGACAGTAGGCGGACCCGCCAGAGGATGTACTGCCCGGTCGGCGTAAGGCCGCCGGGCATCGGAATGCAGAGTCGAAGGAGTGCAGCAATGCAGGACCCATCAACCGGCCCCCTGGCCACCCAGGCAACGTCTTCTTTCACGGAGCATCTTCAACGCTCGCGTCCCGAACTCCTTCCCTTTAATCAATCGTTACCCGCCGGCATGGTGCCGTCGTCCCCGCACGCCACCACCATCGTTGCCTTGACGTACGCAGGTGGAGTGCTGATGGCGGGGGACCGGCGCGCGACCATGGGCAACATCATCGCCAGCCGGCACATCGAGAAAGTGTTTCCGGCGGACGAGTATTCAGTCCTCGGCATAGCTGGTACGGCCGGCCTGGCAATTGACATCACGCGGCTCTTCCAGGTTGAGCTGGAGCATTACGAAAAGATCGAGGGCACGCTCCTCAGCCTGGTCGGCAAGGCCAACCGCCTGGGCGCCATGATCCGCGGAAACCTGCCCATGGCGATGCAGGGGATGGCAGTCGTTCCCTTGTTTGCAGGCTTCGACCACAGCTCCGGTGTGGGCCGTTTGTTCTCCTACGACGTCACAGGCGGCCGGTACGAAGAACAGGAGCATCACTCCGTCGGTTCCGGTTCCGTGTTCGCCCGCGGCGCGCTCAAGAAGCTCTGGAAGCCTAATTTGTCTGCGGAAAACGCCGTAGCAGTAGCTGTTGAGGCACTCTATGACGCCGCAGATGACGACTCCGCCACTGGCGGGCCCGACCCCGTCCGCCAATTGTGGCCGGTGGTTTATACCGTCGATCGATCCGGCAACCGGCGGGTCCCTGACCGGGATCTGGCCGCGGTTGCCGGCGCAATTGTTGAATCGCGGGCTGCCGCCGGACGGGAGGCCTGATATGACACAGCAGTTCTACGTCTCTCCCGAGCAGTTAATGAAGGACCGTGCGGACTTCGCACGGAAGGGCATAGCGCGTGGGCGCTCTGTTGTGGTCATCAGCTGCTCCGATGGCATCGCGCTGATCGCCGAAAACCCTTCACCTTCGCTTCACAAGATCGGTGAAATCTACGACAAAATCGCCTTCGCTGCGGTGGGCAAGTACAACGAATTTGAAAGCCTCAGGCAAGCAGGAGTCCGCTATGCAGACGTCCGCGGCTACTCCTACGACCGTGAGGACGTGACTGCCCGCGGCCTGGCAAGTGTCTACGCTCAGAGCCTCGGAGCGGTGTTTACCGCCGAGCAAAAACCGTTTGAGGTGGAATTGGCGGTGGCCGAGGTTGGTCTCACCCGGGAGGAGGACCACCTCTACCGTTTGACCTTCGATGGATCAATCGCCGATGAAAACGGGTTCGTGGTGATGGGCGGACTCGCTGACCAGATTTCCGACGTCGTCAGCGGGGAGTGGGAGCCGGAACTCACCTTGGCGGGGGCCATGCGACTGGCTCTGCGTGCCCTGGCCACCAACAAGGAAATCGACGAGCTGCCCGCCACCGCCGTCGAAGCTGCCGTGCTGTACCGCGCTTCCGAAAGCAATCGCGGATCACGCAGGGCGTTCAGGCGGCTGTTGCCGGAAGACATGACCCGGTTGCTCACAGAGGAGAGCTGAGATGGATAAGCGGATATTTGGCATCGAAACGGAGTTCGGAATTTCCTATTCCAGCCCTGATTCCCGCCCTTTGGCCCCCGAGGAAGTTGCACGGTACCTCTTTCGCAAGGTGGTCAGTTGGGGCAGGTCCTCCAACGTTTTCCTTACCAACGGTTCACGGCTTTACCTTGATGTGGGGTCGCACCCGGAGTATGCCACCGCAGAGTGTGACGACCTCGCACAGCTGATCGCCCATGACAGGGCCGGTGAACTGATCCTTGACGACCTCGTGGATGAGGCTCAGGCAAGGCTCGCCGCGGAGGGTTTCAACGGAACTGTGTACCTCTTCAAGAACAACACCGATTCTGCGGGCAATTCCTACGGCAGCCATGAGAACTACCTCATACCGCGGCGCGGGGAGTTCTCCCGCCTTGCCGAAATATTGATTCCCTTCCTGGTGACACGTCAATTGATAGCCGGTGCCGGCAAGGTACTAAAGACACCCCACGGTGCCACGTTCGCTTTCTCCCAGCGCGCCGACCACATCTGGGAAGGCGTGTCCTCCGCCACCACCAGGTCCAGGCCCATTATCAACACCCGCGATGAGCCTCACGCAGATGCCGAGTTTTACCGTCGCCTGCATGTGATTGTGGGGGACTCCAATATGTCCGAAACCTCGGCTTTGCTGAAGGTCGGAACGGTGGACCTCATCCTTCGCATGATCGAGGCGGGCGTCATCATGCGCGACATGCGCATGGAGAATCCCATCCGCAGCATCCGCGAAATCTCCCACGACCTCAGCGGCCGGGCCTTGGTCCGCTTGGCCAACGGCCGGCAGCTGACTGCGTTGGATATCCAGCGCGAGTACCTCAACAAGGTCACCGAGTTCGTAGCCGCCAATGGTGCCCACAACGCCCACGTTCCACTCATCCTGGACTTGTGGGAGCGAACCTTGAACGCCATTGAAAGCGGCGATACCAGCACCATTGATACCGAAGTGGACTGGGCCATCAAAAAGAAGCTCATGGACGGTTACATGCGGCGGCACGACCTCAGCCTCGACTCACCGCGCATTGCCCAGCTGGACCTCACCTACCATGACATCTCTCGGCAACGCGGCATCTTTTTCCTGCTGCAGGCCCGTGGTGCAGCACGCAGGCTGGTCACCGAAACCGATGTCAAAGATGCCGTGGACGCTCCACCACAGACAACGCGCGCGAAACTGCGGGGAGATTTTGTGCGACGAGCACAGGAGCTGGGCCGCGACTACACGGTGGACTGGGTGCACCTGAAACTGAACGATCGCGCACACCAAACCATCTTGTGCAAAGATCCGTTCCGGAACGTTGATGAGCGGGTGGATGCCCTCCTGGATTCCATGGGCTAAAGGGCTTTGTAAGCTGACTCCCAGCTTCACGGGCTACTCTGGATAGTGGTCTCTTACCGAGATACACCCTGCTTGGATGCGCTATGCGCCTTTCCGAGTGTCCCTTTGCCCCGACGAAAGTGTCTTTTTGTGCGCCGACTCCTAGCAATTCTCCTGCCCGCCCTGTTGCTCATGACCGCGTGCGGAGGTGGAGACACCCCGGCTACTGAGCCCACCAGCAAGTCAGTAGGTGACGTCTCCAAGCTCGACTCCCTAAAGATCACGGACAACGGCAATGACAAAGCGCCCGGCATTGAATTCTCCAAGCCTCTGGCCGTGACTGGACCCACCGTCAAGGTGGTCAAAGAAGGTGACGGCGAGCCGGTCAAGATGGGTCAAATCGCTGAACTGGTGTTCATCGCGGTCGATGGTACCGATGGCAAGACACTTGAGGACGGTTACGCCAAGGGGCCCCAGGCGATCGAACTTTCCGAACAGATGAAAAGCGGCAATGAACTCATCTTTGACGCCATCATCGGCGCCAAAGTGGGCAGTCATGTAGCCATCGCTGCTCCGGGCAACTCCTCTGCTTCGGCGCCTGCCTCCTCCCAGCTGGTGGTCTTCAAGATTGCCTCAGCCAAGAACGCGCCTGGTCTTCTCAGCAAGGAGGAGACCGATCAGCTGGACAAGGACGGCAAACTTCCCAAGGTGACCTTCGATGACAAGGGCGCACCCTCGGTGGAAATTCCCAAGACTGATGCCCCGGCAGGCCTTTCTGTTAAGGTCCTCTCCGAGGGTACGGGTGAGGAACTGAAAGACACTGACACGATCGATGCCAACTACACTGGCTGGCGCTGGGAAGACAGCACCAAGTTTGACTCCAGCTATGATCGGGGCGAGGCCGCTACGTTCGGCTTGAACCAGGTCATCAAGGGCTGGACGCTTGGACTTACAGGCCAGAAGGTCGGCTCCAAGGTTCTCCTGACGATTCCCACTGATCTTGCGTACGGTGCAAGCGCTGCTGCCCAGGGCAAGCCTGCGGGCCCGCTGGTGTTCGTCGTTGAGATCACCGCTAAGAAGTAAAACCCCGCGCGGGTTCTGGCTAAGCTGGTTCCTGAAATCTCTCTCCGCCCCCATAACCTAAGGAGCAACCATGTCATTTGGTCAGCGCGACTTTGACCGCACCAAGCCCGAAATCGACTTCCCGGAAGGCGACGTCCCCACAGACCTCGTCATCACTGACCTGATCGAGGGCACTGGTCCCGAAGCCAAGGCAGGGGACACCGTGTCCACTCACTACGTGGGCGTTGCCTGGTCCACGGGAGAAGAATTTGACGCTTCCTGGGGCCGCGGCGCTCCTCTGGACTTCCGCGTGGGCGTCGGCCAGGTCATTCAGGGCTGGGACCAGGGCCTGCTCGGCATGAAGGTCGGCGGCCGCCGTCGCTTGGAGATCCCCTCGGAACTTGCCTACGGCTCACGTGGCGCCGGTGGAGCCATCAAGCCCAACGAGGCCTTGATTTTCGTCGTCGACCTCGTGGCTGTCCGCTAGGACTTATCGGTTTTTCGCAGGGCGCGTTACCTTCCGGTTTTGCCGGGCGGTGACGCGCCTTGCTGCTTTCCGGCTGGTTTTTAGTAACGTAGCAAGGGTGTCCGCATCCCGCACTGAACGCCTCCTGAACCTTCTCCTTGCTTTGCTCAACACCAAAGTTGGCCTTCCACGTGCCGTGCTGCGTGAAAAGGTGTACCACGATTCAGCTGAGAATGACGTCGCCTTTGGACGGATGTTCGAGCGCGACAAAGTGGATCTCAAACAGTTTGGCTTCGAGATCGAGACTTTGATGGATCCGCGAAACTTCGGCGCGGACGACCCCGCCTCTGCGCGTTACCGCATCGGCAAGGACTCCAACCGGCTACCTGATGTGAACCTGACGCCTGCGGAGAGCACCGTGCTCTTGCTTGCTGCACAGCTGTGGGAACGGGCCGCGCTGGGAACGGCAGCGGCCAACGCCGTCCGCAAGCTGCAGGCCGCAGGAGGCTTCACGGACGTGGATCTCCCTGCTGGAGTTCAGCCACGGATCAAACCCGCTGGACAAGCCTTCGACGACGTCGTTGCGGCCATGCACGGCAAGCACCCGGTCCGCTTCGGCTACCTTGCGGTCAGCACGGGGCTGGAGGAAGTCCGGGAAGTGGAGCCTTGGGGCTTGGGCAGCCGCTTCGGCCAGTGGTACCTCGTGGGCCTGGACCGGGGGAGGGGAGCCAAGAGGCTCTTCAGGCTATCGCGGATGACCACCGCAGTTAGCGTGGTCGCCACCAGCACCTTCCACCCCCCGGAAGGCTTCGACGCCCGGGCTGAGCTGGACGAACTCAACGAGCTCCCTATCCGGCAAGCCACCTTGGATGTCGAAAAGAACAGGTTGCTTGCCCTGCGCAAGAGGTCTGCTCCCGCCGAAGGGTCCCCGGAGCACAGTGACCGTGACCGCATAGTGGTGGATTTTAGGGATCCGGAGCAACTGGCAGAAGAGCTGGCATCCTATGGCCCCCACCTCAAGGTGGAGGGACCCGCCGAACTGCGCTCCGCCGTCGTCCGCCGCCTCCAAGCTGCCGCAGACTTTGATGACGCTCCGCCAGTGCCTGTTGAATTTCCTGAAGCGGGCCGTACGCCCCGGGCACGGAAGCGCACGTCCGAAGATCAACTTGCCCGCATGCTGCAACTGGTGCCGTTCCTGGTCCACCATCAGGGCCTGCATATCCAACAGGTCGCTGATCACTTTGGCATCAGCCGCAAGGCGTTGATCGACGACCTGAAGATCCTGATCTGCTCCGGCCTGCCCGAGGGGTATCCGGACGATCTTCTGGACATCCAATGGGAAAACGATCACGTGTACATTTCCGAACACCTGGATCTGAATCGTCCCGTGCGTTTCAGTGAAGACGAAGCCGCAGCGTTGCTGACCGGACTGGCCATGCTGGGAGACCTGCCTGCCTTGGCAGGCATGCCCCAGGACGAGTCAGCCAGTGCGCTGGAGTCAGTCACCATCAAGCTGACAGGTGCTGCGGGGCAGGCAGCGAGACTGGCCGGCTCCGTATCCGGCCAATCCGTGGCGCCAGAGCAATCACAAGCCTTTGCCGCGATAACCCAAGCAATCAGGGAAGGCAGGCAGCTGCGGCTCAGCTACTTCTCGCTGCAACGCGACGAAGTGACCGAGCGCGACGTCGACCCCCTGAGGCTCTACTCCCTGGACAATACCTGGTACTTCGAGGCCTACTGCCACAGCAAGGCCGACATCAGAAACTTCCGGTTGGACAGGGTGGAAGCCCTGGAGGCCAATGGCCGGGCTGTCTCCGTGGCTGCAACTGCCGGGCAGGACTTCCCGGCCCGGTTGTTCACGCCCGGTGACGACGACGTCCTGGTGACCCTCCAACTGACCCGCCAAGGTGCCGGCCTTGCCGATGACTACTACGCCGAAAGAACCGCACAACTGCCCGACGGCGGTCTGCTCGCCGAGGTGAGGTTTGGCGACGCAGGGTGGCTGCCCATGTTTGTATCCCAGCATGGCGGCGCGGTCCGGATTCTCGAACCGCTGTCCGTGCGGGAGGAAACCCGGAAGTGGATCGACGCCGCCCTGGCTCAGTACAACTCACCGTCGGGCACCAAGGCTGGCTAGACTACTCAAATGCCTTGGTGGTTCTGGATCCTGTTGTGGATCGCGCTTATAGCCCTTTCGTTGCTCCTTCACCTGACACTGGGTTACCGCTTGTACAGAAAATTCATGTCAACTGTTCACGAGTTGGGTGCCGCGGGTAAACGTTTCAGCAATCTTTCCCCTGCCCCGGAAACCTCCGACGTTGAAGCAGCGGAACCGCGTCCTCAACCGGGGTCCGCAATTTTTGCCTCCCCGGAGCAGATGCGTCATGATTACCTGACGGCCAAAGCCTTCCGTCAGGAAGTTCGTCGTCAACGGCGCGTCAAGCGCAAAGCCGAGCGGGGTCAGCCGCAGTCCCTGCACGACATTGAATTCAGATAGACGTAGGATGTATCCAAAAGGAAAGGACCTCCCCATATGAGGCTCGAAGGCTGGCATCTCATCATCATCATCGTTCTCGCCCTGGTGCTCTTTGCAGCGCCGAAGCTGCCGTCCATGGCGCGCAGCATCGGGCAGTCGATGCGTATTTTCAAGTCTGAAGTCCGGGAGATGAAGAAGGATGGTTCCCCGGAGGCAAAGGACTCCCAGGACGCTTCCGACGCCGTCGAAGGCAAGGTTGTAGGCCACCCGGACGTCAAGGCCAAGAACAACGGCGAAACTGACGTACCGCCCTCCAACCGCGTCTAAAGAGAAGTGGTAGAAACGAAGGGGCGCAAAGCCAACCCCGAAGCCCGGATGGCGCTCCTGGATCACCTCAAGGAGCTGCGCAACCGGCTCTTCAAGGCTGCAATCGGCGTCATCGTGGGGACCGTGGTGGGCTTCATCGTCTACCAGCCCCTCCTGGAAGCATTGATCAAGCCGATCAAGGACCTCAACGAAAAGGAGGGACGGGCTGCCACACTGAACTTTGATGGCGTGGCCAGTTCCTTCGACCTCATGGTCCAGGTTTCGGTCTTCCTCGGCGTCATCCTTTCCAGCCCTGTCTGGATCTACCAGCTGTGGGCCTTCATTGTCCCCGGACTCCACAAGAAGGAGCGGCGTCTTGCGCTGTCCTTCGTGGCAGCTGCGGTACCGCTGTTCATCGGTGGTGTGCTGCTTGCGTGGCTTGTGCTCCCCAACGCCGTGCGGGTGCTGACCGATTTCACCCCGGTGGGCGGTTCAAACTTCATCAGCGCTGAAATTTATTTGGCCTTTGTCCTCCGGCTCCTGCTGGCCTTTGGTATCGCCTTCCTTATACCCGTGGTCCTGGTGGGGTTGAACCTTGCTGGAATCATCAAGGGCAAGCAACTCATCAAGAGTTGGCGAATCACTATTTTCCTGGTGTGCCTGTTCGCTGCGATGGCCGCTCCGGGGGCCGACGCTATGAGCATGTTCTATCTCGCTGCCCCCATGCTGATCCTGTTCTTCGCGGCAATCGGTATTTGCGTGCTGAATGACAGGCGCCGTGAGCGCAGGGCCATCAAGCGCGCCGCTGAGACTGAAGCCACGGCAGACATCGCAACCCCGGCCTCGGATCTGGAGAATCTCTAGACCTTGGCCCACTAGGCTTGATGCATGTCCTCCATTTCCGGGTCTTCATCTCCATCAGACCGTTACCAGGCGGCAGCCCAGCGGGCGGCTGAGTCAAAAACTTACCTTGGAGCGTTCGCCCGCTCCCTGGACTTCGAACTGGACGACTTCCAACGCGAAGCGTGCAGGTCGCTTCAGGAGGGCCGCGGCGTCCTTGTAGCAGCTCCCACCGGCGCTGGAAAGACGATCGTTGGCGAGTTTGCGATCTATTTGGCGTTGGAACGGGGACTCAAAGCCTTTTACACCACTCCCATCAAGGCATTAAGCAACCAGAAGTACTCGGAACTGGCCGCGAAATACGGTGCGGCCAACGTTGGTCTGCTGACGGGCGACACCACCATCAATGGCGAAGCTCCTGTGGTGGTTATGACCACCGAAGTCCTTCGGAACATGCTCTACGCCGATTCTGAAACTTTGGGAGACCTGGGCTATGTGGTGATGGACGAAGTCCACTACCTGGCCGACCGTTTCCGCGGCGCAGTGTGGGAAGAGGTCATCATCCATTTGCCCAGCGAAGTGCAGGTTGCCTCGCTGAGTGCCACAGTGTCCAACGCCGAAGAGTTCGGCGCCTGGTTGGACACTGTGCGGGGCGATACAGACGTGATCGTTTCCGAGCACCGCCCTGTGCCCCTCTGGCAGCACGTCATGGTGGGACGGGAGATAGTGGATCTCTTTGCCGGTGACACCTCTTTTGACGAAATCGCGCCCCAAGCCCCGGGAGCACAGGAAACGGAGGTGCCTGACCTCTCCGATGCAGAAGAGGTCATGGCCGAGCCCACCACCTCGGATCGCCGGCGCGTCTCATCCAAGCGCTCATCAGCCGTCACGGCTCGTCAGGCAGTTACCGGCCCCGAGTTCGAGGTCAACCCGGACCTGCTGGCCATGGCCCGTTCGGAAAGCCGAATGAGCATGAATGGACGGTTTGGACACGGCGGCAGGAGCCGCCGTCGTCAGGACCGCTATCGCGACGAGCGGCAACAGTCAGAGCAGCGTAGTCCAGTCCGCAAGGCAAGCCGTCCCCAGGTGATCGAGAGCCTCAGGCGCCAGGACCTCTTGCCTGCCATCACGTTTATTTTCTCCAGGGCCGGTTGTGACGCAGCCGTAGCGCAGTGTGCAGCATCAGGCCTCTGGCTGACCACCGAGCAGGAACAACAGATCATCGCCCAGCGGGTGGACGAGGCCAGCCACGAGATTCCGGCTGACGACCTCGATGTCCTCGGGTTCTGGGGTTGGCGGGACGGGCTCATCAGGGGCCTCGCTGCCCACCACGCGGGCATGCTTCCAACCTTCAAGGAAGTGGTGGAGAAGCTCTTTGCCGACGGCCTGGTCAAGGCTGTGTTCGCCACCGAAACGTTGGCTCTTGGTGTCAACATGCCAGCGCGCTGCGTGGTGCTTGAAAAGCTGGAAAAGTTCAACGGGGAATCTCACGTCAACATCACGGCGGGGGAGTACACCCAACTCACCGGGCGTGCCGGACGTCGCGGCATCGACGTCGAAGGCCATGCCGTGGTGCTTTGGCAGCCGGGTACAGACCCCGCCGCAGTGGCCGGACTGGCCTCCCGACGCACCTATCCGTTGAACTCCAGTTTCCGTCCTACGTACAACATGAGCATCAACCTGATTGCCCAGTTCGGACGGGTCCGGGCACGTGAGATCCTCGAATCCTCTTTTGCCCAGTTCCAAGCTGACCGATCCGTTGTTGGACTTGCCCGGCAGGTGCGTGGGCGTGAAGAGTCGCTGGCAGGCTACGCCAAATCCATGCAGTGCCACTTGGGCGACTTCACAGAATACGGCAAGCTCCGGCGCGAACTCAGCGATGCTGAGAATTTCGCCGCCCGCGACCACCAACGCGCCCGGAAGTCCCATGTTGCTGATTCCCTCACGCGATTAATTCCCGGCGATGTGATCAGCATTTACAGCGGCCGGCTCGCGGGACACGCTGTGGTGCTGGAGGTGGACCGGAATGCGCGTGAACCGCGGCCCTCGGTGCTCACCTCCGACAACCAGCTGCGACGCATCGGCGTCCACGACCTCGATGGCCCGGTGTCTCCGGTGACGCGTATCCGCATCCCGAAGTCCTTCAACGCCAAGGTTCCCAAGGCGCGCCGGGACCTCGCTTCATCCATGCGGCACGCCATCAGCGAAGACGCTCCCCACAGCCGGCGTAACAGCAGGCACGAAGACTTTGGTCTCGGAGCCCGCCTGCCGGATCAGGAAAAGAAGATCGCGGATCTTCGGCGGGCGCTGAGGGCCCATCCTTGCCATGGCTGCAGCGAACGCGAAGACCACGCACGGTGGTCGGAGCGTTGGTGGAAGCTGCGCCGGGAGACCGACGGGCTGGTCCGCCAAATCCAAAGCAGGACCAACACTATTGCCAAGACGTTCGACCGTGTGTGCGATGTTCTTTCGGTTTACGGATACCTGGAAACGAACGACGCCGGACACGTCACCATAAGTGCCGACGGACAGAGGCTTCGCCGGATCTACGGCGAGAAGGACCTGCTCATTTCCCAGACAGTTCGTCGCGGCGCCATCGACGACCTCGACGCTGCTGAACTGGCCGCTCTGGCGAGCACCTTGGTGTACCAGGCCAAACGGGAAGACCGCGGGCTGCGGCCCAAGATGCCTTCTGTGTCACTGGAATCGGCCGTCGACATCGTTATCCGCGAGTGGTCCCAACTCGAAGATACTGAGGAACGCAACAGGCTGCCTTTGACCGGCGAACCGGAACTTGGACTGGTGTGGCCCATGTACAAGTGGGCCAGAGGCCGCCACCTTCAGGACGTGCTGAGCGGCACCGACCTCGCAGCCGGAGACTTTGTACGGTGGGCCAAGCAAGTGGTGGACCTCCTTGACCAGCTGGCCAAGATCCCGCAGCTGGACCCACGTGTGGCACGCATATGCCGGGAATCAATTGATGTGGTCCGCCGCGGTGTGGTGGCCTACTCCACGGTGGCTTAGCCCACCTTCCCCGAAAGACAGCTTTCCATGTTCAAGGAGCAGAACGCATGAACCAGCCAGGCGCGCCAACCGGCCCGGACCGCAACACCACGGGCCGCAAGGTCACTATGTACAGAAATGGTTCGATCTATACTGCGGCAGATCCCTTTGCCACAGCCATGGTGGTGGACGGCGATACCGTTGCCTGGGTGGGCTCCGAGCAGGCCGCGACGTCCATTGCCGACTCGTCCATGGAGATCATCGACCTCCGGGGCGCCCTCCTTGCTCCGGGCTTTGTCGACTCCCATGCACACCTGACGGAGACGGGCCTTGCCCTGTCGGGACTGCAGCTGGACGCGGTCCGCTCATCGAGGGAATTGCTCGACGTCGTTGCCTCCGCCGGCGGCACTGGTCCAGTGCTGGGCCATGGTTGGGATGAAACGACGTGGAACGATCCCAGCCTCCCAACGTTGGAAGNNCGCCGGCGGACGGCACGTCTACCTCTCACGCATCGACGTCCATTCAGCCCTCGTTTCGGCCTCGCTTGCTGCGGCAGCTGGGCTTACCACCTTGGACGGCTTTTCCGGGGAAGCCCGCGTGGTCCGGGCAGCACATACGGCCGCCCGCCTCACTGCCAGGAATTTCCAGGAGCCGGACCGGCGAAGCTACCAGGAATCGGCGCTGCAGGAAGCAGCTTCCCACGGCTACGTTGCCATGGCCGAGATGTCCGCACCTCACATTTGCGGGCCTGAGGACCTGAGAATGGCCACGTCCTGGAACGAGCTCGCGAACATGCCGGAGGTTCTCCCTTACTGGGGCGAGCTTGCCGCCTCACAGGAGCAAGCGCAGGCCATTCTGGATAGCTTGGGCACCAAGGTGCTGGGCCTCGCTGGTGACCTCAACATGGACGGCTCAATCGGATCCCGCACGGCGGCCCTCGCAGAGGATTACTCCGATGCCGGCGGTCAACGCGGGAGTTTGTACCTTTCAGTGGACGAGGCCGCCAACCACCTTGTAGCCACGTCGCTGCTGGGGATCCAAGCCGGCTTCCACGTCATAGGTGATGCCGGTCTGGGCGCTGTGCTGGACGCCTTTGACGCCGCAGCGGCCGAGGTGGGGGAGCAGCGTATCCGGGCAGCCGGCCACAGACTCGAACACGTGGAAATGGCCGACCAGTCCGCCATCGATCGTTTGGCCAAGTACTCCGTGTCGGTCAGTGTTCAGCCTGTTTTCGACGCCTTATGGGGTGCTGCAGGTGGTCTCTACGAGCAGCGTTTGGGTGCCCGCAGCCAGAAGATGAATCCGTTTGCTTCCTTTTACGCGAGCGGCGTCCCCATAGCCTTCGGAAGCGATAGCCCGGTAACCCCCCTCCGCCCGTGGGCGAGCGTTCGAGCCTGCTTGGAGCACAGCAACCCGGAACAGAGAATTTCGGCTCGTGCCGCTTTCCTGGGGCACACGCGGGCGGGGTGGCGGGCTACCAAGCACCGGAACCCCCTCATGGGGCAGCTGGTACCAGGCGCTCCGGCGAGTTTCGCCGTGTGGGAAGTGGATGAACTGATGGTCCAGGTGGCTGATAGCCGGGTGCAGTCATGGAGCACGGATCCCCGCGCTCGGACGCCGCTCTTGCCGGCCCTGGACACCGGCAGCGACCCCCGTTGCCTACAAACCGTCCGGGAGGGACACGAATTGTTCGCCCACGAGTCACTGCGGGTCTGATGTCCGCGGCGACGAAAGCGTGGCCTGTGTCTGTCATCACAGCCGCCAAATGCGTCCCCGCCGTCGTCCTATAATGGAGAGTTGCGCCAGATTGCAAGCCGCCAGGCTGCTCAGGCGCACTGACCGCTCCATCAAGGAAAGGCCTCTTCTTGCGTGTCTTGACGATCATTCCCACCTACAACGAGCTGGAATCGCTCCCCGTGACATTGGGACGGTTGCGCGCAGCAGTGCCGCACTCCGATGTCCTGGTGGTCGACGACAACAGTCCTGACGGCACGGGAAAGCTTGCCGACGACTTCGCAGCAGAGGACAGCCAGGTGCATGTCCTTCACCGCAAAGGGAAGGAAGGCCTTGGAGCTGCCTACATCGCAGGCTTCAAGTGGGGACTGGCCGCAGGCTATGACGTCCTGGTGGAAATGGATGCCGACGGTTCGCACAAGCCGGAGCAGTTGCCTCTTCTGCTCAAGGCCGTGGAGGACGGGGCAGATCTTGCCATGGGCTCCCGGTGGGTTCCAGGTGGCAGCGTAGTTAACTGGCCGCTCTACCGCCAGGCAATCTCCCGCATCGGCAGCACCTACGCCCGCATTATGCTGGGCGTCAAGATCAAGGACGTCACCGGGGGCTACCGAGCCTTCCGACGCAGCACGCTGGAAGCGTTGAACCTGGAGGAGGTGGAGTCCGTTGGTTATGGCTTCCAGGTGGATCTTGCATGGCGCGTGGCCAAGCTTGGGCTCCGCATCGAAGAGCGCCCCATCACGTTTGTCGAGCGAGAGCTCGGTGCATCGAAGATGAGCGGCAACATCGTGGTTGAGGCAATGATCAACGTCACCAAATGGGGACTCGCAGCCCGGTGGGCAAAGCTCACCCGCAAGTCATCGGCAGAAGCTAAGTAACCCCAACACGCAACTCCACACTTTCAGAACACAGAAAGGCCGGGTCCGGCTCCCGTGAGGGATTCCGGACCCGGCCTTTCTGCTGACAGTCTGTGACCGTCTAGGCGGAGCGGCGCTCTCCGCGGCGCTCACGCAGGATGTTCAGACGATCCTCAAGGATCTGTTCGAGCTCGGGAAGGCTGCGGCGTTCCAGAAGCATGTCCCAGTGGGTGCGGACAGCTTTCTCGTTGGCATCCACAGGACGCTCGCCATCAACCAGCAGCGCTTCTTTGCCGGTCTTGGATACCCAAACGGGGGGAATTTCGGCTTCGGAGGAGAAGGTTACGAAGACCTGCTCGCCATCCTCGCAACGGTACTCGACCCGCTGGCGCGGTGCCGGTTCAACGCCGGATTCTGTTTCCATGCTTTGGGCGCCAAGACGCATACCCCGCAGGCTGCGATCGCTCATGATTACTCCCTCTGTCTGTTCGCGGAGCAGGAACCCCGCGCTAGCCGTAAGCCGTTTTCACGTCCCTTACGGACTACTTCTGCACACCTTGCATCACTAATTGCAACGCCTGGCCAAGCTTTTATGTTCCATCCACGCTGAACCAGCCGGACAAATATCCCATTATACGCGGATCTTCGCCCACTACTCAAAAGAAGGAACAAACAACGAGCGGCCAGCCTGGATGGCTGACCGCTCGGAGGCGTTGCGATTGGCGTTATTCAGCAGGCCGTGGCTGCTGGGGTGTTCCCGCTGGCTCGGACGTCCTGGCCTCTTCAGCACCGCCGAAGAGCCCGACGGGGGAGTCCCCGTTGTTACCTCCAAGCGCACCGCCGATGCCCTTGAGTGCCTCGCCGACTTCACTGGGAATGATCCAGAGCTTGTTCGAGCTTCCCTCAGCGATCTTGGGAAGCGTCTGCAAGTACTGGTACGCAAGGAGCTTCTGGTCCGGGTTGCCCTTGTGAATGGCATCGAAGACCTTCTGAATGGCCTGGGCTTCACCGTCAGCCCTCAGGATGGCCGCCTTCGCATCACCTTCAGCCGCGAGGATGGCAGCTTGCCGCTGGCCTTCGGCGGTAAGGATCTGCGACTGCTTGGTGCCTTCGGCAGTCAGGATGGCTGCACGACGATCACGCTCAGCGCGCATCTGCTTTTCCATCGAGTCCTGAATGGAGTGGGGCGGATCAATCGCCTTCAACTCCACACGGGACACGCGAATGCCCCAGCGACCCGTTGCTTCGTCCAGGACACCACGCAGTTGACCATTGATCTGATCGCGGGATGTGAGTGCTTCTTCAAGGTTGAGCCCGCCCACCACATTACGAAGTGTGGTGGTGGTCAGCTGTTCCACAGCCTGGATGTAGTTGGCGATCTCGTAGGTTGCGGCCCGGGGATCGGTAACTTGGAAGTAGACAACGGTGTCGATCGAGACCACCAAGTTGTCCTCGGTGATGACCGGCTGAGGCGGGAACGACACTACTTGCTCGCGGAGGTCGAGCAACGGCAGGAGCCGGTCGACGAACGGGATCAGGATGGTCAGTCCCGGGTTGAGTGTCCGCTGATACTTGCCGAGGCGTTCAACGACGCCGGCACGTGCCTGCGGGATGATCCTCACCGAACGGACCAACACGATGATGACAAAAATGACGAGAACAATCAGCACAATTGCTGCTGCTGTTCCTCCTAAGCCGTCCATACATCTCCTTCATTCCCCAATTGCGTGGTTTGATGCGGCTGAACGCGGGCAGGCTGCCCGCATCGGCAACCGCTGAACTTATGGGCGCGCTTTAGCGCGGGCTGTTCTCGGCGGGCGAGGCTACTACCGCCGTCGCACCGTCAATCCGTGTGACCTGGACTGTTGCACCGGCATCAAGAACGCCGGCCGTGCTGCGGGCGCTCCACACGTCGCCGCCGATCTTGACCAGTCCGCTGGTTCCGCTCACGGCTTCGATGACGAGGGCGGACTGACCGATGAGTCGGTCGATATTGCTGCGCTGTTCCGCAGGCCCCTTATGCAGGTGCTTCATGGCAACAGGCCGGACAAAGACAATCATCAGGAGGGAGACCACGGAGAAAATCACGATCTGAAGCCAGAAATCGGCTCCCGCGAAGTCGGCGATCAGCCCGGCCAGGGCTCCGCCGCCCAGCATGATGAAAAAGAGGTCGAGGGTAAGCATCTCCACCACTGCGAACGCGAGGAAGACTGTGAGCCAGAGAGCCCACCAATTCTCGCCGAGCCATTCGAACATCATTTCCCCCTTGGTCCCGGATCCCGCGGGCGGGATCACAGTCGCTGTTCCTCCATCCTAGCCCGACGTTCCGTCCCACGTCAGGACACGGCGAATTCGCTGATCCGGAACTTCGCAGTGGCGGCCACTGAACCTTCCACAGCGGCCAACTCCGCCAACTCTTCGCGCTGCACGTGGTGTCCGGCCGGACCCATGTAGGCGAGGTCGGCCACCTCCGGGCCGCTCAGTGTCAGGGGAAGGTCGAGGTTTTGGCTGGTGCCGGAGTCGAAATATTCCCGCATGGAGTCCACCAGCCGCTCCTCTTTGCCATCCTCAATGCTGAGCATGCCTGCCCGGGCTGCGATCTCGGCAAGGTGGCCGGGCCGGGGCGTCACAACGATCAACGAGCCGCCCGGCCGAAGCACCCTGGCAAACTCTGCGGGGTTTCGCGGTGCGAAAACTACCGTGACAACGTCCGCGGTGTTGTCCATCATGGGCAGCGGACGCCAGATGTCCCATACCAGGTTGGCTGCTTCCGGATTGAGCCGGGCGGCACGCCTCAGCGCGAATTTGGAGATGTCCACACCGATTCCTGATGCCCCGGACCGCTCAAGGACCGCCCGCAGGTAGTGGCCTGTGCCAGTACCTGCGTCGAGAACCACGGCCCCGGGGCGCTGAAGTGATCCGGTAGCCGCTGCTGCTACAGCCTGCGCGAGTCCGGAGTAGTGCCCTGCGTCCAGAAACCTGTACCGCGCGGCAACCATATCTGCCGAGTCCGCTTCGAAGACCGTGCCTTTGCCCGTCAGCAGGTTGAAGTAGCCCTGTTTTGCGGCGTCGAACTGGTGCCCGGCCTCACAGACGAGGGTTTGTTGGTGGCCCTGACTGAGCTGGAGCGCCCCTTGGCAAACAGGACAACGGAGGGCAGCAACGGCATCGGACAACATGGCTCCAATCCTACGGCGGCCGGAGTGTCTAGGGCCTGGGGCCGAAGTGCCGGGCTAGGCTCACCATCGTGAAACCCGAGCAACTGCATCTGCTGAACTCCGTATCCGCCCCGGCAATCCACCCCGATGGCACCAAGGCGGTGGTTTCCGTCACGCGGCCGGATTTTGATGCTGACAGTTATGTGGGTCAGTTGTGGAGCATTCCCTTGGACACCACCAAGTATTCGCGACGCATCACACGAGGATTCAGGGACAGTTCCCCGGCGTTCTCCCCGGACGGCCTTGTTCTTGCCTTCCTGAGGTGCGATCCGGACGGTAAGCCGCAACTCTTTGTCGTGGAAGCCGCAGGTGGCGAGCCGCAGCAGATCACCGAGCAGCACGCGGGCGTAGGTGGGTTCGTGTGGGCACCTGATTCCCACCGCATTGTGTTCCAATCCCGGGTGCCGGAACAAGGACGCTACGGAACTATGGATGGGGTCACCTCCGGCGGAGAAGACGCCCGATTGATCACCGCCAACCAGTACCGGATGAACGGCATCGGCTACACCGCTGACCAGCGCCAGCAGTTGTTTGTGGTCGAAGTGCCGGAACTGGGCGGCGAGCCGGCAGTCGCTGCGAGGGGTAGGGCTGCGCACGAACAGCCCGCACTTGAGATGACAGGACTTCCCTCTGCACGGCAGGTCACTTTTGGTGACTCAGACCATGAGTCACCATGCTTTTCAGCCGACGGCACCCGCCTCTACTTCGTCGCCGCCCTCCATGAAGGACACGACGACGATCTTGTCACCTCCGTCTATCGGGTGGACGCCGACGGCGGCCAGCCAACCGCCGTCGAACCTTCCAACAAGAGCCTGCAGACCGTCACGGCTGTGCGCCCCTCCACGGATGGCCAGTGGCTCTTTTACACCGCGCAGGACCTGGGTGACACCGGCAAGGACTTCGTGGCCCGGAACGCGGTTCTGTACGCCATGCCCATTGCTGGGGGAGAAGCGGTGGCGCTGACCGACGTCGAGCATTTGGATGTGTCGGGACCGCTGGAGCCCAGCGGTCCCGACAGCGTTCTGGTTCTGAATACAGCGCTGGGAAGCGTCGAGCTGCTCGATGTCACCGCAGTTGGCGGGATCACACCCCTGGTTCATGGTGCCAAGGTGGTTACCGGGGCCACAGTGGCGGCAAACGGCGAAATGGCCGTGAGTTTCTCGGACGCCTCCACAGTGGGGGACGTCGCCTCCCTGGAACGCGGCGAGATCCGCCTCCTCACGGACTTCTCCGCACCCTTGCGCAACAACTCCCGGGTGGTGGAGCCCTTGGATTTCGATGCCGAATCCGCCGATGGGCACCCTGTGCACGGTTGGGTGGTGTTCCCTGACGGACCTGGTCCCCACCCCGTCCTCCTCTCCATCCACGGCGGCCCTTTCGCCCAATACACCGGTGCTTTCTTTGACGAAGCCCAGGTCTATGCTGCTGCCGGTTACGCCGTTGTGATGTGTAATCCACGCGGGTCATCCGGCTACGGACAAGCCCACGGCCGTGCCGTCAAGGAGCGCATGGGGACTGTGGACATGCAGGACGTGCTGGCATTCCTGGACTCAGCGTTGGCCTCGTTTGCCGCCTTGGATAAGGAACGCGTGGGAATCATGGGTGGCTCCTACGGCGGCTATCTCACCGCCTGGACCATCGCGCACGACCACCGGTTCAAAGGCGCGATCGTGGAGCGCGGTTTCCTGGACCCCGTCAGCTTTGCAGGTTCAGCTGACATCGGCTGGTTCTTCGGGACCGAATACACCGGAGGAACAGCGGAACAAATGGAGGCTCAAAGTCCCATGGCCGTAGTCTCAAGTGTCGATACACCCACCCTGGTCATTCACAGCGAGAACGATCTTCGGTGCCCCATCGAACAGGGCCAGCGCTACTACTCGCATCTGAAGGCGAAGGGAGTGGACACCTCCTTGCTGATCTTCCCCGGCGAGGATCACGAGTTGTCACGGTCCGGCACCCCCCATCACCGAAGGCAACGCTTCGAGCACATCCTCCGCTGGTGGGCACGGTACCTCCCCACCGAGGTCAATAACCTGGATGACTAGCCGGAGTCAGCGAAAGAATCCAAGCGCCCGGCGAGCCTCGTCAATCTCCGGAGCAGACCAGCGCGCCGAGTGCTCGGCATTGCTGGATAACGATCGCAGTTCGGCCCGGTCCAGGTAAAGGATGCCGTGAAGGTGATCCGTTTCGTGCTGCACAATGCGGGCCTGCCACCCTGAATACCAGGCTTCCGTGGACTCGCCCGTTGGACTGGTGTAGCGCAATTCCACGTTCCGGTGACGGGTCACTACCGCCTGATACCCGCTGACCGAGAGGCACCCCTCATAGAACGAGGCGGTCTCGGTTCCGAGCGGGCGGTACTGCGGGTTGACGATGGCCAGGAATTCCAGCTGCTCCCGGTGACGCACGGCAGCTGACTCCGGTTCCACCGGGTATTTGTCCTCCAGTACGGCCACTTGCAATGGGATGCCCAGTTGGGGAGCTGCCAAACCGACTCCCGGTGCGGCATGCATGACAGCCCTCATCTGCTCAATGAAAGCCGCCAACTCCGCATCGTCGAGCTGGCCTTCGTATGGCGCTGCCAGCTGACGCAATACGGGGTGTCCGGCCTGAACAATGGGCGGAAGCCCCTCCGTATCCAGCAACCGGCGAACAGCGTCACGAATGCGGATCGGGTTGTAGTCCGTGGCAGGGCTCGTGGCCCCCGGATGAGGTTGGTGCGTCATACAGTGAGCCTAACGCTCCACAAGGCGTTCCCGAGTTGGGCTAGGCTCAATGGATGATCGATTCCACCCCTTTGGATTGTGTACTCGGGTTCGTTCGAACGGTGGAAGCCGGCGGCGGGGCCGCTGAAATCCGACCCTTCCTGGCGGACGATTTCAAGCTCACCGAGTGGCCGCATGCTCTGTCCAAAACCGGCTCAACGCGGAACCTTGCCGAGACCCTGGCCGGCGCCGACCACAGCAAGGACATCGTTTCCGATCAGAAGTTTGAGGTGGTCCGGACAACGAGCCAGGACAACCGTGTGGTGCTGGAAATGAACTGGTCTGCCACCTTGCTGCTTGACCTTCCACACTGGGACCGTGGCGATACCATCCGAGCCAGGAGCACTGCTGTCTTTGAGCTTCGGGACGGGTTGATCACCAGCCAGGATACGTACGACTGCTATTACACAACCCCCGAATAGCCCAGCCCCGGAGCACCTAACGCATGGTGAAGCGTCGCTCCACCAGCCCTGAAATTGCCGGCATGTCCAAGGCCATTGCGAAAGCTGCATTCCTGACTGACATCACGTAAGGCGGGAGAGGTCTTCCCAGAGCCATGTTGAGTCCAGCCTGGCGCGATGCGCGGCGCGCCGCCTTTCTGCGGGACTTCTCAAAGTCCGCTAGGTCGGGCCCGACGTCGGCACCGCGGAAAGAAGCATCGATGATCGGGGCCAGCGCCGCAGCATCCAACCAGCCAAGGTTCATGCCCTGCCCTCCGATGGGGCTGATTTCGTGGGCTGCGTCCCCCAACAGCACCACTCTGCCGTGAACCATGAGTTGAGCCAGGCGCGACCGTACTTCGAAGGCGCTGAGCATCGAGTTGCCGGGAACATGGAGCACCTCACCGGTCCTGGCCAGGACCAAGTCGGCCAGCTTATCCGCCGTCGGGTTCTTTTCCGGCGAGCCCAGCCTCACCACCCATCTGCGGAGACCTTGTGGCAGGGGGAAGGACTCCACGATTCCGGCAGGCTCCAAGTACAGCACCGCATCGGAGCCATGGCCGGTGGCATCCGGGAAATCGCCCATAATGTAGCAGTCCGGATAGCCCCGTGCCTGCAAACCCGGCAGGTAATGGCGGCGAATGGCTGAGTGCGCGCCGTCGGCAGCCACCACCAGCTGGCTTCTGAACTCCTGAACGCCGCCAAGACAATTCGCAACGGTACGCACGGAGCCGCGTTCTTCCGCAACCTCCCGAACATGGGCACCCCGGACAATGGCTCCGACGTCCAGATCATGCACCGCCAGCTCCAACGTCTCCTCAGTGACCGTCTGCGGCACAGCCAGAATGTAGGGATAGCGGGCATCTCCGTCGAACCCGAGTTCGGCCACCCTGCGCCTCTGACTGTAAGCGACACCCCGATTGATGCGGACACCGGCTGCTATCAGATGGTCCGCAACACCTGCGCGCGCCAGCTCCGCCAGTGCCGGCGGGTGAATTCCGATAGCCCGCGAACGGTTGCTCCTGCTGCTCCGGCGCTCAAGGATCCGGACCTGATGCCCCTGCTGAAGCAACAGCACGCCCATGAACAGCCCTACCGGCCCGGCACCAACGATCACGACGTCAGTCACGATCATCCTCGAGCGCACGGACGAGCAAGTGGTGCCACGGGCCGTTTCTCTCAACCGACCACGAGGCCGGAACGGCAGCTCTTAGTTCCTCCGCGGTGTAACTGCGCCTGATGGACGTCAAGCCATCACCACAGATGTATGAGCCCACACCCAAAGGCCAGAAGCCTGCCATGAACAGCATGTATGCGATGTTGCTTCGGTTGAGATCGTTATGCAGGCACAGCCCCCGGCTCAGCGACTCGGAATCGTGAAGGACCTCCGCAAGCTGCCCTGGGTCGAGGTGATGAAGGATGTGGTTGGAGATGACGACGTCGAACTTCCGGCCGTCAGCGACGAGCTCGGAACTGTGGGCATTGAGGTACACGACCCCCTCCACTGGAGGCTTGCGGGACGCAAAGGTGAAGGCCCTCTCGTCCGGATCGATTGCCGTCACCGTAAGCCGGAATCCGTCCCGCCGGGCCCACCGAACCAGGCTCCGGGCTACGTCGCCGCTGCCACACCCGATGTCCAGCACCGAAACCGCACTGTGCTCGGCCAGCAACGGAAGGAGACGTTGACGATACGTCCCGTGCCATCCCGACAGCAAGGCGTTCACCACCGGGAAGCGCGCATAAGTCCTGTAGAGGCGTGTGGGGTCGCAATCGGCCCTGTCCATCTCCTCGACGGCTTTCACATCCCTGACCCGCAGGGACCCAAATGGACTCACAGAGCAGGGGAGACCAGCGTGAAGAGTCCCGTTTCCACCGTCAGACCCGGGCCGAATGCCATGGAGCAGATCCGTTCCTCATGTTCGGCTGCTGCCCTCTCCAACATGTACTTGAGGACGAACAACACCGTGGCGCTGCTCATGTTGCCGTATTCCCGTAAAGTCTCCCGGGCCGGGACCAGCTGCTCCTGCGTCAGTTCCAGTTTTGACTCGACTTTGTCCAGGATGCTTCGGCCGCCAGGGTGTATGGCCCAGTGGGTAATATCTCGGTAGGGCAAGCCATCCAACGATGGCTCTTTGGCGAGCAGTGGCGCCAAGGCACCGGTGATGTGTTCTTCAATGATGTGCGGAACGTACGATCCCAAGACCATTTCGAATCCTTCGTCCCCAATGTTCCAGGCCATGGCTTCCTCGCCCACCGGCGTCAGGACCGTTTCGAAGTGATCGAGCCGGATGGCCGGTTCCGGCCCTTGCAGCTCCCGGGCACTTACGACCGCGGCCGCCGCGCCATCACCGAAAATCGCCGATCCCATGATGGTGTCGGGATCGTTCGACGTCCTCACATGCAGGGAACAGAGTTCTACGCAGATCACCAGGACAACCGCTGTGGGGTCTGCAACGCAGAACTGCTTGGCTGCTTTGAGGGCAGGGAAGGCCGCGTAGCAGCCCATGAATCCCAGGTGGTACCGCTGCACGGCAGGATTGAGGCCTAAAGCGCGGACCACCTTGTAGTCAGGACCGGGGTTGAAGAAACCGGTGCAGGACACCGTGATCACGTGGGTGATGTCATCAAGATCTATACCCGGCGCCTGGGCCACTGCAGCTTTGCCGGCCTCGACGAACAACTTGGTGGCTTCGGTTGCGAAGATCTCATTCCGGACCTTGGTGCTGGGGCTGAGGACCTGGTTGGTTTCGGGGTCAAAAAACTGCGGATTTTCGGGGTGCGCATCTAGGCTGAGTTCGGCTACGGCGGTGTATCGGGTGTCTATGGCTGCTGAGTCGAAGCATGTGCTGACTAGTCGGGTTCCCAGCCGTGTCAGTCCGGGCTGTGATGCGAAGACGTCTCGGGCTTGCTGCTGGACAAGGATGGTTTGCGGAACTGCGGTTTCAAGGGACCTCATGTATACCGGCATGCTTCATTCTTAGCGAGTAAACCTTGGAAGACAATGGCAGAATCGAAGCTACTGGCCGAGGCTGGTCAGTGTGAGCCAGGCGACGCCGACGAGGGACTGTTTTGCAGCGCCGCCTAACAGATGGAGAAATCATGACTATTGCCGCGAGCACGGACACACAATCTCCGGGGTCCCACGTTGCGGATACCCACGATCTGATCCGGGTCCAAGGTGCACGTGAAAACAACCTCAAAGACATCAGCATCGAAATCCCGAAGCGCCGGCTCACTGTCTTCACAGGCGTCTCCGGCTCCGGGAAGAGTTCACTGGTTTTTGCCACTATCGCGGCAGAGTCACAACGCATGATCAACGAAACCTATAGTGCCTTTGTGCAGGGTTTCATGCCCTCCCTGGCCCGCCCCGACGTCGATGTCCTTGAAGGTTTGACCACCGCGATCATTGTGGACCAGGAACGGATGGGCTCCAACCCGCGCTCCACAGTGGGTACCGCAACAGACGCCAATGCCATGCTGCGGATCCTGTTCAGCCGCCTCGGCCAACCCCACATCGGCTCACCCAACGCCTACTCTTTCAATGTTCCCACGGTGAAGGCGAGTGGCGCCATCACCGTCGAACGCGGCGAAGGCAAAACGAAGACCGAGAAGGCCTCGTTCAATCGCCTGGGCGGAATGTGTTCCCGATGTGAGGGCATGGGGGCGGTCAATGACTTTGATCTCACGGCCCTCTATGACGACTCCAAGTCCTTGAGCGAAGGCGCGCTCACCATTCCCGGATACACCATGGATGGCTGGTACGGGCGAATCTTCAGCGGCTCAGGGTTCTTCAACATGGACAAACCCATTGCCAAATTCACCAAGAAGGAACTCCACGATCTCCTGTACCGGGAGCCCACCAAGATCAAAGTGGAGGGCATCAACCTCACCTACGAAGGCGTCATCCCCAAGATCCAGAAGTCGATGCTCAGCAAGGACGTAGACGCCCTGCAGCCCCACATCCGCGCGTTTGTGGAGCGTGCCATCACCTTCACCACGTGCCCGGAATGCGAAGGTACACGCCTTAGCCCCGAAGCCCGGTCCTCCAAGATCAACGGCAAGAGCATCGCCGACGTCTGCACTATGCAGATCAGCGACCTCGCAGGCTGGGTCCGCTCGCTGGATGAACCCTCCGTTGCTCCATTACTGAAGGGCCTCCAGCACCTTCTGGATTCCTTCACCGGAATTGGTTTGGGTTATCTGTCCCTTGACCGGCCGGCCGGCACGTTGTCCGGGGGAGAGGCCCAGCGGACCAAGATGATCCGCCATCTGGGTTCATCACTCACCGATATCACTTACGTCTTTGACGAACCCACCATAGGCCTTCACCCCCACGACATCGAGCGCATGAACCAACTGCTGCTACAGCTTCGGGACAAGGGCAACACTGTGCTGGTGGTCGAACACAAGCCGGAGACGATCGCGATTGCCGACCACGTGGTTGACCTTGGGCCCGGTGCCGGTACCGGAGGCGGCACAGTATGTTTTGAGGGCGACCTCGAGGGATTGCGGGGGAGCGACACCATCACGGGACGCCATCTGGACGACCGGGCGGCCATCAAGGACAGCTTTCGTTCCGCTACGGGCCACATGGAAATCCGGGACGCCTCAACGAACAACCTCAAGAACGTCGACGTCGACATCCCCCTTGGCGTTCATTGTGTCCTCACCGGGGTGGCCGGCTCCGGCAAGAGTTCCCTGATTCATGGTTCCGTAGCCAAGCGGGACGGCGTCCTCGTGATCGATCAGGGTGCCATTCGGGGCTCGCGCAGGAGTAATCCCGCCACGTATACCGGACTGCTGGAACCTATCCGAAAGGCATTCGCCAAAGCCAATGGCGTTAAGCCGGCGCTCTTTAGTTCGAACTCCGAAGGCGCCTGCCCCACGTGCAATGGTGCAGGTGTCATCTACACGGATCTCGGCGTCATGGCCACCGTTGAATCACCCTGTGAAGAATGTGAAGGAAAGCGCTTCCAGGCGGCTGTTCTTGAGTATCAGTTGGGGGGCCGGAATATTGCAGAGGTGCTTGCAATGTCTGTAGATGAGGCGGAAGTCTTTTTCAGCGAGGGGGGGGCCCGAACCCCGGCTGCCCACAAAATTCTCGATCGCCTTGCCGACGTTGGGCTCGGTTACCTAACACTCGGCCAGCCCCTCACCACACTGTCCGGCGGTGAGCGCCAGCGACTCAAGTTGGCCACGCAAATGTCTGAAAAAGGTGACATTTACATTCTCGACGAGCCAACCACCGGCTTGCACCTGGCCGATGTCCAGAACCTGCTGGGCATGCTGGATCGACTGGTGGAGTCGGGAAAATCAGTGATTGTGATCGAACACCACCAAGCTGTAATGGCACACGCGGACTGGATCATAGATCTCGGACCTGGCGCGGGTCACGACGGCGGCACGATCGTTTTCGCCGGAACGCCCGCAGAGCTTGTGGCCGGGAAATCGACGCTGACCGGCAAACACCTGGCAGCGTACGTAGGCGCCTGACACCTCCGCGAGCTGCCGGCTGGCATAGAACCCGCTGGCCGGCAGCTACTTCTACTCCCGCGCTTTGAACGCCGATAATCTACATTATGTCGCGTTGTAATGA